>CAYUNS010000031.1:0-8446 GCA_964446155.1 uncultured Tepidisphaeraceae bacterium | reverse complement strand
GCCCAGATGGACGGGGCGATCCTCGTCGTCAGCGCCGCCGACGGCCCGATGCCCCAGACCCGCGAGCATATCCTGCTCGCCCGTCAGGTCGGCGTGCCCAAGATCGTGGTCTTCCTCAACAAGATCGATCTCGTGGACGACCCCGAGCTGCTCGAACTCGTCGAGATGGAAATCCGCGAGCTGCTGAGCAAGTACGGCTTCCCCGGCGATGACACCCCGATCATCCGCGGTTCGTCGCTGCCGGCGTTCAACAACCCGTCCGACGACGCGGCGTGCAAGCCGATCGACGAGCTGGTCGCGGCGCTGGACACCTTCGTTCCGATCCCGCAGCGCGAGATCGACAAGCCGTTCCTCATGCCGATCGAAGACGTCTTTTCGATCAAGGGTCGCGGCACCGTGGGCACGGGTCGTATCGAGCGTGGTCGCTGCAAGATCGGCGACACCGTCGAGATCGTCGGTCTCAAGGCCAACAAGTCCACCGTCGTGACCGGCATCGAGGCGTTCAACAAGACGCTGGACGAAGGCCAGGCCGGTGAAAACGTCGGCGTGCTGCTTCGCGGCGTTGAAAAGAACGACCTCGAGCGCGGGCAGGTGCTGTGCGCTCCCAAGAGCATCACCCCCCACACGAAGTTCGAGGCCGAAGTGTATGTGCTGACGAAGGAGGAAGGCGGTCGTCATACGCCGTTCTTCACCGGATATCGTCCGCAGTTCTACTTCCGCACGACGGACGTGACGGGTTCCGCCAAGCTCCTCGGCGGGGCGGAAATGGTGATGCCCGGCGACAACGTGACCATGGAAGTCGAACTTCAGGCGCCCATCGCCATGGAGGAAAAGCTCCGCTTCGCCGTCCGTGAAGGCGGCAAGACGGTCGGTTCGGGCGTCGTGACCAAGATTCTGGCTTGAGTGATTCGTTACAGGTTGCTGGTTGCTGGTTGAATATCGGTTGTTCGGTGCGTGATCGACGCACTGCGGACGACCGACGACCAGCAACCGGCAACCGAGGTTATTGTCATGGCAAAAGAAAACCGCGAAATGGTCTGGCTGCAATGCACGGAGACCGGTGATCTCAACTATCGCACGGAGATCAAGGTCGCCGGCGGGGTGCAGAAGATCGAGGTGAAAAAATACAGTCCGCGTCTCCGGCGGCACACGCTGCATAAAGTGAAGCGGAAGTGAGGAGTGGTTTCTGGTCGCCGGCGGGTATTCACCAGCCACAGGCAACCAGCAACCGTTCCCCCACACGCCAGTAGCTCAATTGGCAGAGCGGCCGTCTCCAAAGCGGCAGGTTGGGGGTTCGATTCCCTCCTGGCGTGCTGAGCGAATGTCGAGATGAACAAGGCCCCGACAAGACCGGGCCTGGCAGGGATGGATATGGCGTCGGTGACCAGACAGAACGATGGGAAAGCCATGATCGAGCAGCAAACCTCCGGTGATGGCGGCGGGCGCGACGACAAGCCGTCCGGCCTGTCGTCGTCGCGGGATGAAAAGCACGGCTTCTTCACGATCCATAAAAAAGGCCAGGGCTACTGGACCCGCATGGGCACGGTTTTCGCCGCCATTCTGGTCGGCGCGCTGGCGGCGCATTTCCTGTACGAGTACGTCCCCGCATGGTTTGGACCCACCGGCATAGGGCTGGAGCAGAAAGTCGCGAGGCAGGTCGGCATCGGCGTGACCGGCGGGTTCGTCGCGATCTTCTCCCTGCTCATGTTCTGGATCATGAACAAGCCGTACAACGTGGACTTTCTCATCGCCACCGACAGCGAGATGAAGAAGGTCAACTGGACCAGCCGGCGAGAGCTGATCGGCTCGACGAAGGTGGTCATTCTCTTCATGTTCCTGATCGCGGCGATCCTCTTCGGGATCGACATCGTTTTCGGCTATGTGTTTCACTGGATCAAGGTTCTGGAAACCAGTCCGTTCGGATAAGAAAGGAAGCCACGGGTTGCCCGTCGCGGCACGCGGTTGAGGAGGATTCCTCGGCCGTGGATCATCGACCTTCAACCGGCGGCAAATCGCTCCAATGCAATTTTTCGTCCTCAGAGTCGCGAGCAACAAGGAAGATCGGGTGCGCGAGGCGTTGGCGCGCAAGGTGAAGATCGAAGGTGTCGAGGACACCATCGGACGAATCCTCGTCCCCACCGAGCGCGTCCGCTCGATGAAGGGGGGCGTGCGCAAGGAATCCGACCGCAAGCTCTATCCCGGATACGTCTTCATCGAACTCGAGCTCGACAAGAACGGGATGATCCCCGAAAAAGTCTGGTTCATGATCAAGGAGACCGACGGCGTCGGAGACTTCATCGGCTCCAACGGCAAGCCCACCGCCATGTCGCCCAAGGACGAGTCGAAGATGCTCGAGGAGGCCGAACGCCCCGACGAAGCGCCCAGCCTCAAGACCGAATACAAGCAGCACGACAAGATCAAGGTCACCAACGGACCGTTCGAGAACTTCGAGGGCGAAGTCGACGAAATCCTCGGCGACCAGGGCAAGGTCCGCATCATCACCACCATCTTCGGCCGACCCACCCCGCTGGAACTGGAATACTGGCAGATCGAAAAGCTGTAAGCGCTTCCGTGAGCGTTGGGTGGTTATGGGCGACGACATCGCACCGGACACCAACGTTCTGGTTCATGCGTTCCGAGCCGAACTTCCGCCGTACCGCCCGGCATTCGATCTGGTCGGCCGGTTGATGAACTCTCCGTAAGTGGGTACAACGCACTCAAAATGGGGAATGGCGGAATCCGCCGTCGCAATCCTGCCTGAATCCCCATCATCCGGCGATCATTGACGCGATCGGGTGGTCTCGCCATGACGCTGTTCAAATCTCACAGGGAAGGTCGCCATGAATGCCAATGGAATGCGCCAGTAACCATCAATGACCTCGGATGGCGCACTGGGAACACTTTCACGTCATCCACGACCGCATATGTTCACTTCGGCAATAAGTTCAGCGCCTCCGGCGACACCGCCACATGGTCGCTTGACGACGTGTACATCGGACGAATTGATTAGCCAGTGATCACTGGCGTCTTCAGTAGTTAAGTCGAAAAAAAAATGCATGATCGCCCACGAGTTCTAGTCCTTGCCGAAGCCTGCAACCCGGAGTGGGTGAGTGTCCCGCTCGTCGGATGGGCGCATACTCGCGCAATCGCAAAGCATTGCGATGCGCATCTCGTCACGCAGATTCGCAACCGTGACGCCATTGTTCGGGCGGGGCTGGTGGAAGGGCGGGATTTCACGGCGATCGATTCGGAGGCGGTGGCGGGGAACCTGACGCGCATGGCGGGGAAATTGCGCGGGGGCAAGGGGAAGGGATGGACGACGGTCATGGCGATGAACGCCCTGTCGTATCCTTATTTCGAACACCTGGTCTGGAAGCGGTTTGGAGCGCGCATCCGCGCGGGGGAATTCGACGTGGTGCATCGGCTGACGCCCCTCAGCCCGACGTTGCACAGTCTCACCGCGGAAAAATGCCGGCGGGCGGGCGTGCCGTTCGTGATCGGGCCATTGAATGGCGGCGTGCCCTGGCCGAGAGGATTCGATGCGGCGAGGCGGAAGGAACGCGAGTGGCTGAGCTATCTGCGCAATGCGTACAAGATCATCCCGGGATTTCACGCCACCCGACGGCACGCCTCGGCGATTCTGATCGGCTCACGCGACACGTGGAAGCAGATGCCGGCGTCTTATCATCGGAAATGCATTTACATTCCGGAAAATGCGATTGAGCCCGAGGCGTTTCAGGCGCGCAGGACGCGTCGGTCGGGCAAGCCGATTCGGGCGGTCTTTGTCGGCCGGCTGGTTCCGTACAAGGGCGCGGACATGCTCCTCGAGGCGGCGAGTCCGCTGGTGAAGGCGGGCTTGCTGAAGCTGGAATTCATCGGAGACGGCCCGCAGATGGGAGAGCTGAAGGCGGCGGTGCAACGGGATGGAATCGAGGACGGGGTGACGCTGTCGGGGTGGGTGAAGCATGAGGAGTTGCAGTATCGGCTGATCGACGCGGACGTGTTCGCTTTTCCGAGCATCCGCGAGTTTGGCGGCGCGGTGGCGCTGGAGGCGATGGCGGTCGGGGTCGTGCCGATCGTCATCAACTACGGCGGGCCTGCGGAGTTGGTGACGGATGCGACGGGGTTTCTTGTCGAGATGGGACCGCGCGAGTCGATCGTCGCGCGGTATCGCAGGCTGCTGGGGGAGTTGATAGACAATCCGGGGATGATCGAAACCCGCTCGGCCGCGGCGCTGCGGCGGGCGCATGACTGGTTCACCTGGGACGCCAAGGCTCGCCAGGTGTTGCAGGTCTATGACTGGGTGTGCGATCCCAATCGGCCCAAACCGGATTTCGGCATGCCGCTGCCGGATTGCCCTGCAGATTGATCGGGTGCCCGACTTGACGCAGGCCCGTTCACAGACGAATCTGGTCACCGGCGAAGCTCGAAGAGCCGAATTTTCATCGATCCGTTGATCCCGGATCCGATCGCCGGCGTATGAGGCGGATTATGCTTCAGTTTTTTCAATATTACGGCAAATTCCAGGGCGCCCGGGCGGGACTGACCCGGTTGCCGGGGTGGGCGCGGTTTGTGCTGCTGGTCGCCGCCTTGCCGGGGCTGATATTGATGGCCTTGTCAATTCTGGTGTTTGGTGTTAGTCTTCTCGCCCTTTTGATCCTCACCCTGCCAGCCTATCGGCTGGTTTCGGTGTTGACCGGCGGTTCCCGGCATGAGTCCGACGAGCCGCGATGGGGCGAAACCACCGTGATCGACCCGGCGCCGTCGCCGGGACGGAGGCAGGTGGATGTGAGAATCATCGAGTAGATGGAAATCGAGTAGATCGAAATTGCCCGCGGGCGCGGCAAGAGACGCACGTTCGTTAACGAGACAATCATGGCCAAGAAAGAAATCACCGTTCAGTTCAAGCTCCAGGCGCCCGGCGGGACCGCGACCCCCGCGCCGCCCATCGGTCCGGCGCTCGGCCAGCATGGCGTGAACCCCGGGCAGTTCATCCAGCAGTTCAACGCCGCCTCCGGCCATCTCAAGGGCAAGGTGATCGGCGTGCTGGTGACGGTCTACAAGGATCGCACCTTCAGCTTCGAGTTGAAGTCCCCACCGGCCAGCGTCCTGCTCAAGGACGCCGTGAAGGCTGAAAAAGGCTCGGGCGAACCGAACAAGAACAAGATCGGCTCGGTCACGATGGAGCAGTGCAAGGCCATCGCGAAGGAGAAGGGCAAGGATCTGAACGCCTTCAACGAAGACCACGCCGCCCGCATCATCGCCGGCACGGCGAGATCGATGGGAATCACCGTCGAGGGGTAAACGCATGAGCCCGGAGCGCATCAAGCGCATTCTGGAGGAGAAACCATTCACGCCGTTCTCCATTCACACCGGTGACGGCAGCAGCGTGACGGTGAGATCGCCTGAGTTTGCTTTTTTGTATCCGGGTGGTCGAACATTGCTTGTGGTGGAAGGGATTGATGAGGGGCAAATGACCAGCCGCGAGCATCGTATCGACGTATTTTTGATTACGAAAGTGACGACACCGCCCGAACCGAACGGTGTTTATAAGCGGTGACGCGATTCTGAAAATCTGGGCGCACCACGGCCCGCAATAGTGGGAGCTTCTGCCGGGAGCTATTTCATCCGGCGAAAGGAGCGATAAGGCTTATGGCCGTCGTTTTACAACGTTCCAAGCGTTACAAGCAGGCCGCCGAAAAAGCGGTCACCACGCCTTTGCCCATCGATCAGGCGATCGGGGCGGTCAAGGCGTTTCCCCCGACCAAATTCGATCAGTCGGTCGAGTTGATCTTTTCCCTCGGCATCGACGCCAAGCAGGCGGATCAGATGATCCGCGGCTCGCTTTCGTTGCCGCATGGCGTGGGCAAGACCAAGCGGGTGGTGGCGTTCTGCCCCGATCATCTCGCTCCCCAGGCGCTGGAGGCGGGCGCGGTTCGCGCCGGAGGGCAGGAACTGGTCGCCGACATCGAGAAGAACGGTTTCACCGATTTCGACGTGGCCGTCGCCACGCCGGACATGATGCGCTTCGTCGGTCGGCTCGGTAAGGTTCTCGGTCCGAAAGGGCTGATGCCTTCCCCCAAGGCCGGGACCGTGACTCCGGACGTCGCCAACGCCGTGCGCGAATATGCCGCGGGCAAGGTCGAATTTCGCAACGACTCCGGCGGCAACATTCACACCGTCGTCGGCAAGGTGAGCTTTGACGATCAAAAGCTGGCGGACAACATCAACGCCATGGTCGCGCAGATTCGCAAGATGAAGCCACAGACCAGCAAGGGCGCGTATTTTCGAAAAGTCGTCATCAAGGCGTCCATGACGCCGGCGGTGGAATTGGCGTTGCAGTAACGGCCGCAGGCGTTCCCGACCGCCGGCTGAACCGGCGCCGCGGAACGACTTTCCGGCCTGACAAGGAACAACCAACATGAGCAAACAAGTTAAAAATCTGATCACCCGGGATCTGAGCGATCGGCTCGGCGAGGTGGATGCGGTCGCGGTGATCAATCCGCGCGGCATCAATGCGATCAAGAACAACCTGATGCGCCGTCGCTTGCACGAAAAAGGCGTGCGGATGACCGTCGTCAAGAACACGCTCGCCCGGCGCGCCGTGGGCGAGGGCAAGCTCAAGGGCTTCGATACGCTGCTGGATGGACCCAGCGCGGTCATCTACGGTGACGCCAGCATCGCCACCATCGCGCGCCTCGTCCTCGACGAGAAGAAGAATGACGAGAGCATCGAGCTGCGCGGCATCTTCTTCGACGGCGAAGTCTACGTCGGCGACCAGGGCGTCGAGCAGGTCAGCAAGCTGCCCACTCGCGAGGAGGCGATCGGGCAGGTGGTGGCTTTGGTCCTCGCTCCGGGCGGGAATCTCGCCGGCGCCTTCAAAGGCCAGGCCGGCAAGATCGCCTCGCTGGTCAAGGCGATCGAGGAGAAGGCGGAAAAGGCGGAAGCCGGTGGCACGGCGGTTGAAGCCGCCCCCACGGCATAATCCGAACACGACGTTTGATCCCGGGTTTGCCCGGGAATGATGCCCTGGGAAATATCCCCTGGGTTTGTAACGAAAATCCGACGGCTCGACTGTCCCCTTCGTGGGGTTAAATTACTTCAACGTGAGGTAAGCTCTCGGGCGGGATGACAGGTTTCGACACGTTGGGGCCACGAGACGGCCCGGAGAAGAAGTCATGGCAGAAGTTGCAGCAGACATCAAGGAACTCGGCGACAAGATCGTCGGTCTGACCCTTAAGCAGGCGGTTTCGCTGGCTGAGTATCTCAAGGAAGAGCACGGCATCGAGCCTGCCGCCGGTGGGGCGGTGGTGATGGCCGGACCGGCCGCCGGTGGCGCGGCCCCCGAGGCTGAAGAGGCCAAGACCACCTTCGACGTCGTTCTCAAGAGCGTGGCGGCCGAGAACAAGATCAAGGTCATCAAGGTCGTTCGCTCCGCGACCGGCCTGGGCCTCAAGGAAGCCAAGGACCTCGTCGAAGGCGCCCCCAAGACCGTGAAGGAAGCCCTTCCGAAGGAAGAAGCCGACAAGCTCAAAAAGGAAATCGAAGAGCAGGGCGGCACTGTCGAGCTGAAATAAGCTTGGCGGACATTGTCAACCATTCGAAGAAGGGACGAACGATTCATCGTTCGTCCCTTCTTCTTTCATGGGTGGATACGCAGGATGGGCGCTTCCCGACGGGGGACAGGATGGGAGGCAAGCCGCGAATTTTTTCCATCCCGTGAAAAAAAAATGCCCTGCGGGTTTCACCGGTATTTCTTGACTTTCTTCATAAATGGGGTAGGTTTTATCAGTCAGTTTGACTACGCGAGCAGAAACAACTTCAAATTAGCCAAGGCTTTCCCGGCTCGATGGAGCAGGGGCTGCCGTGGCGTTGTTTTTGCGCTTGACGAACAGCTTAAGATCGTTATCGTACCTGACATTGTGACTAAAAACCGGGCGCGGAAACTTCGGATGCACCCGGCAGACAGGCCGCTTCACCACGCGTAAGGCGGCTGATTTTATCGGTTTATCGAATTTTTGGTGCGGGATGAAGAGTCCTGCGCTATCCGCGCGGGCTGAGGCGTTCGGCGGCAAGAAAAAAAATTCCAGACCATCTCCCCTGACGGAAAAGGACAAGCTGATGCGAGTGCATGAGGTGCGCGACTTTAGCAAGCGCGGCGACGCGCTTCCCATTCCGAACCTGATCGATGTACAGATCGAATCGTACCAACGGTTCCTCCAGAAAGAGACGGAGCCGGTCAAGCGAAAAGACCAAGGCCTCGAGGCCCTGCTCCGCGAAGTGTTCCCCATCGAAAGCTACGATGGCAACCTCCGCCTGGAGTACATCAGTTACGACCTTTCGGAACCCCGCTACACCACGGACGAGTGCCGTGCGCTGCGGCTCACCTATGGCATGCCCTTCCGCATCCAGGTGCGCTTCGTCCGCAAGGACAAGGACGAGGTGA
>CAYUNS010000030.1:14964-29741 GCA_964446155.1 uncultured Tepidisphaeraceae bacterium | reverse complement strand
ACGCTGGCCGAGGCCATCCGGAAATACTGCACGCGCGAGTTGCCGAAGACCGGGCGGGATCATCCGGGATTGTCGTGGCGGCGTCTCGATGCCTGCATCACCAGCATCGAAGCTCGGCGACGGGAGGCGGAGGCGATCGAGCAAATCAGCCGCGACACCCTGCCCCTGCTCGAGGAGGTGCGGGCGCATCTCGACGATCAATCCCGGGTCAACCGGCTGATCGCGCGGATCGACGCCCTGCGCGCCCGCATGGATGCGCTGGGGCATTGTCACGATCTGATCGTGCAGCTTTCGCAGATCACCGAGTTGCGGAAATTCCAACAGGATCGTCGGATCGCCGCATCCCGGCTCGAAGGCATCGAGCGGCAGCGAAGCCAGGTCGCGCGCGACATCGACAGCGTTCGCGCCCTTGCGGAGGCGGCGGGCGAGTTTCGCGCGCTGATGGATGACGTGATCGGCCGGCTTTCAATGCGGAAATCCACGCGACAGGAGGCCGCATGACCCACGTCACCGCGGTTTTGTCGTTCCTGCACGAGGCCCCCGGCGACTGCGAGTCGGCCACGCGAATGTTTCGTTCCCAGCCCGTTCTTTGGTGGACGCTCGAACGCCTTTCCCGATCCGCACGACTCGACGCGGTCGCCATGCTCTGCTGGGAGGACCAGGTTGAACGGATCGCCCCCATCGCCGAGGAGCACGACGCATATATCCTCGCCAAAGGCCCGCGTCATCCGCTGCCCGCGATGAGCGCCGTCACCGCGGCCCGGCGATGGGCCGACGGCTGGCGCGGCGGGTTGCTCGGCGCCTGTGATTTCGATCTCGGCTTTCATGCGAGATGGATAGCCGATGTTCTCGCCGAACTGCATTCCAATGCGGCCGTCCTGGTCGATCCCGCCTCCGGTCTTGTCGATCCCAGGCTGATCGACGGGTTGATCGAGCACGCGATCGAAAAACCCTCGCAGGGTCTCGTCTTCATGCCCGCCGCGCCCGGTTTCGGCGGCGCGCTGGTGCGGGCGGAGATGCTGCCGCGACTGGAGGCATCGGGACTTCACCCCGGCCGATTGCTGCATTATCAACCAGAAAATCCTTCACGCGATCCGCTGACGACCGAGGCGTGCGCGCCGGCGCCCACACCGCTGATGCGCACCACGCATCGCTTCAAGCTCGATTCGGATCGTCAGGTTCGACGCCTCACCGCCGCGACGGTCAGCCTGAATGGGCAACTGGTTTCTTCCGAAGGCGAGGAGATTCTGGCGCGCGTCGGCGGGCATCCGCCGGTGGACATGATTCCGCGCGAGGTGACTCTCGAGTTGACCACCCAACGGGCGGCGAAGCCGATCCATTCCCCTGTCTCGTCGTTGACGTTCGATCGGTCGGAATTGCCGATCGACACCGCGAAAAATTTCTTTGAACAACTCGCCGCCCTCGATGACGTTCGACTCACGCTTGCCGGCGTGGGCGATCCGCTGCTGCATGGGGAGTTTGCCGGCATCCTCCGCGCCGCCGCCGATGCCGGCATTCGCGCCATCCACGTGGAGACGGACCTGCTGTCGATCGACCGGGAAAAAGTCGAGGCGCTGGCCGATCTCCCGATCGACATCATCACGGTGCATATGTCCGCGCTGAGTCCGGCGATGTATCGCGAAGTGATGGGCGTGGATGGATTGGCCGAGGTGATTGGCAATCTCGAAGTGTTGCTCAACCGCCGCGCGAAGCTCGCGCGCGGCACGCCGCTGGTGGTTCCGACATTCACCAAGTGCGGGATCAACCTGGTTGAAATGGAGCCATGGTATGACCAGTGGCTGCGCGCTTTGGGAGCGGCGGTCATTGTCGGGCCATCGGACTATTGCGGCTTGTTGAAGGATGTTTCCATCGCCGATATGCGCCCACCGGCGCGACGCGCATGCGCGCGTCTGGCTTCACGGATGATGGTGCTGTCGGACGGAAAGATCGTTTCCTGCGAACAGGACATCCTGGCGAGACGGGCGATGGGGAACATCGGCATTGACGCGGTGGCCGACATCTGGCGCGACCGGTTTCAGTCCATGTATCGCGATCATGTCGAAGGAAACTGGGCGAAGCATCCGCTTTGCGCGAGTTGCAAGGAATGGCATCGACCGTAGAAACCGTGAAAGGGAAATGAGATGAATATTCTCGGAGTCATCATGGCGCGCGCGGGCAGTCAGGGGTTGCCCGGCAAACACATGCTTCCGCTGATGGGCAGGGCGGTGATCGAATACACCTTCGATCACGCGCGAGGGTCGCGCCTGTTGAATCGCGTCGTCATCTCGACCGATTGTCCGCATATTTCGGAACTGTGCCCGCAGGGCATCGATTTAATTCGCCGGCCGGCTCATCTGGCGACGGCCGAGGCGTCCGTGCAGGCTGTGATGCTCCATGCAATGGATGTCATGGATGCGTGGGGAACGCGCGCCGATGCGCTGGTGGTGCTGTATGGAAATGTGCCGGTGCGCCCCGAAGGCGTGATCGATCGCGCCGTCGCGCATTGGCGGGAGACGGGCTGCGATTCGGTGCGGACGTTCTGCCCCGTCGGCAAATGGCATCCGGCATGGATGTCGCGCTTCGAGGAGGACCGCGTCGTGCCCCTCGAGCCGGGAAGCATCCATCGCCGGCAGGATTTGGCGCCGCTGCATCTGCACGATGGCGCGGCCGTCGTCGTCTCGCGAGCCTCCCTGCTTCGAGGTCGCGACAATCCGCATGATCCGCATACGTTCTTCGGCGTCGATCGCAGGGGGATTCACACCGGGATGGGTGAAACCGTCGAGATCGATCATCAGCGTGATCTTTACTGGGCCGAAGCCATGCTGCGCGAGCGGCAGAGCGTTTTGAAGGTGGCGTGATGCGAACGATGGAGATTGACGGGCGAGGCGTCGGCATTGGCCGGCCGACGTTCATCATCGCGGAGATCGGCGTGAACCACGACGGATCGGTCGCCCGCGCGATCGAGCTGGTCAACGCCGCCGCCACATGCGGCGCGGATGCGGTGAAACTGCAACTTTTCCGCGCCGATGCGCTCATGCACGGCACGGCCGCCTTCGCGTCCTATCAATCCGATCGTTGCGCGGCGCGGCATCCGATTGACATGCTCCGGCAATACGAACTCGGCTACGAGGAGTTGCGCGTGGTGGTCGATGCGATTCGATCCGCCGGGCTGGTCCCCATCGCCACGCCGTTCTCGCCGGACGATGTCGCGATGATCGAGCGGTTCGCGTTGCCCGCGATCAAGATCGCTTCGCCGGACCTGGTGAACCGTCCTTTGCTCCGGCGCGCCTTTTTGACGGGATTGCCCATGCTCGTTTCAACGGGCGCGGCGACGTTCGAGGAGGTGCGGACGTTTTCCGCCTGGATGAACGACCGGTCGATCCCGTACGCGCTGCTTCACTGCATCAGCAGCTATCCGGTTCCGATGGATCAGGCGAACCTGTCGTGGATCGGTGAGTTGGCGCGGTCGCTGGATGTGCCGGTCGGTTATTCCGATCACACCGCCGAAATGCTTGCCGGCGCCTGCGCGGTGTCGCATGGCGCGGTCGTCATCGAGAAACATCTCACTCACGATCGCAATGCCCCCGGGCCGGATCATGCCGCGAGCTTTGATCCCGAACAGTTCGGGCAATATGTCCGCTGGATTCGGCAGGCCGAGTGTCTTGCCGGATCGGGCGCGAAGCGGGTGCTGGAGATCGAGCGGGATGTCCGCCGCGTCAGCCGGCAAAGCCTGGTGTTGAAGCGCGAAGTGTCGGCCGGGCGGGCGCTGGAATGGGACGATCTCACCGTGCAGCGCCCGGGAACGGGTATTCCCGCGGCTCGCATCGACGATGCCGTCGGACGCCGTGCCGCGCGCGATCTGCCGGCGGGGGTCATGCTCGCATGGGACATGCTCGCCGATGCCGCGTAAACGCAACATCTGCTTCGTCACCGGCACGCGCGCCGAGTTTGGATTGATGCGATCCACGCTGCGCGCGATCCAGTCGCACCGCGAGTTGGCGCTCCAGCTCGTCGTGACGGGCATGCACCTTCATACGGAGCATGGCAGGTCGATCGACGCCATCCGCGGGGAAGGATGGAAGATCGACGCCATCGTTCCCTGGCGGCGGGGGAGGGATGGACCGGCCGGCGTCGCGGAGCAGACCGGCAAGGCGATGAGCGGACTGGCCCGGGTTTTCGCGGAGTTGGACAGCGATCTCATTCTCGTCGTCGGCGATCGGGTGGAGGCGTTCGCGGCCGCGTCGGCGGGACACCTCGCCCGGCGCGCGGTGGTCCATGTGCATGGCGGCGACCGCGCGCAGGGGCAGACCGATGATTCCCTGCGCCACGCGATCACCAAACTGTCCCATTTTCATTTCCCCGCGACAAAGCGAAGCGCGCAGCGCATTCGCGGGCTTGGCGAAGAGAGATGGAGAATCAGGCAGGTCGGCTCGCCGGGCATTGATGGGATTGTCGAATCGGCGGAATCGGGGGAATCGCTCTTCCGGCGGTTTCCGATGCTCGAAGCGCGTCGATTCGCGCTGATCGTACTGCATCCGGTCGATGCCACCGGACGGCTGGAAAGGCGGCGCGCCGAAAACCTGCTGTCGGCGGTGTTGAAGTCGGGGATCGAGCGATCCGTCGTCATCTTTCCCAACAATGATCCCGGCGCCCGCGACATCATCCGCTGCTGGAATCACCGCAAGGATGAGATCACCTGCCTGTTGAAGGATGTGCCGCGCGCCGTGTTTCTCGGGTTGATGCGGGAATGCGCGATGCTGGCGGGCAACAGTTCCAGCGGCATCATCGAGGCGGCGAGTTTTGGCACGCCGGTGGTGAATGTCGGCCCGCGGCAACTGGGTCGGGAGCGGAGCGGAAATGTGACGGACACATCGTACCGAATGACCGATATTCTCGATGCGGTCCGACGGATCTGGAACGGCGGGCGCCCGCGCCGATGGCGCGGGCGCAACGTCTATGGCGGTGGCGCCGCAACGCGCATCGCCGGGCAACTGGCGGAGATTCCACTGGGAGAACGCCTGATGAACAAGCTGATCGCATATTAAGTCGCTCCCCCGGCTTTCCGATATCAGGAATGTCGCGCTTCATCGATCGAGAGCAGAGGGAGTCTTATGTCGTCAGCAGCCGTCGCCGGTCCAAATCCGCTCATCCTCGAGCAGATCAGAAAGATCGCCACGCTCGCGACGCTGCCGGAGGTGACGTCGCACATCATTTCCACCGTCGAGAATCCCAACAGCACCGCCGGGGAATTGCACAAGATCGTGTCGCACGATCCCGCGCTGGTGACGCGCGTGCTCAAGGTCGTCAACAGCGCGTTTTACGGATTGCCGGGACAGATCGGATCAATCGAGCGGGCCATCGTCCTGCTGGGGTTGAACGCCGTGAAGAACATCGCCGTCGCCGCCAGCCTCGGGCAACTTTTCCGCGGGGTGAAGCTGTGCGGCGGATACACCGCCCGGGATCTCTGGGGGCATTGCGTCGCGGTCGCCGTCAGCGCCCGCGAACTGGCTCGCGAAACGAAGCTGCGCATCACCGATGAGGCGTTCCTGGCGGGAATGATTCACGATGTGGGCATCCTGGTCGCGCTGCAGGCATCTCCCGAGCAGATGCGGACCGTATGCGAGACCTCGATCGCCACCGGACTGCCGTTCTGCGAGATCGAGCGGGAAACGTTTGGATTCGACCACCAGGAGCTTGGCGAGGCGCTCGCCGTCCACTGGAAGTTCCCCCGCGCCTGTCAGCAGGTCGCCGGGCATCACCATCATCCCGAATCGCTCGGGGAGGATTCGCGGGCGCTGGTGAGCATCGTCTATATCGCCGACACCATCTGCTGCGAGGGAAATCACGGGTTCAATCGCACCGCCTTCGGGCAGTCGCTGGATCGCGTGAATCTTTCAGACCTCAATCTGACCGGCGAGGCCGTCGAGCGGGTGAGGAAAAACATCCCCGCGCTGATCGACGGCGCTTCCTCCCTCCTCGGATAGCCCGGAAAACCATCTCGCGCGATTGTTGGCCGCTTGATTCGGGTTGGACGACAGTTACACTTCGTTCACACCTGTTCGCATTGTCCAACATTCATTCATCATCTCAAGGGAGAGCCGGCATGGCGAAGAAGTCGATCAACATCTGTCTCATCGGCCAGAAGTTCATGGGCCGCGCGCACAGCAATGCCTATGGGAAGGCGCCGAAGTTTTTTGATCTTCCGGTCATGCCGGTCATGCATACGGTCGTTGCGCGCAACCTGGCCGACCTGACCGCTTTTCGCGACCGGTGGGGATGGGGGAACGCGACAACCGACTGGAAGGCGGCGATCGCCGATCCCGGGATCGATCTCGTGGATGTCACCACCCCGAATAACAAGCATCGGGAATTCGTCGTCGCCGCCCTGGAGGCGGGGAAGCATGTGGCGTGTGAGAAGCCGCTCGCGGCGACGCTGGACGACGCGCGGCTCATGCGCGACGCCGCCCGCAAGACGAAGAAGTGCAAGACATTCGTCTGGTACACTTATCGCCGCGTTCCGGCGGTGGCGCTGGCGCATCGGATGGTGAAGGAAGGACGAATTGGCCGCATCTACCACATTCGCGCGTATTATCTCCAGGATTGGGCCGGTCCTGAAGTGCCGCTGGTGTGGCGATTCAATAAGCCGCAGGCCGGATCGGGATCGCACGGCGATCTCGGCGCGCACATCATCGACATGGCCCGATTCATCTCGGGAGAGGAGATCACCGAGGTGATCGGCGCGGCCCAGGACACCTTCATCAAGCAGCGCACGATCGTCACCGAGGAAGCGCGGGGGGGCATTGCCGGCGGGGCGACGGCGGCGAAAGGAAAGAAGGGGAAGGTGAGCGTCGACGACCACACCACTTTCCTCGCGCGCATGGCCGGCGGGGCCATCGCCACATTCGAAGCCACCCGCTTCGCCACCGGATATCACAACCGGAACGGCCTGGAGATTCACGGCGAGAAGGGGGCGCTTCGGTTCAATTTCGAGGAGATGCCCTATCTCGATTTCTTCGATCGCACGGTCGATCCGAAGCTCCAGGGCTGGACGCGCATCCCGGCCAGCCGGGGTGGGCTGCATCCCTACGCCGATGCCTGGTGGCCGACCGCGCATCACCTGGGCTATGAGCATACCTTCATCAACATGGTCGCCGACATGATGAAAGTGATTGCGGGCAAAAAGCCCGAAGTGCCGCTGCCGGATTTTGAAGACGCCTATCGAACGCAGCAGGTTCTCGAGGCTGCGGAAGTCTCCGCACGCCAGCGGCAGCCGATCAAGCTGTCGCAGATCAAGTGAGATGAAGGGAGAAAGCCCGAAGACGTGAATGTCCCTGCCACGCCGTCACGTCTTCATGCGCCAAACATCTCCGGCGCCAATGTGCGGGGGTGCGTGATGGTCAGTTCATTGACCTTGTCCTCCCCGACAAGCTCGATCGCGTGCTCCAGGCCGCGAAGGCGCACATCGAGACTGCTCCGCTTGTGCAGGTCACTGCCAAGCATGAAGTAGCGGTTTTCGTCCAGATATCGCCGGATGACGCGGTAGGTTGCGGCGGTGGGGGAATCGGAAAGGCATTGCAGGTTGCCCTGTAAAAGAACGCCCATGTCCTGGATTCGATCGGCCAGCTCGGGTTGATCCTGGATGGCGCGCATCCGTTCGGGGTGCGCGAGGATCACGGTCAGTCCGTGTGATTGAAACCACCGGATGATGGGTTCGAAGAAATCCGGCAATCGGTCGGCCCACAGATCGACCAGCACATGCCGGCCGAACATGCCGTAGGTGGGGATTCGCTCGATTGGCGTGTTCATGTAGGCCGGGGCGAGGTTGATCTCCCCGCCGGGCAGGAGCTTGAGGCGGATGTTCGCGTCGTCAAGTTCCCGCTGCAGTTCCGCCGTCCAGTTCACAATGGCATCAACGGTGACCCTGGTGAGGTTCGGCCAGATGTGCGGGGTGACGAAACTGTGCGTATAACCCGCGCCGACCAGTTCACGGGCGCAATCAAGCGACTCGGAAACGGATTCGCTTCCGTCATCAACGCCGGGGAGCAGGTGGGAATGCACATCGATTCGGCCGGTAAGCATGGAATGATGTTATCGTCAATCGGGAGACTTTCGCAACGCGAGCGTGCAATCGCCGGGAAGATAGTCGTCCACGAGCGTCACATCGTCACTGAGCGTCTTGGCGAATCGCAGCATCGCCTCCGGCTCATACCAGGCGAGATAATCCTGTCCCGCCAGCATGGGTGATGCGAGAAAGTTGAAGATCAGGGCATAGGTGGACGCATCGAAGGCCCTGCGAAGGGTGTTGAAGCACTCGCTTCCGTCGAGCGTGTTCAGCGCGCCGCTGATGACGACGACATCCGCGCCGACAAAGAGCCGGACCGGCTCGCGCACAAAGTCGGCCTGGATGATCGTGCTGTTGTGATGATGCTTGCGTTCGGCGGCATCGGCGAGGGGGGCGATCGCCTCGATGCCGATGTATCGCGATGGAACGATTCGCCGGTCGAGCAGATGATCGAGGAAATCCGCCCGCCCGCACCCGACATCCAGCACGATGGCATTGTTGAAATCATGCAATCGCCGAAACGCCTCGAATCGCGCCGACTGCGTTTGCGGCCCGGCCCACAAAAGCGAGCCGAATCCCGCGCCATGCCTGCGCGACGCCTGGAGATAGGGATCGAGATAGCGGGGAGATGAGGACATGGGGCTTGCGGCGTTTCGTGTCACTGTCGCTTCCATCTTATTGCGGCACATGCCGGCCGGGCTTGAGGAGGTTGACTTCGAGCCGGGGGCTGGGGATCAGCTTGCCGGCGTTGATGCGATCCTCGGGATCGAACGCATCCTTCACGCGTTGGAACTGGTCCATCGTCGCCTCGTCGAACAGGTAAGGCATGAGGTGGATTTTCTCGACGCCCACGCCATGCTCGCCGGTGAGCGTTCCGCCGATGTCGATGCAGAACTTCAGCACTTTCTCCGCGGCGAGCAGGGTGTTGCGGATCTGCGTTTCGTCGCGGTCGTCATAGAGGAAGATCGGATGGACATTGCCGTCGCCGGCGTGAAAGACGTTGTTGATCTGAAGCCCGTGCTCGCGCCCGATCTCGTCGACGCGCTGGAGGACCGAAGCGAGCATACTGCGGGGGACGCAGGCGTCCTGGGTGCAGTAGCTGGGGCTGATGCGTCCGATGGCGCCGAAGGCGGCCTTGCGGGCCTTCCAGAGCTTGGCGCGGTTGTCAGGATCGGAGGAGGTCTCGATGCTGAGGGCACGATGCCGGCGGGAGATTTCGACGATCCGATCCATCTGTCCATCGAGCAGGTCGTCGATTCCGTCGATCTCGGTGAGAATGAGGGCTTTCGCTTCCGGGGGGAACCCGAAGTGGTTGCACTCTTCAATGACCTGCACCATGCGTCCATCCAGCATTTCCATCGCGGAGGGAAGCAACCCGGCGGCGATGATCTCGCTGACGGTGTTGCAGGCGTCGGCGGTGGAGGAAAAGATTCCGACGATCGTTCGGAAGCTCACGGCTTTCGGAACGAGCCGCACCCGGAGCGAGGCGATGATGCCGAACGTGCCTTCGGAACCGCAGACCAGTCCGGGGAGATCGAACGGTCCGGACTCGTGGCATCCGCCGGTGGCGCCGATGTCGAGGATCGATCCGTCCGGCAGAATCATTTCCATGCCGAGGACATGATTGCTGGAGACGAAGTCCTTGAGGGTATGGATGCCGCCGGCGTTGGTGGCGGCGTTGCCGCCGATGGTGCTGGCGCGCTGACTGGAGGGGTCGGGCGCGAAGTGGTAGCCCCCGCCGCCGGGCAGGGTGGCGACCGCCTCGCTGAGCTGCGTGTTTCGCACGCCGGCCTGTACATGCGCGACGCGGTTGTCCAGGTCGATCGAGAGGATGCGGTTCATCTTCACGGTCGAGACGATGACGCCGTTGTCAAACGCCACGCATCCCCCGGCCAGCCCCGTGCCGCTGCCGCGAGGGACGATCTGGGCGTCGTGTTTCACCAGGAGCTTCACGATGGCGACGATTTCCTCGTTGTCGATCGGGAACGCCACGGCCGCCGGGCGGGCGCGGGCGATCGTGAAACCATCGCTTTCATAGACGAATAATTCGGCGGGATCGACCACGAGGCGATCCTTGGGAAGCAGATTCATCAGCTCGGAAATGAGCGTCTCGCGCGGCATGAGGGCATTGTGTCGTTAATTGCGTTCGACGGCAATCGGCCTGCATTCCGCTCGTCATGGGCGGCCCTGAAAAATCGAGGTCGCGCGGGCGTGGACATGCGCGGGGTTTTGGGGACAATGCCCAAGACTTTTTTCACAGTTGAAAGGATCAAACACCATGGCAGAAGACAATCAACCGCAAGCCGCGTCAGCCGAGGGGCAACCGCAGGTGCAGGTGCTGCTTGATGAGCGCGATCTGCGCACCATCTTCAGCAATGCCTATCGCATTCACACGACCGCCGAGGAAGTGGTGGTGGACCTGGGCTTCAACATGCCCAATCCCAATCCGCAGACCGGACAGCAGCAACTGTTGTTCAAGGTGACGGATCGCGTCATCATGAGCTATTCCAACGCCAAGCGGCTGGCGATGTCGCTCGGTCAGTTGGTCAAGCGTTACGAGCAGCAATTCGGGGAACTGCCCACTCAACCCGGGCAGCGCAAGTAAAATTCCAGCCCGGAGACAGGCGAACGAATCGGCCCGGCGCGCATGGCGTGCCGGGCTGCTTCCGCTTGCCCGCCGTCATGACGCCAGGCGCGTCGCGTCGAGCGATCGGTCCTGGTGGAGCAGCCGCGCGGTGATCGCGTCGGCGGTGATCGGGGTGTTGCCAAGCTGCCCGGCCTCGAGCGCGGCCGCGATCGATCCCAGAAACGCCGCCGCCTGCAAGGAGCCCCCCGACGCCAGCGCCAGCGTTGCCATCGCCAGCAGCGCATCGCCGCAGCCGAGGGAATCGACCGCGTTCCGCGCAAAGGCCGGGAGATATTCGCTGCTCAGCCTGCCCACCAGTTCCTTCCCGTCATTGGCGCGATTGAACGTCACCAGCCCCTGTTTCCCCAGCGTGATCAGCGCTTGGCGCGCCTCGGTCGCCTTCAGCAGGTTCCACGCGACCGCGCCCAGCCCGCTGGAGAAATCATGCAGCGTCTCCCGTACTTCGCGCTCGGTCGGACAAAGCAGATCGACATTCCTGAACTGAAGCAGGTTGCTCTGTTTTCCGCTGACATCCGCGGCGAGGATGGGGACTTTTTTCCGCAGCGCGGGCAGGATGCGATCGAGCAGTCCGGGCGTGACAAGCCCATAGCCGAAATCAACGAACACCACCGCCGCGGCGCCGTCGATCGCCGCCAGGACCTTTTCAGCCAGATGCGATTCGCCTTTCGAATCCAGCGGGCAGGTCGATCCCTCATCCACCTTGAACAGCTTCTGGTCGTTCACGAGATAACGATGTTTGGTCACGACCTGCGGACGGTCCCGAACGGCCTGCACCTCCACCCCGGCCGACTTCAATCGCATCTCGATCCGCCTGGAAGGATCATCCTCCGCAAACGCCGTCAGCAGTGTCGGCGACGCGCCCAGACCTGCCAGGTGAAGCGCGATGACGCCCGCGCCGCCATCGTAATCCTGTCGCTGAAGCGATCTCAGCGCCATCATCGGCGCTTCGCCGGCGACGCCGGAGGCGTCACAGAAATGATAGCGATCGAGGATGTAATCGCCGATCACGACCACCCGCTTGCCGCGAAAACGATGGAGGAGGTTTTGCAGATGAAGATTGGTCAGGCCGTGCCGATCACGGAGCCGGGCGATTTTCTCATCGTGAAAATCGTCCCTGCCCTGGAGGCTTCCGATGAGGGCGGTCGAGGAGTAGACCACATCGCCGCTCGAGAAGACGACGCGCCCGCCGTGACGGGCGACGGCGTCGCGCTCGGCGAGGAAGCGGGGATCCTGGTTTTGCTCGTATTCGCGGCCTTTGACATAGACATCGGGGCGAAGCGTTTCGAGCAGCTCGACGGCCGTGGGGTCCTGATTGACGAAGACCCAGTCCACGCATTCCAGCGCCGCGAGGCTGGCGGCACGAAGATCGTCGGGGATAAGCGGGCGATCCACTCCCTTGTTCACATGGGTGTCGGCGCTGACCGAAACGAGGAGGATGTCTCCGAGCGACCGCGCGTGTTGCAGATGATGGATGTGTCCCGGATGCACGATGTCGAAGCAGCCATGGCAATGAACGACGGTTTTGCCGTCCTTTCGCGCCTGGGTGCGGAAGCGATGAAGCTGGTCGATGGACAGAATCTTTCGACTGGCGGGCATGAAGGCCTCCTGAGGCGACGCAAAAGGGCATCGACGGGGGTTGTATCGGCGATTTTGAGGAATGTGGATGAATTTTATCGGTCCTGGGGCGATCCGGCCGATGGAAGGGGGACAGGATCACCGGAAGGAGTCCCGGCAACCCATGGATGGATCGTTTGTCACGCTGGACGCGAGGACGGCCGCGATGTCGCGGACGTTTCTTTCGCGCAATCTCGCCGCCCTGCGGCAGCGCCGGCCACGGGTGCATGCGGCCTTGTCGCAGGCGGGCGTCGATGGGCGATATCTCCCCATTCTTTCGCCCACGGGCGCGATGACGATCGTGGCTCGACAGGAAGGGCAACTGGTTCCGCTCATACCCGGCGCCGCCAATCCGCAGGCGTGGGTTCGGGAGGTCATGCGGCAGCTTGCCGCGCCGCTTGCGAGCGGTCGGCCGATCGCGCTGTGCGGCATGGGCGACGGCCATCTCCTCTCCGCAATGGCGATGAATCCTCCACAGCTCTTCATGGACATGCAGCTTCCGATTTATCTGCTCGAGCCGGACCCCTCGCTCGTGATCGCGTGCCTGATGATCCACGATTACACCGGCCCACAAGGTCCGATCGAGCAGGAGCGGACGCAGTGGTTTGTCGGAGCGGATTGCGGAGACCAGTTTGAGCGGCGGATGATGTCCGATTCCTTTTTGCCGTATCCGGTTCTGTCCATTCCCCAGGGATTGGATCGTGGCATCGGCCAGCGCCTGCAAACGGTCCTGCAAAAGCGGGCGGCTCGCGATGCGCGGTATGCGGCGCAGGTGGAGGCGTATTACGCGACGGATCGGCGGGAGGAACTGGTTCAGTTGTTCGGCGACAACCCGCCGCGCATGCCGCGGGTGATGCTGATCACCACGCGGTTCTCGACGGTGCTTCAATACTCGACGCGCGACGCGGCCGAGGCGTTCACGCGGCTGGGGTGGGAAACGCACCTTCTCATCGAGCCGTCGTCGCATCACCGTATCGACAAGATGCTCATGCGGCAGACGGTGGCGGCGTTTCGGCCGGACATGGTGTTTCAGATCGATCATCTCCGCCAGGAAACCAGGGATGTTTTCCCGCGGAATCTCCCGTTTGTCTGCTGGATTCAGGACAATCTTTCCAATCTGACGAATCGATCGGCCGGGGAAGGGGTCGGTCGTCGTGATTTCGTGCTGGCGCCATCGGCTCAGCGGTATGTGACGAATTATGCCTATCCCGCGCGACAGTGCCTGGAGTTTCGCAAACTGACGCATGTTCCGGCGCGGCCGGCGAAGTGGACAAGCGACGGGGATGACCTGGTTTATGTTTCCAACTGGTCGCAGCCACCGCAGGCGATGGCGAAGGAAACGCTGCGGTCGATGCCGCCCGAAGCGCCCCGTCCACTGATGGAGGCGTGCATTGCCCGGATGCTTTCGATCCATGACGCGGGCGGGAGCCTGGCGAGTCCCGGCGAGGTGCGGCGCTTGCTGGAAGAAACAATGGAGTCGTTCGAGGCTGGACCAATCCGGCCGGACATCAAGCTGGGCATCGTCACGGCGCTGCACGAACGATTGAACATCGGGCTGTATCGACAGCAGGGGCTGCGTTGGGCGATGAAGGCGGCGAAGGAACTGGGGCTGACGCTCGGCATTTACGGCAATGGCTGGGAGTCCAATCCGGAGTTCGCCGGCCATGCCCGCGGGCCGGTGAGTTATGGAAAGGATCTCGAAGCGCTGACGCGCCGCTCGAAGATCAATCTCGTTCTCGAGCCGTATGTGTCCATCGCCCATCAGCGTCTTCTTGATGGTCTGGCGGCGGGCGGGTTCTTTCTTCTCCGCGGGCATGTTTACAACGATCTGTTTGCCGGATTGCTGGAATGCCTGGCCGGCGCGCCGGACGAGCATCGGTCGTTCGAGCAGGCCATGCGAACGCTTGATCCCGGGATGCGGCGGCGGATGACGGAACTGAAGGCGGCGTGCGATCGACACGACGCTTCTCCAGGGGAGATTGATGCGGTGGGAACGATCCGCGCGCTGGAGAGCGGGGGATATGTGCGATCGGGAGAAGCGATGTTGCCGAAGTTGTCGTTGATCACCTTTGATTCACCCGAGGCGCTTCGCGAGCGGGTGAGGCATTTTCTGGAAAACGGCGATGAGCGAGGCGTCATCGCGGCGGCGCAGCGGGAGGTGGTGGAGAACCGCTTCAGCTACGAGGCCGGGATGAAAACGATGATCGGCTGGATGAGGGACGTTATTGAACGGGAGAACATCGCGGCCGTACCGTTGGCCGCCTGAATGAGGATACACGAATGACGACACTGAGCCACAAGTCCATTGTTTCGCACGAATCCGTCCAGGCGTTTCCCCGGCTTGCCGTGGATGATCGCCTCGATGCGATGGAGCGCGCCCTGCGGGATCGGGTCGATCACGCTCCGCCGCCGCGACGGTACGACCCGTTCACCCGACACTTGACGCGCGAGGAG
>CAYUNS010000030.1:0-14954 GCA_964446155.1 uncultured Tepidisphaeraceae bacterium | reverse complement strand
GTGACAATGACGCGATGGCAGGTGCGGTATTTTGAGCACCGGATCAGGGAGATCGAGGCGATCTGCGCCGGACGGCTGGCGGGCGATCTGCGCGACGCGGCGTTGCGGTTGATGGTGGCGTCGTCGGTCGGGGGGGATCGGTTGAAGGTGGTGGAGATCGGCGTGCTGTTCGGGGTCAACGCGGCGATCCTGTACGACGTGGCGAGCTGCCTTTTTGATGCGGTCGAGATGCTCGTCGTCGATCCGCTCGATGGATACTATGGCGCCGCCGTGCGCGACCCGGCGACGGGGCTGCGCATTTCGCTGAAGACGGTTCGCCGCAATTTCAACCTGATGCGCATTCCGACGAGCGATGTTTCGATCATCGCCGACCGATCCGACGGCGGCGCGGCGATGACGGCGATCAGCGGGGAGACCTTCAACTACATGTTCATCGACGGCGATCACGGCTACGAAGGCGTGAAGAAAGACTTTGAACTGTACGGTCCGCATCTGGAGCAAGGCGGATTCATGGTGTTCGACAACTATCGCGACGACACGAGTCCGGGCGTCGATCGGTTTGTCGATGAAATGCGGTCGAACGGGGAGTATCAGTTGGTGGGGTCGGTCTGGCGGTCGGCGGTGTTCCGCAGGCTGTAGGCGCGCGGGAGGAAAGATGACACGGCAACTGGTGGAACCAAAAGTCCGGAGGAGCTATCCGCGCATCGCCACGGTGACGGCGCTGCATCAGGGGGGATGCGCGTTCCATGTCGCCAGCGATGCGGAGAATTTCCGCGTCGAGCGCTTTGGCGGCGAGGAGGAGTTCACGCGCATGATCCTCGATGATCTGCGCCCGGGCGAGGTGTTGCTGGACATCGGCGCGTGCATCGGGTTTGTCACGGTGCATGCCGCGGCGCGCGGCGCGCGGGTGGTGGCGTTCGAGCCGGACCCGGGGTTTCGGGCGAGGCTGGAGGAGAACCTGCGGCTGAACGATCTTGCGACGGTGGCTGTGCTGCCGTGGGCCGTGTCGAATGAGCGGGGGACGGCGGTTCTCTACACGGAGGGGATCGCCGGATGCTCGCCCAGCCTGCGAATCCAGGGCGATCGTTGGCGGGTGACGGTGGAGACGAACAGGATCGACGACGGCATCGCCGGCGGGACGTTTCCCCCGCCGCAGGTGGTGAAGATCGATGTCGAGGGCGCTGAGACGCGGGTGGTGATGGGCATGTCGGAACTGCTCGCCTCACCACGTCGGCCGCGATCGATCTATGTCGAGCTGCATCCGAATTTCCTTGCGGAGCTGGCGTCCAGCGTCGAAGAAGTGGATGGGATGCTGCGGGACGCAGGGTATGTCGTGACATACGACGTGGAGCGGTTCGATCAGATTCATCGGGTATACCGCTACGTCGAAAGATGAGCGGCCGCGAGACGGTCGAACTCGCTGACGGACGAATGGCCATGCACCGCGATGAAATTCCCCCAGGCGGCGGGATCGACGAGATCGCAGGGATAGCGGCGCAGGCTCCGCCATTGATGATCGCCTCCATAGCGGACAATGGGATGCCACTCGGACAGGTAGACCGCATAGCCGCGCTCGAGCAGCAGGTCGCCGCTGGATCGGAAATCGTGAGCTTCCCCGCGCGTCTTCAATTCGTCGAACTCGCACAGGAGCACCTCGGGCGTCAACCGCTCCCAGGGAAATCCGAGCAGCACCTTGTAGTCCATGCCTTCGGTGTCGATCTTGAGGTAGTCGATGCGGTCGAGATTCATCGGCTCGATGATCCGGCGGAGGGTGGTGACGGGCACGCGCGCGATCTCGCGATGCGACCCGCGAAAGGGAAGCAGGGAGCTGATGCCGGTGGATTCGTCCGAGGCGTAAAAAGCCGCCGCGTCCCGTTCCGCGTCGGACACGGCGGCGGTCAACAGCGTGAATCGCGGATCGGCCTGGAAACGGGAGAGTTTTTCGTGTTTGGACGGGTCCGGCTCGATCGCGATGATGCGCCATCCATCGGCGAGGTAGTTGCGAAACGACGTGCCGAAATGCGCGCCGACATCGATCATCGTCCCCCGCCGGGGAAGGGTGAGAAAATAGTCGGCGATGAGGGTGGACTCGTCGTGTCGTGAATTGAATGCCATGCGGCCTCCGATGCGCCTGTGCCGAATCCGCAGGATGATCGTCGCGACGCGGCGGTGGTGCAAGTGTTCATCCGCGTCGAGGTTCAAATGCGGTTTTGTTTCGACAAGGGCGCGCCTGCATGAAGTTGAGCTATGTCATTCTCACCCATAATCGCCGCGAAGAGCTGCTGGCGACGCTGGAAAGGCTGCCGGAATGCACGCGGTCGGTCGAAGGAGGGTGGGAGACGATCGTCGTTGACAACGCATCGGATGACGGGACGGCCGATGCGGTGAAAGCGCGCTGGCCGGCTGTGCGGAGCATTCGGCGCGAGACGAACGAAGGCAGCTTCGCGAGGAACTACGGCGCGGAGGCGGCGAAGGGAGAGTTCATCATTTTCCTCGATGACGACAGTTACCCCGTCCACGGGACGGCGGCGAGGTCGATCGCGCATCTGGAACGGCATCCGAAGACCGCGCTGGTCGGCGGGAGGGTGATCCTGCCCGATGGAAGCGAAGACGCGGCGGCGATGCCGATCATCATGCCGGCTTGCGCGCTGTGCGTGCGCCGGGCCGCATTCATCGAGGCGGGAGGATTCGATCGGGAATTCTTCCGGCAGGCGGAGGAATACGATCTGATCTTCCGCATCCTGCAAAACGGGCATGAGATCGAGCGCTTCGAGGACCTGGTCTATCGGCATGAGAAGACGCCGCGCAGCCGCAATCATGCGCTGATTCATCAGATGGATTTGCGCAACAACCTCCTTCTGCTGCATCGTTATCTTCCTCGCGGGCCGCGCCGGATTTACCGGCGGGACTGGTTGAGGCGATATGCGATGATCGCCCGCCACGAGGGGCACACCAAGGTGATCGCCGAGGCGGTGAAGAGCGCGCGGGCGATGGCACGCAGACAAGAGGGGATGTTTCGGGAGCTGTCACCGGCGTTGATTGAGCGAGTGTTCGATTTGCGATCACAGCGCGATGCGGTGAAGCGCTGGGCGATGAGGCATGGCATCCGAAGGGCGGTCATCGCCGACTACAGCAAGAATCTTTTTGCGACATGGAGCGCGGCGGGCGAGGCGGGCGTGAAGACGGTGGCGATTGCGGATGAGAGCGACGCTTTCGTGGGGGCAGTTTATCGGGGGGTTCCCGTTGAAAAGGACGAGTTGGCCCTGTCGCATCGGCCGGACGGCGTGATCCTGTCGAACGTCAATCCCGCGCGGATCGACAGGCGGCTGGAGGCGCTTTCGCGACGATTTTCCGGGCCGATCCTGCGATTGTGGTCACCTCGGTTCCTCAAACCGCTCGGCGGCAGGTTGCATTAAACTTTTCCCGGTGCAACGACCGATAACCTTGCATAGCGATCAGGATGATCGCGCGGGAGAGACCAGGATGGTCGCAAACACATGCAAGGCGGAGCCTCGCTATCGAAAACTGGCGGCGTCGGTCGTCGGGGAACGGAACCTGCGCATCGCGGAGCGATGGATCGAGCATCGCGACTGGCGGTTTCAGAGCAGCATGCGCCGGCTGCGGCGCTTTCAGAACATTCATGTCGGCAAGCGATGCTTCATCATCGGCAATGGCCCGAGCCTGCGGGACACGGACCTGACGCTGCTGAAGGATGAATACACCTTCGGATTGAATCGCATCTACATGATGTTCGACCGGATGGGCTTCACACCGAGTTATTACGTCTGCGTGAACGAGCTGGTCGTCGAGCAGTGCGCCCGTGAAATCGAGGCGCTGAGGATGCCCC
The DNA here is from genome assembly GCA_964446155.1 of uncultured Tepidisphaeraceae bacterium. GTDB lineage: Bacteria > Planctomycetota > Phycisphaerae > Tepidisphaerales > Tepidisphaeraceae > CAYUNS01. The sequence goes on along the minus strand of CAYUNS010000030.1, from coordinate 11,107 downwards.
GGTTCCTGGGGTGGCATTGCCGGGACCTGGTGAACTTCACGGACAACATGGCCTTCCTGTGGACGCGCGGAGGATTGCGGTCGTGGTTCTTTTCGGACCTGACCGAAGGATGCTGGGAAGGCTCGACCGTCACGTTCGTCGCGATTCAGCTTGCATATTATATGGGGTTCCGCGAGGTGGTGCTCGTCGGTGTGGACCATTCGTACAGCTTCACCGGCAGGCCGCACGCGATGGTGGTGTCGGACGGCGCGGACCCGAATCATTTCGACGACAACTATTTCGGCAAGGGATTCAAATGGCATTTGCCCGATCTGGAAGGATCGGAGCTGGCGTACCGGGTGGGGAAATTCATGTTCGAGCAGTCCGGGCGGCGGATCATCGACGCCACCGTCGGAGGCCGGCTCCAGGTGTTTCCCAAGGTTGATTATGACTCGTTGTTCAGGTGATCGCCTTCACGGGCGGGGAAGCCTCCATGATTGATCTTTCCATTGTCATTCCCACATGCAATCGCGCGGCGCTGCTGCGGCAGGCGCTGGATTCGATCCTCGCGACGGCCCATTGCGCTTACGAGGTGGTCGTGGTGGACGGCGCGAGCACGGATGAAACCGCGCGGGTGCTCGAATCGATGGAATCGAAGCTCGACGGGCGGCTTCGCGTGGTGCGCGAGCCGAAGCGCGAGGGATTTGTCCGCGGGATCAACAAGGGGTTTCGCGCGGCGCGTGGCGAATACATGGTCTGGCTGAACGACGACGCCCGCCCGTTGACGGGGGCGCTGGACGGGACGCTGAAGCAGTTGCGGGAGTCGCCTCCCGACGTGGGGCTGGCGGCGATGTTTCACCGCTGCGGCGCAAAACGGAGCGTCGCCCGGGAGGTGGAGCACGATGGGGCGATGTACCGGCTCATGCATGTGCGCGGGACGCTGTATGCGAACTTCGGCATGGCTCGTCGGGAGCTGTTTCACCTGCTCGGGTATTTCGACGAGCGCTATTATCTCAACGCCGCGGACCCGGATTTTTCATTGAAGGTCTGGATGAGCGGATTGAAGGTCGTGCCGGCGGAGGGGGCGTTCATCGATCATGACGAACACGCGGATGAGCGCCGAGCCGGGGACGAGCCGCGTGGGCAGGAGGACAATGCCCGGCTTTTCGAGAAGTGGGATCTGCCGGTGAAGAATCCGCTTTGCAACGATTTTGATCCGGCGCGGCCCTGCACGGTGCGTGGGCTGCGGTCGATGTTGAACATGCCGCCGGCCGGTCCTTTTACGCCCGTGGCGGCTTGAAGGGCGCATCGACCGTCTTCGGATGCTGATGTGAAAGCGATTGACCCAACCATTGTCGCGATCGTGCCAATGCGCCACGACAGTCGGCGCGTGCCGGCCAAGAACCACCGGTCGTTCGCCGGTCAACCGTTGTATCATCACATCATCCGCGCGCTGCTCGACTGCCCGCGCCTGGCGCGCATCGTCATCGACACCGACAGCGATACGATCCTCGCCGACGCCGCAAAGCATTTCCCGATGGTCACGCTCCTGCGGCGACCGGCGCATCTGTGCGACGACAAGCTGCCGATGAACGATGTGTTGCTCAACACGATTTCGCAGGTTGAAGCCGATTTCTACCTTCAGACGCACAGCACCAATCCGCTGCTGCGGCCGGGCACGATCGGCGCGGCGATCGATCGATTCCTGGGCGAGCATCCCGCTTACGACAGCCTTTTTTCCGTGACGCGAGTCCAGTCCCGTCTCTGGGACGGGCTGGCGCGGGCGATCAATCATAATCCCGCGATTCTTCTTCGCACGCAGGACCTGCCGCCGGTGTACGAGGAGAATTCGTGCCTTTACCTGTTTCAACGGCAGACCCTGGAACGGCGGCACAATCGCATCGGTGATCGGCCGATGATGTTCCCCATTGAGAAGCTGGAGGCGATGGACATTGATGAAGAACACGACTTTAGAATTGCCGAACTCCTCCATACCCATTCCATTCAACCGGAGGGGCGTTGAAATCATGCCTTACAAGGTGTTGATCACCGCGCCTTACATGCAGCCGGTCGTCGATCGCTTCATGAGCGTTTTCAGGGATGCGGGGATTGACGCGCTCGTTCCCACCGTCAACGAGCGCATGAGCGAGGAGGAACTGCTTCCGATCATCGGCGACGTGGATGGGGTGATCTGCGGGGACGATCGATTCACGCGGCGGGTCTTGAGCGTGGCGGGGCGTCTCAAGGTCATCAGCAAGTGGGGCACGGGGATCGATTCGATCGACAAGGCGTATGCGCACGAGCTTGGCATCCGGGTGTGCAACACGCCCAGCGCCTTCACCGATCCTGCGGCCGATACAGTGCTGGCGGCGATTCTCGCCTTCGCGCGGCGAACGCCGTGGATGGATCGCACGATGAAGAACGGTGAATGGGGCAAGATTCCCGGGGTCAGCCTGAGCGAATGCACGCTGGGGGTGATCGGCGTGGGCGATATCGGCAAAGCCGTCGTCCGCCGGGCCGTCGCGTTTGGGATGAAAACGCTTGGGCATGATGTGAAGGCGATGCCCGAGGCGTTCATCAACGAGACGGGCATCGAGATGGTGTCGAAGGATCAACTGCTGCTTCGATCCGATTTCGTCAGCCTGAATTGCGATCTCAACCCGACGAGCCTGCACATCATGAGCGACGCGCAGTTCGATCTCATGAAGCAGAAGGCGATCGTCATCAACACGGCGCGCGGCCCGTTGATCGACGAGCCGGCGCTGGTGCGCGCGTTGCGGAACAGGCAGATCGGCGGGGCGGCGCTGGACGTGTTCGAGGTGGAGCCGCTGCCGCGGGACAGCCCGCTGCTTCGCATGGACAACGTGCTGCTCAGCCCCCACAACGCCAACAGCTCCCCGACGGCGTGGGAGCGCGTGCATCAGAACACGATCCGCAACCTGATCCGGGGATTGAAAGAGGTGGAGCGATGAAGAAAGTCGTTGCCATCACGGGGGTCGCGGGCGGGATCGGGCGGGCAACCGCGCGCGTCTTTCGCGACAAGGGCTGGCACGTCGTCGGGATCGACCGCCGGCGCGTCGAGGGGCTGGACGAGGTTCACCATTTCATCCAGGCCGACATCGGCGAGTATGAAGCGCCCAGGCGGATCATCGAGGAAATCATGAAACAGGAAGGCCGGCTCGATTCGCTTGTGAACAACGCCGCGCTGCAGATATGCAAGCCGCTGATCGAGACCACGCCCGATGAATGGGATGCGACGATGGCGTCGAACGTGCGATCGGTTTTCCTTTCGGTTCGACAGGCGTATCCGATGCTTCGGGAGAGCCGGGGATCGGTCGTCAACATCAGCTCGGTGCATGCCGTCGCGACCTCGCGTGGGATCGCGGCCTATGCCGCGAGCAAGGGAGCGCTGCTGGCATTGACGCGGGCGATGGCGCTGGAGTTCGGCCCGGAGCAAATTCGCGTCAACGCGGTGCTGCCGGGCGCGGTCGATACGCCCATGCTGCATGCGGGGTTGAGCCGTGGTCATGTCGAGGGAGACGACGTGGACAAGCTGGTGCGCGGATTGGGAAAGAAGCATGTCATGGGGCGGGTGGGGCGGCCGGAGGAGATTGGAAGGACGATTTATTTCCTCGCCGATTCCAATGAGTCTTCGTTTATGACGGGGCAGGCGCTGACGGTGGACGGCGGAGCGACGGCGCGGCTGAGTACGGAATAAAATCGCGATTCCCCAATGCCGGTTGGGGAGCATTGCCCACCAATCATTTCCAGAAAGGATGCCTCGCAGGTTTGGCATCCTGTTCAAAAGAGCGGAAACGGAAGAATCACTTGTCTCCATGAGCCGCCTTGCCCGCGTGTTCCATGAGGACTAGACTTCCTGCATGTCGCAAGGCCCCCACATTCTCCCGAATCTTCCCAGGATCAGCAGCGGTGCGCAGCGTCAAGCGCTTCCGTATGAGCCGGTGTGCGCTATTTTCCGGCAATATCTTCATGGCGAGAAGCTGAAGTTCACGCCGGAACGTGCGATGATTCTTGATGCGGTGCTGCGTCAGACCTCCCTCTTCGAGGCCGAGCAGCTTGCCAACGATCTTCGACAACTCGGGCATCGCGTCAGCCGGGCGACGGTCTATCGGACCCTGAGCCATCTCCAGGATGCGGGCATCCTGAAGCAGGTGTTTTTCGACAACAAGCAATCGTATTTCGAGGTGATCGCCGGCAGGCAGACGTATGACTATCTGATATGCGTTGCGACGGGGCGGGTCATCGAGTTCAACAGCAGCAAACTCGCCAAGCTACGTGATGAAATCTGCCGGGAACATGGATTTGATCCGTTGTCTCACCAGTTTCATATTTTCGGGTTGTCGCCGGAAGGAAAAGCCAAGCAGGCCGCGACTGCGGCGACGGGTTAGTCGGCGCCTCCCCCGATCGATGACGCTTAGCAAAGCGCCATGAACGTCGCCAGAGTCAGTCCGGCGATGCGGATTTTCTTGTCCCAGAACAGTGAACTCATCAGGTAGGTCATCATTTGGTCACTCCTCGGTTTTTCCATAACAAGCCGCGTGCCAGATGTCTGGGTGTGAGGAGCGTCATCGCGCTTCCCTGAATTTCCGAAGAAAACGCGATATCGTTGAAAACCTCAGGAAACGGATGATGCGGGGTGTTGCCTTAAAGCATCAATTGAGGGGGTTGGAAGGGGGTTGTTGTTGTTTTGGAGAAACATTCGTCAATCAAACGTTTCATCCATTGATTTCCGGTATAGTGAGGCACTATAAAAGAGGTATAACTGTTCGGATATTGCGGAGTTCCAGGATTCCGCTTGTCGATTGTCCCTGCGCCCTCCTATTGTGTGGAGGCAAGCATGTTTCGGACAACTTTTTGTGCCTGAATTCGTAATCTTACCTATGTTAAACACACTGCAAGAAAGCGGCTCGGAGTTGCTGTCGTATCTCAATAATCTCTCCGGGGATCAGTTTTCATTCCGCCAGGCGTTCGAGCATCTGGCTCAGGCGGTTGGTTTCACCGAGGGCGTCGTCATCACAACGCTGCCGCGGGGAACCCTTCAGATCACGCAGCCCATCAACGTGTCGGAGTCGCTGAGCAAGCCGTATGCGCGGCAGTACCACGCGGAAGATCGACCCACCTGGCATGTCATCGCGACAGGGACGGTGGCGCGGCTTCAGGAATGCTGGCCGGATGGGAACGCCGGACAAAGCCCGTTTGTGGCGGACTATCTTCGCGGCAACGGCTTTGAATATGCGGCAATCGTTCCGCTGCGCGCTCCGGTGCTGAGGGGATACCCCGGCGCGCTCCATCTGTACCGCACGGGGGAGCAGGGGGACTTCACCGATGAGGAAATCAGGCAGCTTGACGAGATTCGCGTGGAGCTGGACAGCGCGATCTGTAAAGTCCGGCAGGCCCGCAAAGCGGTCCAATCCGCCCGATCGGCGGCGGGTACGCACCCCCGCGTCAAGCAGTTCGCCCTCGATGGTGAAGGCCGCCCGCTTGTCGGGGATACGCTCGAATCACTGGACGACCGCCTGCGGCAACAGATTGTCGCGCACGCCAGGCGACGCGCGCAGACGCTGGATGACGCGGGCGATCCGAGCATCGTCGATCGTCTGCTGTTGCCCGACTCGCGCGGGGTGCTGTGGATTTTCCGGGCCATCACGCATCGGCATTATCCGGCGCTGGGCGATGGTCCCTGCGTCATCTTCAGCCTTCAGCCGGAATGCGAGGATTGGAGTTGCCTCCGTCCTTCCGATTTTCAGGCCGACGCGGAAATCGCCCGGCTGATCCCGGCGCTGCGATTCATGCAGGATGAATTTCATCGTGGACCGAGCCTGAATGAAATCTCGCGCACCGTGCATCTCAGCCCGTTCCATTTTCATCGCCGCTTTACGGAATTGCTGGGCATCACGCCGAAGCATTTCCTCTTGGAATGCCAGATCACTTCAGCCAAGCGGCAATTGCTCGCGAGGGTGAAGGAATTGGCCAAGATCGCCCACGATTGCGGCTTCGCCCACCAAAGCCATTTTACGAGTCGATTCAAGCAGGTGATCGGCCTCACGCCGACCCGGTGGCGGAGGCTCGCCCTCGAACTTCAGAACGGCGCATCGGATTAAACCGAGCTCAAAAGACACCGCATAAACAAGCACGACGGGCGGACGATGTCATCGTCCGCCCGTCGTGCTGTTTGTGCATGAATCGGGGTGTCGCGGGCGCTTTTCGGGGGGGAATGGCGGCGGTTGAACGCGCCCTTTGTCCCGTTGTGGCCCGGCGGGGCGTTCATTCGCCGTCTTCTTCCTCTTCCGCCGGGGCGGACACTTTGGCGCGTTTCGGGGGACGGCGCTTGGAACCCTGGCTGCGAAGCAACTCCTCCCAGAAATCGCGATCGGACATTTCCACGCCCGTGAGCTTGGAAAACTCCTTCTTCAATCCCTCGAACTCGTCACTGTAGGGAAGCAGCTTGCCGGCCCGGGAATAGCGCGGGATCAAGCCCTTGAGCTGCTTGAGCTGATCGGGGTTGAGCGCGCCGGGAGGCAGGTCGGTCGTGGCGACGGTGCTGCTGCGAACGTATTTGAGCATCGCGCCGTAGACCTGCTCAAGCTCGGCATTTTTGAACGTGCGGTCCTGGAATTCCTGTGAAAGCCGCTCAAATGCGTCGCTATAGGGCAAATGATCGCGCGCCACACCGACGGCGTCATAAACCTCCTGTAAATGTTCCTGGTCGATCGAATTGAGTTTCAATGGCGGTCTCACGGGGGGCTCCTTCCAACATCGCTGGATATTCCGGGTAAATCTTGAATCGCGAGCGTCCATGATAGCGACAGTTGCCGCAGGATGGAAACATTCCGGCGATTTCCCCGATACGACATTGCCGGATCGAAGAAATGGCGCATTCTTTGACATCGCCTTCGTCACCGGCGAAAAACGGACTCATGTGGTGTAATCAGCCGCCCTCGCACACCAACTGGGCGGCGGCCCGGAAACATCTTCGTCGCAGCGATCCGGTGCTGGACCTGCTCATTCGGAGGGTCGGACCCTGCACGCTGACGCCGAGACGGGATTATTTCGTGGTGTTGTGCAAGGCGATTTTCACCCAGCAGATCTCGACAACGGTGGCGGCGGTGTTGTTCAACCGTTTTCGTGATCTCTTTCCCGGCCGGCGCCCAACGCCGGCGCGGGTCATCGAACTGCTCCGCGACCAGCCCAACGCCGCGCGCGGCTGTGGTCTGTCGCGGCGGAAAACCACCTACATTCTGGATCTCGCCGAGCATTTCGTCGAAGGAAGGATTCCCACCCGTCGCCTGTCGCGCATGGACGATGAATCGGTCATCACCGCCCTGAACGATGTCAAAGGCATCGGCCGATGGACCGCGGAAATGTTTCTGATCTTCACCCTCAACCGCCCGGATGTTCTGCCCGTGGACGATTTCGGCTTGCGGAAATCCATTCAGAAACATTATGAGTTACGAATGCCGCCGGACGCGAAAAAGATGATGGCGATGTCCCATGTCTGGCGACCCTATCGGTCGATCGCAACATGGTATTTCTGGCGGGGCCTCGCATGAAGCCCGTCCGGCGGGCTTCGCTCCCGGATCGCTCCCTTGCACGCCATTCCCGCCTCTCGTATCCTCGCGGCGCAATGTTGGAATGGTTTCAGAAACTCCTTAAACGCGATGCGAAGCGCGATCCGCTCGGCGATCGCGGCGAGAACGCTGCGGCCAGGTTTCTGCGCAACCTGGGGTATACGATCATCGTCCGCAATTTCCGCTGCGAACTCGGGGAGATCGACATCGTGGCGCGGGATGGGAAAACGCTGGTCTTCGTCGAGGTGAAGACCCGTGCCTATGACGATCCCACGCCGGAGGAGCAGGTCAACACCGCGAAGCAGCATCAGATCACCAAGGCCGCCAAATTGTATCTCGGCCGCTATGGCATACCCCAGCCGCCGGCGCGGTTTGATGTGGTTGCGATCGTCTGGCCAACCGGTCACGATCCGCAGATCCGGCATACGCTCAACGCGTATGAGGCGACGTTTTGAACGATCGGCCCGTCCCTCATCATCCGCCTGGAATTCCGATCCCATGATCGACACGCACTGCCATCTCACCGATCCGCGCCTGGAGTCGCAACTGGACGACGTGCTGGAACGCGCCGCATCCGCGGGCATCACGCGGATGATCACCATCGGCGTCGATCTCGCCGACGACGAGCGCGCCATTTCCCTCTGTCGCGGCCGGGAGAATCTGCGCTGCGCCATCGGCGTGCATCCGAATCATGTGGACGATGAACAACTCGCCGCTCTGCCGTTGCTGCGCGGCTTGCAGAACGATCCCGGCGTCGTCGCCCTGGGGGAGATGGGGCTGGACTATCACTACGATCGCGTGGATCGAATGAAGCAAAGGCGGGCGTTTGAGACGCAGCTTTCAATGGCGCGCGAATTGAATCGCCCGGTGGTGATCCACTGCCGCGAGGCGGTGGAGGATGCGCTGGCGATCATGCGGGATTTTTCGGGCGTGCCGGCCGTTTTTCATTGCTTCACGGGGACGCCCGAGGAGGCGGCTCGCATCCTCGACGCGGGGTATCTGATCGGTTTCACCGGCGCGGTGACGTTCAGGAAATCCGAGGCGCTGCGCGCTGTGGCCGCGATGGCGCCCGAGGATCGGATCCTCGTGGAGACCGACGCGCCGTATCTTTCCCCTGAACCGGTGCGCGCCCGGAAGACCAACGAGCCGGCCTTGGTTGTCCACACCGCGGCGGCCGTGGCGCGAGCGCGGGGCGTCGGCGTCGAGGAGATCGACCGCGTCACCACGCAGAATGCCGAACGTTTCTATCGTCTGTGATGGCGTGTTTGAACGGATGGGACAGGCCGCTCATCCCTGCATGGAGATGGAGGCTTCCATCCGGGAGCTGGGTTCGGGCATGTCGAGTCTGGTTGCGGCGACGGCCGCCTTCTTTTTCCCCAACTGATCGAGCAGCATCGCCCAGGTTTCACGCTGGTAACGCAGAACGTTGAGGGCTTCATCGAGGGAGTCGAGGCGATGCTCGATGTTGGCCTCGATCAGCTTCCGGTAAGCGAAGTTGTAGAGCGCCGACAGGTGCTTGCAGAGATCGGGGAAGACCTCGTGCTTGAGGGTGCAGCTCATTTCCGTGAGGATTTTCTGCACGCGGCAGATCAACTGGTAGCTCTGCTCGAAGTTCCCCTGCTCGAGCGCCGCGCGGGCCTGCTCTCCAAAGCGGAGCGCGCCGTCGTAGAGCATCAATTGCAGTTGCTCCGGCGTTGCGGTGAGCACCTTGGCTCGGAGATAGGCTTGTGCGGCTTGAGGGTTCATGTTGCGCTGTCCCGGCGAAAAATGCGTCCTGCCCGCCCCAAGATGTATCGGCTGGACAGGGCGTCGGAGTTCAGTGCTCCATCATTGAAAACCAAGGTATTTCGCGGAAGACATCATTCGAATGGCTCCGGGCGTCATTACGGAGCGAGGCCCGCCGCGCGGTTTTTGCGCGTCTTTACTTCTTGTTATTGTTGTTGTTGATGCTGATGGTTTGAATCTGGCTGATCGACGATTGCTGATTTTGCAGATTGGCCAGGACCGATTCGAGGTTGCTGAACTGCCGTTGAAGCCGCATTCGCTTGGATTCGAGGGTTTTGTCGAGCGACTTGATCCGGTTTTGGAATTCGCGGCTTTTGTCCGACAGCGTGTTGTTGGCGCGGGTGACGATGCCGGAGACCGGGTCGATCAGCCTGGTGATCTTCGATTCAATCACCGTTCCGATGCCCTTTTCAACGAGTGTGAACAGGTTCGTCACCGCGTCAGGGTCGTTCCCGTAGGCGGCGCGGAACTGCTCTTCGTCGAAGGTCAATTCGGAATTGGCGCCGATCCGCAACCCCACCTCCGCGAGAATCCGATAGCGTCCCGCACCCGTGACGACTGTTGAAAACGCCGAGAACAATTCACTGTCCACCCGTTGCACCGCGCTGTCGCCGAGGAGCAGGCCGCGCGCCCGGGTGTCCGGGTTGAAGCTGGTCAGCTCTCGCACGCTGGTGATCAACTCATTGAATTTCGTGGTGAAATCCGTCAGTTGGGTGACGACTTCCTCTATGCTGCGCGTGATGCCCAGCGTGACGGGATTGTCGCTCACGCCGTGCAGGTCGATCGTCACGCCGGGGATGACGCCGGAAATCTGGTTCTTTCCCGAGGTGATGAGCAGCGGCTGCTCCGAAGTCGTCCCGCCGAGGAAGACCGCCGCGTCCTGCGCCTCGACGAGCGTTCGTGTGTTGAGCATCGATGCCCCGGAGTCCACGACGACGCGCCCGTTGACGCCCGACGATTTCGAGGTGAGCGACAACCGGTACGGCGACAGCCCGCTGCCGTCGTTGACGATGTTCGCGGTGACGCCGAAGTTCAGGTCGTTGATTTTCTTCTGAAGCGTCGTCAGCGTGTCGTTGATGTCGATCTCGATGGTTCGCTCGAATGTTCCATTGATGCTGGTTTCGGCCGCCTCCCCCTTGATGCCCAGGTCCGCCGCGGATGTGCCGTCCACATCCTCGACTTTCATCTTCAGCGCCCCCCCGGCCGCATCCTCCAGAATCAGCCCATCGCCGGTGTCGTTGATCCGCGCGGTGACGCCGATCCCCTTGGAATTGATCTCCGCGATCACGTTCTTCAGTCGAACTTCATCCCCCTGCGTGAGATCGACCACCGTGGAAACGCCGGTGGAGTTGGTGATCCTGAACTTCCCCGGCGAGACGCCCTTGCCTCCGTTGTAGCCGCTCAGCAGCGTGTTTTCCGTGACCCATTGCCGCTGGAGATTTTTCCCCGCGACGGCGGTCGTTCCGGTTCCGAACGTGCCCGCGATTCCAAAATCGACGGCCGTCGTTCCCGAGATGTCTTCGATGATGAGATCGCCGCCCAGTCCCGTGTCATCAATGATCGAGATGCCGTTGCCCGATGCGTTCAATGTCGCCGTCACGCCGATGCCCGCTTCGTTGCTGATCGCGTCGAGCATCTCCCGCACGGTCTTTGCGGCCGAGAGGTCGATCGTGGCGGCGTTGCCATTGCGGTCGGTGATTTGGATGACGCCGAGATCGAACCCCATGCCGCCGTTCAGCGACGAGATCAGGACG
>CAYUNS010000029.1:27230-30079 GCA_964446155.1 uncultured Tepidisphaeraceae bacterium | reverse complement strand
GGTGTGGCCGGGGCCTTTGGGGGCGACGAGGATCACGTCCACATCCTTCGGCGGAACGATCGTCTTGAAATGCACGTTGAATCCGTGCGTGACGCCCAGCGTCTTGCCGGCCGTCAGGTGCGGGGCGATCGACTTGTTGTAAACGTCCGGCTGCACTTCATCGGGCAGCGTGACGATGATCAGGTCCGCGGCCTTCACCGCGTCCTCGACGCTTGACGGATCGAAACCATGCTCGATCGCCAGCTTGCCATTGGCGCTGTCGCGCCGGTTGGCGACGATCACCTTGATGCCGCTGTCGCGCAGATTCTGTGCGTGCGCGTGCCCCTGCGACCCATATCCCAGGATCGCCACCGTCCTGCCCTTGAGGGCGTCGATCGGAGCATCCTTTTCGTAGACCATTTTCAACGGTTCAGCCATGTCATATCTCCAGAAAAATCGAAGGGGGGATGCTATAGCAACGCCTTCCCCCTGTCAAAATCGCAATGGCCCGGGAAAGGCGTCGCCGCCGGTTGGATAGTGAGCTGAATCTCCTTCGCTCCTTGCGGATAAAGCAGCCTCGTACGCGAATCCCTCCAGGTGAGGAAAGCCGGGACATGATCGCGTTATCGGGGTTTTCTACAGGGTCGGGTAAATCGCTTACGCCCCCGCCGAGAGTTCCATGGGGGACGGGAGGGATTTTTGTCGGCGGTAGGCCTGGACGGAATCGAGTGTGAAGATCGCCAGCGCCGTCCAGATGAAGATGAAGGTGATCGCGTGCGGCGTCGTGAAGGGTTCGCGATACAGCAGGACGGCCAGCAGAAACTGGCAGGTCGGGGCGATGTATTGCAGAAAACCCATCGTCGAGAGCCGCAGGCGTTGCGCGGCGGCGGCGAACCAGAGCAGGGGGAAGGTCGTGATCACGCCGGCGAAGATCAGCAGGACATGCGTGGGGATGTTCAGTGCCATCGCCGCGCCTTGGCCGTTGATGCCCATGAAGATAACCGCCAGCGCGATCGGCATGAGCAGGCCGGTCTCCACCATCAATCCCACCAGCGGCGCGACCGGCGCGATCTTGCGCAGCAGGCCGTACAGACCGAATGACACCGCGAGGATCAGCGCGATCCACGGAAACTCTCCGCCGGTCAGCACCAGATTCACCACGCCCGCCGTCGCCAGCGCCAGGCTGACGAACTGCCACCGCCGCATCCGCTCGCGCAGCAGAAGCATCCCGAGCAATACGCTGAACAGCGGATTGATGTAATACCCCAGGCTCGCCTGCATCACCCGCTCATGCGAGACGGCCCAGATGAAGGTGATCCAGTTCGTCGCGATCAGCAGCGTGGTGCAGCCCAGCATCAGCAGCATGCGCTTCGATCGCAGGGCGGCGTTCATCTCGCCCCATCGGCGTTGCCAGGCGATGATCGCCGCCAGCAGCAACAGTGACCACGCCACGCGATGCGCCACCACCACGATCGCCGGCACATGCTGGAGCAACTTGAAATAGATCGGAACGAATCCCCAACTGAGATACGCTCCCAGCCCGTAAGCCAGCCCGATGCGCAGTTGTCGATGTTGCTCCGTAACGATCGTTCGTGATGCACTCAAGCCGGCCAAAACCTCCGCACCGCCCGTGGGGGGCGAGCCGAGAATAATAGGCATCGCTTTGGAGTTCCACATGGAGGAGGAAACGGGCAAGCCATCAACACGGCCACCGGTTCGTCGGTCGGAGGGGTCATCGCTTGCCTTTGCCGGCGTCGTCGAGTTGCTGCCTGATCTGGAGCATGTTCATCACGCCGAATGCGAGCAGAATCGCGCCGGCGATGAGCAGGAGCACCATCACCCATGTGGGCAGTCCGGAGAAAGGGGAGTTGTCGCCGCGAAGGAACTTGAGCGCGCCAAACAGCGGGAGGAGCACGCCGCCGGTCAGGAGAATGGGGACCATGGTGCGTTTGAACCCGAGGGTATGCAGAACGGCGGCGCGATGGGCGTGGGGCGTCGCGGGCTTTGGTTTTGCGGCGAAGACGCTGGGCGGCGGCGCGGGGACGATCACGGCATCGCCGTCATCCACGATTTCCATCTCGTCGTCGGGCAGGTTCTCGTTGGGTCGCGCATCGTCACCGGCGGGTGATGGGGGAGGCGCCGGAGGGGTGAGATTGGGGGATGAAGGCGCGGCCGGGCGCGGCGCGGCGGGACGCGCCCGAGGCGCGGGGGCCTGTGGAACGGGAGCCTGCGGCGCGGGGGGTGGTTCCGGTGTCGATGGCGGTATCGCGACGGGGGGAGTCACAGGCGCCGTCGGCGCCTGCGGCCGGGCGGCTCGCGGCGGAGGGACGGGCGCCGCCGCAGAAACGGGCGCGGGCTTGCGAAAATTCGCGACGCTCGGGGGCGGATCGGAGATGCGGGTCTGTTCGCTCTCCGGGACACGTTGGATGCGAGCCGGGCGCGCGGGCTTGGTCGGCGGGACGACCGGCTGATCGGGCGTTTCCGGCTCCGGTTCATGTTCTCCGGACATCATTCGGGAGAGCGCGTCGGCCAGATCATCGTTGTCGCGTTTTGCTGCCATCACAAACCTTTCCCCCTAAACGTTTCAAGTTTCCTTGGTTACCGGACGCAAAGCGAAATTATTCTGTCGCGAAAAGCATTCGCATTGTTGGATCGCTCTTTTCGCCATTATAGTGAACCTTGGAGTTGAACCAAGTGATGATGTTTTGAAGCGACAACGGGAGCCGATCAAAATGCCGCAGTCATTTTGCCCGGCGCGCCGCTTCGAATAATCGGGATGTTCCACTGACACAGTTTTAACGGTCGTGCCGCCTGCATCGCGGGCAGACCCGTCACGCGCGGCCGGGGATGGAAGGGATCGACACGGGTTC
>CAYUNS010000029.1:26557-27220 GCA_964446155.1 uncultured Tepidisphaeraceae bacterium | reverse complement strand
GTTCAGGATTGTTGCATTTACGATGCGGGACATCGGTTGCGTGATGCCAACACGCAACATCCGGCGCAGAAGGCGCGCGGACGATGAAAACGGTCTACAGGGAAGCATCGGTAGGTAATCGCGGGAAGCTTGAATAAGCCGGGTGAATTTTTCGCGGGCTTTTCAAGTGGAACGGGATTTGTTCTGCCGGTCAGGCATGAATACTCAGGAGCGAACAATGAACGAGCAGGATTTCCAGTTTAAACTCGCCGAGCTGATGGGCGAGATCAGCACCTTGCCCGCCGGGGAACGGCAAAAGCTCGAGAAGCTGGCGACGGAGACACGCCAGCGGCACGAGCGATTGAGGCTGACGGTGAGCAACTTGCAGGAAAGCCTGGATTATCTCCGGTTGAGCATCAAGTACCTGGTGTTCGACCTGGAAGCGACTCGACGGGAAAACGGTTATCTCCGCAAACTGCTGGAGGAAACCACCGGTCCGGATTAAACAAGGTGGAGCGATCGATCCGCCCCCGGGCCGCTCGCCAGAACGGCCTGGGGGATGAAACGACGACAGGCGTCATTGCGTGACGCCTGTCGCTTTTTTGGGGAAACGGATTCGGCGCGAAAAAAGCCGCGGGGAACAACCGGTGGAGCCTGTCATGGGGTCGAGGCGCGATGACTCTG
>CAYUNS010000029.1:19871-26547 GCA_964446155.1 uncultured Tepidisphaeraceae bacterium | reverse complement strand
CGCAGGCGCTCGGCGACGAGCGTGGTCGTGGCCTCGACTTCGACTCGCCGGTTGAGCAGTTGGGCGTCCACGCCGTATTGCCGTTGAACGACCGGCTCGAACACGGAGCAGCCCTGCACGCGAAGAATGTCCGGCTCGACGCCGTGGGTCGTCAGGTAATCCGCGACGATCTGCGCGCGTTTCAGGGAAAGCGACATGCGCTGCTCGGCGGTCGAGGCCGAGGAAAGATCGTCGAGCGAGGTGTGCCCCTTGATCAGGACGATGTTGCGATGCCCGCGAATCTGCCCGGTGATCTGATCGAGCGCCCGCCGGGTCTCGGTTGTCAACTCATCCGATCCCACATCGAATAACAACCGCCCGCCGACGATGGCCTGCTTGCCCTGTCGGACACTGGTGACCTCCGGATCGGTTCCTTCCGCGCCCTGCCGCTTGATCCGGGTCTGCCCGCCGTCGCCGGGACCGTTGGGAATTTTCATCTTCTCCAGCTTTTTCAGGAGCATCTGGATATCGACGGGATCGGTGCTTTCCGGATCGGGCACATAATTGAAGGCCTCGCGGATCGCGATGATGACGTTCATCATCTCGGGGTCCGTCTCCGGAGAGCTGTCCTTCGGTCCGGGCTTGAGCACCCACAGAATGACGAACAACCCCATCATGCACATGATGAGATCGGCCAGGGTGAAGATCCACTCGGGGCATTCCTCGCAAATCTCGTGAGGGTCGCATTGTTTGCAGCTTGAAGCCATTGTGTTATTTACGATTTGCGATTGCCCGCATCGCGCGCGTTTCCTTCGGCAGCGCGCCAGTCGGTTTCACCGCCTGCGGTCCAGACTGCCTTGTCTTCGTAAGCAATTCCGCTTCGGTCATATCCGACTCTCGATCACCAATCGAAAATACCCCTCACGCCGCCTTTGGCATGGCCGCTTGTTGTCCGGAACTGAGGAAGCTGAGAAGCTGCATTTCGACGACGCGGGGGTTGTTGCCGGCCTGGATGCTCAGCACGCCCTGGAGGATGATTTCCTTCGCGAACGCCTCTTCCTTCGATTTCAACCCGAGTTTTTCGGCGATCGGACCGGCGATGAGATTCTGCAGTAGCGCGCCGTACAGGGTTCCCACCAGGGCGACGGCCAGCGCGGCGCCGATGACGGCGGGATCGCCCGCGAGATTGCGGAACATCGCCACCTGTGCGGTAAGGCACGCGACCAGTCCGCAGCCCGGACCGAACTTCGCCAGGCTTGCCCAGAAGTGCTTGCCGTGTTTGTGCCGCTCGAGCATCGACTCGATCTCGATGCGCATGATGCGCTCGATGATTTCCGGGTCGGTTCCGTCGATCGTCAACTGCAATCCGCGCCGCAGAAACGGATCGGGCGCCTCCCGCGCCACCGTCTCCAGCGCCAGCACGCCGTCCCGTCGGGCGGTTTCGGCGTATTGCACCATCTCCTTGATGAGATGCTCGACATGCGCATCCTTGGAAAAGAGCATCTTCTTGATGCTCTTGAGCGCGCAGAGCACCGAGTGCAGGGGCATGGAAGCCATGGCCGCGCCCAGGGCACAGCCGCCCACCAGAAGAATCTCGCCGGGCTTGATGTAAGCCCCCAGGGCGCCGTGCGATGCATGATGCGCTCCATATGCCAGAGCGCCCCACGCGAGGACGTATCCAATGATTGTGGCCAGATCCATGGCGTTGTTCTCGTGAAGGCTTCCTGCCGACAGCCGGTGATCCGTCCCTGATCCGACCGGCGGACTCGTGACATCACCTCATCCTTTTCGGCATTTTTCAGGGATGAGGTTGAATGATTATCGGAACCGTGGTTGAACCGCCGGACGCGCTTCGTTCCAATGCGGCTTATGAATCCGACGACGCCCCCATCCGTCCTCGCGCTGGTGCGCGATTTGATTTTCTCCAGCCGCATCACCGCGACCGCGCGGGCGGAAGGGGTGGCCGTCCAAATGGTGCGCGATCCGGGGCAACTCACGGATCAGCCCGCCCGGCGGCTGATCGTCGATCTCAATCAGCCCGGGGCCGTCTCCGCCGCCGCCTGCTGGTCCGCCAGGACCGGCGGGGAGGTCGTCGGGTTTGTTGCGCATGTCGATGCGCAAACCATTGCCGACGCCCGCGATGCCGGCATCGAACGCATCCTGCCCAGAAGCCGGTTCGTCGCCATCCTCCCGGAATTGCTGCGAACCTGACCAACTTCCCGATTCCCCACCGGAATTCCCGATATTCCGGACCGGCCAAACCATTTTCTTCATATAAATTCTTTGGTGTGGAAATTGAAAATTCCTTCGCTTGCCCTATAACGGTGCTTGTTCGGATTTGCTGCATTCCACACTGACTCAGACACCCAGAAAGGACGGCGACCATGCCGCTGATGACCACCAAGCCGATGTTCGATCTCGCCTATGAAGGCGGCTTCGCGATCGGCGCGTTCAATGTCAACAACATGGAGATCACCCAGGGAATCATCGAGGCGTGCGCCGCCGAGAAAAGCCCTCTGATCCTCCAGATCTCCAAGGGCGCGCGCAAGTACGCCAAGATGAACTACCTCAAGCACATCATCGACGCCGCCGTCGAGGAGTATCCCGAACTGCCCATCGCGATCCACCTCGATCACGGTGACACCGTCGATCTGGTGCAGACCTGCATCCGTGACGGCTTCACCAGCGTCATGATCGACGGATCGCATCATCCTTACGAGGAGAACGTCAAGCTCTCCGCCGAGGCCGTCAAGGTCGCCCACGCGGCCGGGGTGACCGTCGAGGCCGAACTCGGCATGCTCGGCGGGATCGAGGAGGATGTCGTCGGACTCGACGCCGAGGAATATGAAAAGAACATCGAGAAGTTCCTCACCGATCCCGAGCAGGCCAGGGACTTCCAGGCCCGCACCGGCATCGACAGTCTCGCCGTCGCCATCGGCACCAGCCACGGCGCGTTCAAGTTCAAGCACGAGGCCAAGCTCGCCTTCGACCGCATCGAAAAAATCATGAAGACCTGTCCCGGTCTGCCGCTGGTCATGCACGGCAGCAGCTCGGTCCCGCAGGAGTTCATCGATCTCGTCAACAAGTACGGCGGCGCGATGCCCAACGCCAAGGGCGTCCCCGAGGACCAGATTCACAACGCCGTCAGCAAATATGGCGTGTGCAAGGTGAACATCGACACCGACCTTCGCCTGGCGTTGACGGCCAAGATCCGCGAGGTCTTCGCCACCAAGCCGCAGGAGTTCGATCCGCGCAACTACCTCGGCCCGGGGCGCGAAGCCATCATCGGCATGGTCCGCCGCAAGCTCCACATGCTCAACAGCGCCGGCAAGGCCGAAACCGTCATCAAACACTGGGAAAAACTCGGCAAACCCCTGCCGAATTTCTACCAGTAAACAATCGGCCGGCTTTGTTCTATTATCGTCATTCAACTCCCCGCAGATGGGAGATGAATCTTTCATGTGCGGGGAGTTTGGAATGGCAATTGAGTTTTCGTGCGATCGGTGTGACGCGAGATTGAAGGTTGTCGATTCGGCGGCTGGCCGGCGAGGGCGGTGTCGCACATGCGGACATGTTTTTACCGTGCCGGCGGGGGCGGCGAAGGAGGAAGGGGAAATCAACCTTGCCGCGTTCAGCGAACCGGCTGCGCTGATCCAGCCGATTGCCCCGGTCGCTCCGGTGGTGAATCCCAAGGCGTATGCAGCCATTGGCACGCGGCGCATCACGCTGACGACGCATCCGTTGCAGGCGAGCTTGTGTCTCGGCGGCGGGGCGCTGGCGGTGCTGGGGGGATTGGCGTTGATTGTCTGGAGGTGCATGGATGAGAATTGGTCCAGCGGCTTTGGGCGCGAGATGGTCGCTATGGGGATGATCGTCCTGTTGGCAGGCGCCGGCCTGATCGCCCGCGGGCTGGGCGTCGAAGCGCCCCATCGAACCGAATACACCCAAGCCATCGAGAAGGAGCGCGATTGGGCCATCGGCAAGGCGTATGGAGGAACGTATCTGCTGCTGTTTGTCGTATTCGTGTTGAACATGGCGGTGATCGTGCCGATCTGGGTCAGGTTGTTCCCCGATCCGCCGGCAAGCGGATACGCCGCAGCCGGAATGATTGGCGTGCTGCTGGCGCTGGGTGAACTGTACGCAGTCGAAAAAATAACCGGCCGCGAATTGCTGGGACTGGACTTGTCCGATCGTTCCGTCCGACTCGGGGGGGCGGGCCTGCTCGTCGCGTTCGCATTCGCGATCGGTTTGTTCGCGTTCGAACGAAACAACCAGATCAGCGGCGTCCTTCGCGCCGAGGAAAGCCGCATCCATCGCGACGCCTACTACGAACGCCTTCGCGATCCGAGTGTCCAGCGAGGGATGGAGGCTATGCAGCAGATCCAGGCTCTGCGGGAGCAACGCAATGCGAACCCGGACACTGAATAATGAAAGTCGCGCCTCCAATCCGGGCGGGATTACGCTGTCGCACGATCGTCTCCGGTGCCTGCGGCCGGACCTGTACGGCGGTGTCGGGTTCTTCATGGCCGTTCTGCGCTGGTTAACCAATGAAGTTCCGCAAAAGACGTATCTCCGTGAACACCTCATGCATGGCGATAGCCGGGCAGCGGTGGTGATGAGCATCAATCCGGTCTTGATCGCGGCCTATACCGACGAGTTCGACTGCATTGCGCTGCTGCAATTCGAACCGTGGGTGGCGAAGACCTTTCGCCTTCAGTCCGGCGCGCGCCTGCTGACGGTCAATACCTATAAATCGTACAAGACCCATGATCCGGATCTGGATTGGGGGCGGGGGGCCGCGTCACAGTGGAGCGGATTTCATCCGTTGATCGCCGATTTCCTTACCGACGACACGGCTGCGCTCGCCGGGGGCAAGCAGCGAATCACTGAAGCCGAATGGCGTCGCGCCCATGAGTTGGGGGTTGCCTACATCATCGCCCACCCCGGCATCGCTCGCGACGGTCGCCCCATGTTCGCAGCCGAACCGGCTGCGTTGTCCTGAGCGTTTACACTGTTCGTCCGTGGATCCGGTCGAGCTTGACGGGCATGGTGGAAAGAGAGCGGTGGATTCCGAACACGTTGAAGAACTCATTCCAGAAAGTTTGAGCCTCCGCGCGCTCGCTGGTCTCATCCTTCCAGTTGTGCCCGAACTGAATGGCGCGGCTCCTGATTTCCTGTAGCGTCAAACGCATTGGCTTGATTGACTCCCATTGACATCAGTCCGTGGCGCGCTCTCGTTTACCCATTGGGAACGTGTGCTAACCCTGCGGAGTGGGATCATCAATTGCGAGCGGCGAATTCACCGACCCGCGACAGGGCATGAGTTCTCAACCGGCGTCGCGGTTGTGGGAATTCAAGTGGGATCAGTTTGGATCGGCGTCGGGTTGGATGTCTTCCCGTGTGGATGTTGTTGCGACAGGTGAGGCGATTTGTTCCCGCAACCAGCGCGCGGCTTCGGAGATGGTTTGCTTGTTCTCGTCGCGATCCGCACGATAGTTCGCCTCGCGCATCCGTTCCACGGAAATGTTTCCCACGAGTTTCCGCAGGACCGCGACCAGTTCGCGATCGTCCGCGACGGTCGGGCCGACCAGCAGCATCGCGTCGTAGGGGGGGAGCGATTGCTTCGGATCCTCCAGCGTCACCAGGTCGAACGCGGCGAGGCGGCCGTCGCTGCTGAAGGCGGCGATCACCTGCACCGTGTCCTGTGCGACCGACTGATACATGAAGCTCGAGTCGTAACTCACCTGCTCGGTGAAACGAAGTCCATACGCATCCCGCATCGACCGCCATTCCGGCCGGCCAAAAAATTCATAGTCGCCGCCGATCTTCATCCGCGGCGCGTGCGGCACGAGATCGGCGACGGTGCGAATGCCCAGTTCCTCCGCCTGGTCGCGCCGCATCGCCAGGGCATAGGCGTTTTCAAATCCAAGCGACCCGAGGCTTCGGATGTTGTGCTCGCGACCCAGCCACCACGCGGCGGCTTCCAGCACCTGTTCCCGACCGGCGGGGCGGGAACGCTTCATGTGATTGGCCCAGATCGTCCCCGAATAGTCCACGTAGAGATCGATCTCTCCCGACGACAGCGCGTCGAACACCACCGACGATCCCATGCTGGACACGATGCGCGTTTCAAACCCATGATCTTTCAGCACGTCGCTCAGCAGCGTCGCGAGAATGTATTGTTCGGTAAAGGTCTTGGCGCCGATCCGAATCAGCGGGCGATCCGTCCGGTCGGGGATAAGCGCCCCTTCGTGCGATTCCGCGACGCGCGCGGAATCGGCGCTTACGGCGCGGACGATCGACGGCGCCGCCAGCCCGCCGATCACCACCGCCGCCAGCATCGCTCCGCAGACCATGCCCAGCGCGCGCCTGCGCGTCGCGGCGGCGCGCTCCAGCCCGCCGATCAGCAGATCCAGTAGAATCGCCAGCAACGCCGCGGCGATGCAGCCAACCAGCACCATCGTCCAGTTGCGGGTTTGAAGACCCCGGAAGATGAAATTGCCCAGCGATCGCTGCCCGACCGGCGTGGAGAGCGTCGCGATGCCCACGACCCAGACCGTCGCCGTCCGAATCCCCGCGAGGATCGTCGGAAGGGCGATGGGCAATTCGACCTTGAACAGCCGCTGTCGATCGGTCATCCCCACGCCGCGCGCCGCTTCACTGATCGCCGGATCGACCCCGAGAATGCCCGTCACGG
>CAYUNS010000029.1:15988-19861 GCA_964446155.1 uncultured Tepidisphaeraceae bacterium | reverse complement strand
GGGGACCATCAGCGCCAGCAGCGCCAGGCTCGGAATGGTCTGGATGATGCTGACGAGCGTCAGCGTCGGATAGCGGAGTTTTTCCCGCCGCGCGACGAGGATGCCGAGCGGCAGGCTGATGGCGATCCCCGCGGCCAATCCCACCACCGTGATCAGCAGGTGGTTCGCAAGATTCGCCGGCAGCATCTCGAGCTGCTCGGGAAGATGTCGTGTGAATTCTTCGAGCATGACTTTTTGTGCGAATGAACGGGATTCATCCGCCTTTCGAGGCTATGGTCACATCCCCGGCGGGGCGGATTCGGCGAGCAGCGCCTCGACGCGTCGCGATTGGCGCCGCGGGGTCTGCATCAGGCGGGCGACATAATCGTGACGGGGATCGACCAGCAGTTCGTGCGGCGTGCCCAGTCGAATGATCTCCCCGCCGGACACGACGGCGATGCGGTCGGCCAGCAACAACGCCTCGGTCATGTCGTGCGTGACCATCACCGTCGTCAGGTTCAGTCGCCGGTGGATGGAGCGATATTCTTCCTGAAGCGAATCGCGGGTGAGCGGATCGAGCGCTCCGAACGGTTCGTCCATCAGCATGATTCGCGGCTTTGCCGCCAGCGCCCGCGCCAATCCCACGCGCTGCCGTTGCCCGCCGGACAACTGCCGCGAATATCGC
Organism: uncultured Tepidisphaeraceae bacterium; assembly: GCA_964446155.1. Taxonomy (GTDB): domain Bacteria; phylum Planctomycetota; class Phycisphaerae; order Tepidisphaerales; family Tepidisphaeraceae; genus CAYUNS01. The sequence goes on along the minus strand of CAYUNS010000029.1, from coordinate 19,197 downwards.
CCACCGAATTCCCCCGCGGGCAGATGAACAAGCTCGAGCAACTCCTCGACCCGGCTCCGGATCCCGTCGCGATTCCATCCCAGTAATTCCGGGGTCACGGCGACATTCTCCGACACCGTCAAATGGGGGAAAAGCCCGATGTCCTGGAAGACATAGCCGATTTCCCGGCGGAGCTTGACGGGATCGGACGAGAGCGCATCCCTGCCGTCGATTCGCACTTCGCCCCGGGTCGGTTCGATGAGGCGGTTGATGATCTTGAGCGTCGTCGTCTTGCCGCAGCCGGATTCACCGAGCAGCACGACCAGCTCGCCGGGGTCGATGCGCAGGTTCACGTCGCGCACCGCCCAGGTTCGCTCCTGGTCGTAGCTTTTGCCCACCCCGTTCAGACGGATCATGCCTGCTCCGCGAGTTCGTCGATCCAGGAATCGGGCATGTGTTTGCGCTTGGTCGCGACCATGGCGACGTAGTGCAGCGGCTTGCCCGACATGGACAGGCGATGACGGTATCGGCGATAAGCCTGCACCTCGATCATCCGCTCGCTGCGCAGCCGGCGCACCAGCCCGGAAAATCCGCTGACATCGCAGTCGGCATCGAGGAAGTTTTCCTTGATCGTGAACGCCAGCCATCCCTTTTCATCGATGTGGTTGTACGCTGTGGCGAAGGCCTGTGGGGGAATGTCGCCGAAGCCCAGCGCCGCGACGCAGGTCAGGCAGTTGAGTTTCGCTTCCTGAAGCCGCGCGCCATGCTCCGGTGAAAGCGCGGTCAGGTCCGCGATCAGATAATCGTCATAAACGCCCGGTCGATCGCGATCGGTCGCCGTCTTGGCTTCGGGGATGATGTCCACGCCGACGATCCGCGTCGCGCCGATGCCGCGCATCTCCTGTCCCATCATTCCGTTGCCCGCGCCGACATCCAGCACCCGCATCTCTCCCCCGCGATGCGGGAAATCCGACAAGACCTCATCGAGCAGCGACGCGACGCGCAGCGGCGAGCAGCACTTGAGGCGCGTGTAAAACAGCGCCTCGTACAGCCCCGGCACCGCGAAGACCTCGTGGTAATCGTGAAATCGGATCTTTTGCCAGGTCTCTCCCAACTGGACTTCGCAGAACTCTTCGTCCTGGTTCAGTCCGTTGACGGAGGGAAAGCGAAGGAGGAATTGAGCGGCGCGGTGAAGCACGGCTTGGCCGTTGGATTCTGCGATCACGGTGTCTCCTGTGGTGAAGTTCTGTGCCAGACCCGCCTCAACGTGAAATTCGCAGGGGGGACGGACACCGGATGAATCGAATGACGTTTGAGAGACCCCCTTTACGTCGAATTTGCGGGCGGTGTCAACCCTGAAGAAACAAAAAACAGCCTGAAATCGAAGGATATTTCGAGCGAATCGGGTCGTTTGCCCCGCTAAACGCGGTGTTTCCCACGCGCATCAAAAAAAAGCCCTTCATGACCATGCGGGTTCGCTTTTCCCTGTCGCTCGCCGTCGGGTACACTCTGGGCGGCGATCGGCCGGATGTCGCACCGCACCACGAACGAGGCGGCCGATCGGGAATTGATTCAACCATGACGGAAAAAAATATCGCACGAAATGTCGTTCCCCAGAATCTGCGAATCGATTATGGCATCGGCTCGTTCAATGAAACGGACGCCCTCGCGGACGCCGTCGCGCAGTTCACCCGCTGGTTTGACGACGCCCTGGCCGCGGGATTGCCGGAGGTGAACGCCATGACGCTCGCGACGGCGGATGCGTCGGGCACGCCATCGGCGCGCATCGTCCTGCTCAAGGATTTTGACGAGCGCGGGTTCACGTTTTTCACCAACTACCACAGCCGCAAAGGCCGCGATCTCGACGCCAACCCGCGCGCGTCCCTCGTGTTCTACTGGCAGCCGCTGGAGCGGCAGGTGTCGATCGACGCGCTCGACGACGCCGTCGATCGAGAGGAAAGCGAGGCCTATTTCAAGACGCGCCCTGTCGCGGCGCGCATCGGCGCGTGGGCGTCCAGCCAGAGCGAGGTCATTGCTTCGCGAGAGGCCCTCGAGCGGCGCGACGCCGAACTTGAGAAGCGTTTCGCCGACGGCAACGTCCCGCTCCCGCCGCACTGGGGCGGGTATCGCGTGGTTCCTTCGTCCATCGAGTTCTGGCAAGGCCGGTCCGGCCGATTGCACGATCGGCTGCGCTATCGCCGGGACGGCGGCGACGGGTGGATTCTGGAACGCCTCTCCCCGTAGCATGTTGTGCAATGGATCTTCTCGACACCCAGGTTTACGACGTTGTCGGCGAGGAGGGATTTCATCGGCTGGTCGCGGCGTTTTACCGTCGCGTGCCTGACGATGACCTCCTCGCGCCGATGTATCCGCAGGATGATTTCGCCGGTGCGGAGACTCGTCTGCGCGATTTTCTCATTCAGCGTTTTGGCGGGCCGGCTCGCTATTCCGAATCGCGCGGTCATCCACGCCTGCGCATGCGCCACGCCCCGTTCCGAATCGACCAGGCCGGCCGGGACCGATGGGTGAAGCTGATGGCCGAAGCGCTCGATGAAGTGCGGCTGCCCGAGATCGTCCAGCCGCCGCTGCGCAGGTTCTTCGAGGAGGGGGCGACGTTCATGATCAATCATGGATGACCGCGCATGAAGAAGGGACGAACCGCGTGGTCCGTCCCTCTCAGGATCGTCATCGATGCGATGGATCAGACCGCGCCGATTTTTTTCAGGTTGTCGTAGCTTGTCTGGACCGCCTGCAAGGGTGGCGTGTCGTAGGTGTCGTCCTGCTCGACAATGCCGTAGAGCGCGCCTGCGGCTTCGGCGGCGGCGATGATGCCCGGGATGTCGAGGATTCCCGTGCCCACCTCGGCGAATTGCTTCTCCGGTCCCGCGGCCATGTCTTTCAGATGAACGAGCAGCACCCGTTTGCCAAGCTGGTTGATGTATTGCACCGGATCATGCCCGCCGTGTTTCACCCAGTACAGGTCCAACTCGGCCTTGACCAGATCGGGATCACTGTTTTCCCAGAGGATCTCGAATCCCGTCTTGCCGTCGAAGGTCTCGAATTCGAAGCTGTGGTTGTGGTATCCGAAGTGGACGCCGCGCGCCTTGCAGGCCTGGCCGATCCGGGTGAGCGACTGCGCCACCTGCCGGTAATCCGCCGCCGACTTCCGCCGCGTGTCCGCGAGATAGGGACAGATGATGTTCCTGTTTTCCAATGTCTCCGCTTCGTCC
>CAYUNS010000029.1:0-15978 GCA_964446155.1 uncultured Tepidisphaeraceae bacterium | reverse complement strand
GCCTTGTTGACATCGTTTTCCAACACCTCCAGGCCCACATGCGCGCCGGCGACCTTCAGCCCATTGTCGTCCAACACCTTTTTCACTTCCGCGGGGGACTTGAGATTGCCATAGCCGGCCAGCTCGACCGCCTCGTAGCCGATCTTCGCCACCGACCGCATCGTGTCCGCAAAGTCATTTGCCGTCAGGTCTCGCAGGGTGTAAAGCTGCACGCCAATCGCCAGTTTGCTCACGTCATCTCCTTATGGGTGAATACCTCGGCTCGCGGCCAGGGATTGCTTCCCGTAGCATCGGGTTTTCGTGAAATATTTCAAGCGACATCGGGGCGAGCCGTCTGGACGAATCCACATAACCTGAATAAGCGGCATGAGTTGCGGGAACCATCCAAAATAAGCGAAATAAACGCGTTTCCCTGAGACGCCGGCAATGAACCCGATGGTTTATTCATCGTATGAATAAATGTAACGATCCTCCTTCCCTGGGTGGCGTGGGATGCCGAGAGGCCCACGCCACCTTTTTTATCTCTTCGATTGGGTCCAAACCCCTCACCTTCAGGCGAAATCTTCAAGTTCTTCAATTGTCGGGCAGACCGCCGCGCCATGTATCTTGACAACCAGCCGTTCGCCGGTAGATTCTGCGTTCCCAACGCGTCATTAGCTCAATTGGCAGAGCAGCTGACTCTTAATCAGCGGGTTGTAGGTTCAAGTCCTACATGACGCATTTCATTTTTTGACCGAAATTTCTGTAAATGCCGCACTTATATCAATCCCCTCCAGGGGACGATTTTGGGGTGTTTGCCCTGAGCCACACAAAAATTGCAGCACCTATGCAGCACGTTGTGGCCCCTTTGCGCCTTTTGCGGCCCGCATTGTCGTTGCGAGGAGGGTTTTTGAAAGCCTCTTTGTTCTTCTGATCGAAACGCCGGGAAGACCGCCGGTTTCTCCGCGCTTCGGCCGGGTTTACGGGGTGGGGGATATCGCGTTTTTCCAAGGAGCCTGTTCATGCATCGTATTCTGGTCTGTTTCGCCGCGCTGGTCCTCGCGCTGGTTTCGTCCGAGGCGATGGCTGCGGATCAACCGCGTTATGTGTTCCTCTTCATCGGTGACGGCATGGGGCCGAACCAGCGTTTGGTGGCCAACCTCGCGTCCGAAGCTCTGCATGGCAAGCCGCTGCTGATGGAAAGCTTCCCGGTTCACGGACGGATTCAGACGCGCAGCGCCAACAACGTCGTGACCGATTCCGCCGCGGCGGGCACCGCCCTGGCGGCGGGGGTCAAGACCGACAACGGCATGCTCGGGCAACTGCCCGACGGCACGCCGGTCCAGAGCATCGCGCAGCGTCTGTCGGATGCGGGTTTCCGCACCGGCGTCATCACCAGCGTGCAGCTCAATCACGCCACGCCCGCCGCCTTCTATTCCCATGTTCCCAAGCGCGCGATGTACAACGAAATCGCCGAGCATTACCTGTCGAGCAGCGTTCATCTTCTGATCGGCAACGGGATGAACAGCCCCAACAAAAAGCAGGAGGAGATTCAACAAGCCTGGCGCGACGGCGGCATTGCCGTGCGCAAAAGCCTTGACGATCCCGCGCCCGCCGACCAGCGCCTGGTGACCATTCTCAACTACCCCGTCGCTCGCGAGGAAAAGCTGCGCGACGGCCCCGGGCAACTTGCCGACTCCGTCACCTTCGCCATCGAGCGCCTCGGCAACGAACGAGGCTTCTTCATGATGGTCGAAGGCGGCAAGATCGACTGGGAATGCCATGGCAACTGGGCCGGCGAGGCGATCGAGGAAACCTTCGCGATGGATCGCGCCATGCAGGTCGCCGAAGCCTTCCGGCAACAACATCCCGACGACACGCTCATCGTCGTCACCGCCGATCATGAGACCGGCGGGATGAGATTGCATGAGGATCGGTTCGATCCGGCTCGTCTGATCGAACTGACGGTGTTGCGGCATTCGGCGGACCAGGCCTTGGAAGCCCTGGATTCATTGACGCTCGAGGGCGCGCGGCAGGTGCTTGCGGAAACGTTGAAGATTTCCAATCTGACCGACAAGGAAGTGGAGCGGCTTGCCAAGGTCCTCGAGAGAAACAACCGGGGCCTGACGCTTCAGGCCATCATCAAAATCGCCCAGGACCGCGCGGGCATCACCTGGACCACCAACGGCCACACCGGGGTGGATGTGCCGGTGACGGCGATCGGCGCCGGCGCCCAGGCGTTCGAGGGGGAGTACGACAACACCGAAATCCCGCTTCGCATCCTGAAACTCATGCTCCCCGAATCGTCCGACGCTCCCTGATCCGCAAGCGGGGGCAAGGCGCCGCCAATCGGCGCCTTGCCTTCCGCGTGAAAACGGATCGGCGAGTCGATACGGCATGGGATGAAAAGTTTTGGGAAAAAAGTCCTGATTGCAGTTGAGTTTTGGTATGGTGTGTCCGATAAGAAGCCGGAAAAACTGCGGAGAGACCGCTTCGATGCCCGATAGTCAGTGCTGGCCTTTGTGTAATTCGTCGGCTGGAGGTTATGGCATACATCATTCTCACATCGGATGGTGAAGAGATCGAGCGGCGCGCCATCAGGGATGCGACGACGATCGGGCGCTCTCCCGAGTGCGATGTGTCGGTGCGCGACATCCAGCTTTCCCGTCGGCATTGTCGCATTGAAAAAACGGCCCAGGGATGGATCGTTCTCGATCTCGGCAGCAAAAACGGCACACGCCGCCACGGTCATTCGCTGACCCGCGCCGCGCTGGCGGACGGCGATGTGCTGCGGCTGGGGAAGATCAAGGTCGCGTTCCATCGCGGGCCGCTTCAGCCCGCGCCTCCGGGGACGATCATGAAGCGCACCTCTCCTCGGCCGAGCGATCCCCACGAGGCCCTGTCGGGCACGGTCGCGGGGTTCCAGTTCGTCGACGAGAAAAAGCCGCTCGACAACCCGATCAACTTTCCCGTTCCCAAACCCAAGCCCGCCGCGCAGACCCAGCCCCATCAGGGCGCCATCGGCATCCTGGAGGAAGGCGCATCGAGCAACTGGGATGATCTTCCGGTGAACGGTCCTTCGCCGCGTCGGGCCACGCGCACGCTCCCCCGGCCTGTGGGGCCTGCCCCCAGCCTTCGCACGCGACCGGCGTTGGAAACGGATCTGGCCTTGCAGGTTTCCCCGGAAACCTCGCCGGTCGCCGTCGTTCGAAAGCCGTCCCCCGCGCGGATCAGGCATGCCGCTCCCGCCCCGGCGACCACTCCGGCGGTCGTCACGCCCGCCGTCATCCCCACGGGCACGAAGCTCACTGTCGCGCTGGCGGCGTCGATCGCCCTGGCCAGCATCGGCGTGCTGGTCTTCGGCGCCCTTCGCATGTTCTGATCGCCGCCTTCCTGATTGTGGAGGCCCGGATCACCAGAACTGCCAGTCGCGATAGAGAAGAACGTACAATCCAAGCAGGAAATTCGTCACGCCGTGGGCGATGATGCAGGCGCCCAGGCTTTTGGTGCTGACGAGCAGCCAGGCGATCATCAATCCCCAGACGATGGCGGTCATCCACTGGATATGCACCCCCGCGCCGAAGATGAGCGCGACGATGAGGAATGCCTTCCAATCCCATTCGCCAACCTGCGCGAGTTTGAAGTCGTTGGGCGCCAGGAGCGATCGCCAGAGATAATCGCGCCAGAAAAGCTCCTCCATCACGGGAACGACCAGTGCGCTGCCCGCGAGCCGGACGAAGATGAATCCCGCCATGGTCCAGGGCGAGGCGAACTGCTCGTGGATGATGAAGGGTTCGGGCGTGGCGATGCGCGGGTAGTCCGGCCAGAGGGAGACGATGGCTTTTTCCATCCCCACCCACTGGACCACGCCGATCACGCCGACGATGACGCCCAGCCACCAGTAATCCCAGCGGATCTTCGTGTACATCGGCCAGAACAGGTAGAGCAGGATCGCCACGACGACCGACTTCACCGCGTAGCTGACGGGGAACAGCGCCGGCCAGTTGCCGCCCACCCAGGTGATGGCGAGAAAGACCGCCATGGGAAGGATGTACGCCGTGTCCGCCGATCTGGGACGCACGCGATTGAGAATGCCGGAGCGTGATGCGTTGTCAGTGTCCATCGGTGTTCATGTTCCATCGTTCGCGCGATCATTCCCGCGTGTTTTCGGCGGCCGGCATGTCGAGCGCGCGGCAGATATCCACCGTCGCCTTGCTCTTGTTCAGCGTATAGAAATGCAGACCGTCCACATCGTTGCACAGGAGGTCGCGGCACTGGTTCACCGCATGTTCGACGCCGGTGCGATAGACCGCCTCGGGATCGCGCTCGACGGCCTCGAGCCGGGTGAGCAGCCGATGCGGAATCTTCGCGCCGCACATGCTGACGAATCGCTTGATCTGCCCGACGTTCATGATCGGCATGATGCCGGCGATGATCGGCACGCGGATTCCCATCAGCCTGGCCTGGTCGCGGAAACGGTGGAAGTCGGCGTTGTCGAAGAACAACTGCGTGACGATGAAGCATCCGCCGTTGTCGATCTTGCGTTTGAGGTGCTCGAGGTCGCGGGTGCGGTTGAGGCATTGGGGATGCCCTTCGGGGTATCCCGCCACGCCGATGCAGAAGTCGTGGCGGTCGCGGACGAATTTCACGAGCTGATCGGCGTACTCGAATCCGCCTTCCGTCGTGACGAAGCTGCTCTGTCCGGCCGGTGGGTCGCCGCGCAACGCCAGCACGTTGTGAATGCCCGACTTCCACAGGTCGTCGAGAATCCCGCCGATCTCCCCGGCGGTGTGTCCCACGCAGGTGAGATGCGCCATCGACCGAATCTTCAGCTCATTCTGAATCCGTTCGACCAGATCGACGGTTTTCTCCCGCGTGCTTCCCCCGGCGCCGTAGGTGACGGACACATAACTCGGTCGGATCGCCCGCATCGCGTCGATGCTGCCGTAAAGCGACGCGAACCCCGCCTCGGTCTTCGGTGGGAAAAACTCGAATGAAATCGCGGGCGTACCCTTGCCCAGAAGCTCATCAATGCGCATGGAATCTCCTCAGGGGAATCATCGTCAGAATTCAGCGCAATGTTATACACGATCCTCCGAAAACGTGGGGAATCATCCCGTTTTGGAGGAAAAGAGGCGAAAAGGCGGTCTGGCATTGTTTGCCTCGCGCTAAGAACGCCGTTGGTTTCGTCGTGTTTTGCTACAATTTCCGCCATGACGCCCCGGCCGTTTCTGTTGCGATTGTTCCTGCCGTTCTTTTTCGTGATGATCCTCATCATCCTCGTTTGCGGGACCGTGCTGTATTACGCCAGTCAGCGCACCGTGCATATGCAGCAGATTCGCAATCTCGATCATCTGACCCGGTTCATCCGCCAGGGGCTTGCCGACGCGCCAGACCCGACCTCGGAGCAGCAGCAGGCGAGGCTTCGCGAAGCGGCGAAGGTGCTCGACACGCGCATCACGCTGATCGGAGGGGACGGCCGGCCGATCTTCGACTCGCACGCGCGCGTGCCGTCGATGGACGACCACAACAACCGTCCCGAAATCACCGCCGCGCGCCAGCATGGCGTCGGGCAGAGCACCCGTGAAAGCGACACCGTTCACAATCCCATGATCTACGTGGCGCAACTGGTCGATCCCCGCGATCCCGGCGGGGTGGTCGTGCGACTGAGCTACCCGCGTCGATTGTGGCTCGAACTGGGGATGCCGACCTGGATGGTGCTGCTCGCCGGAGGCATATCGGCGGCCATCGCCATGGGCATCCTCTCGGGATTGCTGCAACGCCAGTGGATCGCGCCGACGCGCCGCCTGGCGCTGGCTGCGGGAGAGATGGCGGCGGGAAACTGGCATGTCCGCGTCGAGCCGGAAGGCGCCGACGACATCCGCTATTTCTCCTCCCGCCTCAACATCGCCGCCGCCCAGGCGCAGCGGCAACTCGCCGATCTGCTGCATCAGCGGGCCGATCTGCGCGCCCTGGTCGATACGCTCCCCGATCCCATTCTCGTCACCGATGCCCGGCGCAAACTCGTGCTCATCAACACCCCGACCGCCAAATTGCTCCAGATTTCCCCGGAAAAAGCCCTTGGTCAGCCGTTCGTCGGCGTCGTGAACGATGAAGCCGTGCTGGGGCTGCTCGATCAGCTCGATCAGGATTCGCCCGCCGGCGCCGCGCCGGTTTCGATTCAGCGGGAAATCCACGTCGCCCGCGCGGGGCAGCGATTCACCTACCAGGGATTCGCGACGCGCACCACCGACGGCGGGGCGATGATCGTGCTGCGCGACGTCACCCAGCTCGCCTCGGCCGTGCAGATGAAAACCGATTTCGTCGCCAACGCCTCGCACGAGTTGCGCACCCCGATCGCCGCGATCAAGATCGCGTTCGACACGCTGCGGGAGGTCTATCAGGAAGACCCGCGGCAAAGCGAGCGCTGCGTGCGGATCATCGACGGGCACATCCGCCGGCTCGAGGAAATGCTCGCCGATCTGCTCGATCTGTCGCGCGTCGAAAGCCCCGATCTCAAGCCCGATCTCACGGAAGTGAAAGCCTCCTCGCTCCATGCGATGCTGCGCTCGACGATGGGGCCGGTCGCGCGTCGAAAGCAGGTGGAACTGCGTTTGGGCGACTCGGACGCCGCCGAAGACATCGTCTTCCACGGCGACGAGCGGCTGTTGAACCTGATCCTTCGCAACCTTGTCGAGAACGCGATCAAGTTCACGCCCGAAAACGGCTCGGTGACCACCGCCATCACCCGTGAGGATGGGAGGATTCTGCTCCGCGTCATCGACACGGGGATCGGCATCCCGCCGGAGCATCTCGATCGCGTGTTCGAGCGGTTTTACCAGGTGAACGTTTCGCGCACCGGCGCTGCCGGGCGCGGTACGGGGCTGGGGTTGGCCATTGTCAAGCACGCCGTCGCCGCCCTGGGGGGAACCATTCACCTGGACAGCGTATTGAACGAGGGGACCACGGTGACGTGCGTTCTCCCGCAATCCTCCCCATGACGCGCAGGAGATCGCGAATCGACCACTCGATTCGAGTGGCCAATCCGATCATCCGGCGTCGGCGGTTTTGGGAGGCGTGGGGGTGCGGGGTTCGACGGTTTTGGCCTCGGCGGGAGCTTCGGGGCGGTGGAGAGCGTCATTGCCGGGGGCGACGGGAGTGATCTGGATGCCGGCCTGCTCGAGGAGCATCCGCCCCTGCCCGGGTTGCAGAACCTGAACCTCGGCGCCTTCGGCGAGACCGTCGAGAATCTGCACGTGCGTTTCATTCGCCGCCCCCACCTGGATTTTTTGCGGGCGAACGCCGTCCGGCGTGCGAACGAAGGTGTAAGTGTCCGCGCCGGCGGTGTAAATCGAGGAGACCGGCGTCGCGAGGGTCTGGGCGAACTGGTCGATGATGATTTCCGCCTGGACGCCGATGCCGGGTTTGAGGCCCGCAGGGGTGTCGTCGAGGGTCAGATCGACGGGATACTCGCGGAGATCGGGGTTCCACCAGCGGTTGCTGCTGTCGGCGAGGACGCTGATGCGGGTGAGGGTCGCGCCCAGCGGATAAGGCACTCCGACGATCTTCACGATGGCGCGCTGCCCGATGTGAAGGCGCGGCACCTGCGACTCCTGGATGCGGATGACGGCCTTCATCTCGCTGGTGTCGGGGAGCTTGAGGAGGGATTGGCGCTCGCGCACCTGGGTTCCTTCCTGGATGGGGTTTTGATTGTTGCGTTCGGAGGAGGAGGAATAGACGACCATGCCATCGGCGGGGGCCTCGATGGTGCAGGCGGCGAACTGCTCCTCGTATCGGGCGTATCGCCGGCGAAGCAGCGCCAGGCTCTGTTCCTTGGCGCGAACGTCGGCTTCCTTCTGGGACAGGTTGCTGGCGTTTTCCCGCTTGACGCGGCTGAGATGCTGCTCGGCCTGGGCGACGGCGTTTTTCTTGCTCGTCAGGTCCATCTGGTGGGTGTATTGCTCGAGCACCCGCAGAGCGGTCTTGGCCTTTTGCAGCCCGTTCTCGGCGGTGGTGACTTCAAGCTCGTCGTTCTTGATGCCGATGGCGGTCTCAAAACCCTTGGCGAACAGGGAGCGGGTCTGGGCGAGATCCTCCTGCTTGCTTTTGAGCGTGATGCCGGCCATCTCGAGCTCGGTCCGGGCGTTCTGAAGCTGCTGGGGATAGGTTCCCTCGATATATTGCTGGAGATCGAGCTGGGCGAGAACCAGCTCGACTTCGGCGGCCTGGAGGTTGGCGTTGTTCTGGCTGCGCTGGATTTCGAGCATCTCGCGCGAGGTGGTGAGGTCGGCCTCGGCTTTTTGAAGATCGAGGAGCGTGTCCTCGAGCTTCTGCTTGATGGCGGCGGAGTCGAGGATGACGAGAACGTCGCCTTTTTTGACCGAAGCGCCTTCCTTGACGATCTGCTGGATGGTGGTGGTCCCTTCAACGCGGCAACTGATTTCGATGTTGTTGGTGGCCTGAAGCTCACCATCTTTCTGGACGGCGACGGTGAGATTCATGGGGACGATGCGATGAAACGCGGCGGGGTCGTAGGCGGCGGATCGCCCGCCGAACCAGGCGGTCGCGCCCCAGAAGACGCCGACGCTCAGCGCCGCCGCCCCCAAAGCCATGCCCAGGACGCGCCAGCGTTTGTTCGGTTTGCCGGAAACGATATCGGTCGGTTGTGCGGCGGCTAAACTCATGTCACTCAATGGTTGGTTGCGAAAACGGAGCCGAAAATTCCCCCATTCACCCGCCACGGGGAAAAATCCTCATTTCTCCGTCCTGTTTTCCTGAAAAACGGCAAAACAGGCGGAGCGATGGCGGTCCTTCCTATCTGTACGACGGCGACGGCGGATTGTTGACATCGCCGGAGCGATCCATCGCCCGACCGAGCGCGCCGGCGAGCGGATCAACCCGCAAGGTTCCGCTGTCCCGCAGGAATTGGAGCACCTGGGTCCGCAGATCGGCCATCGCCTCCGTGTAATCGTCCTGCGCCTCGAGCAGATCGGTCTGGGCCTCAAGCACTTCACGCGCGTCGGCACGTCCTTGTCGCAGGGATTCGTTGGCGAATTCCACGCGCCGCTCGGCCAGCGTGATCCCGCGCTGCTGGATTTCCAGGGACACCTGTGCGGATCGGATCTGCCGCAGGGAGTCGCGGACCTCGGCCGTCACCTGGTCGTTCAACGCCGACAGGTTCCGTTGCGCCCGTTCCAGACTGATTAATGATCGGCGATAGATGTTGCGTTCGGCCAATCGATCCACGGGCAGATTGAGATTCAGTCCGGCCGAATAACGCACGGTGTCGTCGTTCAGGTATCTCGCCGGCGTGCCCGCGGTGTTGCCCACTTCACCGCGCGCGGTCAGGTCCAGGTCGGGCAGGAGCAGGTTCTGCGACACCGCGACCTGCCTGCGGGCGTCCTCGACGCGATCCCGCGCGGTTTGAAGATCGAGCCGATACCGGCGGGCGATCTCCAGCACCTCGTCGTCCCGGTAGTGCGGGATGTTCACATCCAGCTCGGTCGGGACGATCTCGAGCTCGTCCTCGACCGGCGCGCCGATGAGCAGCTTGAAATCATCGACGGCCGCCATGTAATTCGCGATCTGGTTGGTCAGGGCGTTTTCGGCCGTCAACTGCGCCTGCAACGAACGCTGCACCTCGAGAAAGAGAATGCGTCCCGCGGCGTACAGCGCCAGCGTGCGCTCGGTGAGGGCGATGCGGTCGGCATAGTTTCTGCGGCGGTTCTCGACCGCCTGCTGCTGGGTCAGCAGGCGGAAATAGTTGGCGGCGACGTTGACCGCGAAATCGCGACGAAAGGCCTCGAACTCGCGAATCGTATAAATCAGGTCGCGTTCGCTCTGGATCAGCGGTTCGAGATTGACCAGCCCGGCGCCGCGAAGCAGCGGCACGGAAGCGGACAACGCGATTTCGGCCGACTCGCCTTCCTCGAGATTGCCGTTGAGCGCATCGACAAACTGCACGAGCGTTTCGGCGACGATCTCGCCGCCGTGCGGCAGTTGCTGGCGAATGCCCGCGCTGGCGGTGGCGGTCAGCGCCGAGGCGTAATCCGCGTCGCGCTGCCCTCCGGTGAACTGAAGCCCCGCGCCGGCGAACGGCCGCGGGGAAAACAGATGCCGTTCGAGGGTCACGCCCAGCGCCGCCAGGTAGACATCCTCCATGCGCGACCGGTAGGATCGACTATGCTCGATCGCGAAATCGATCGCTCCAAAAAGATCGAGGCGACGAGGCATTTGCCACGGCGCCGGCGGACCCATTTGCATGCGGGCGTCGAGATCGCGGGTGACGCCCGCCGTCGTTTCAGTGCCCATCGCCGGGGGGGGAATGTCTTCCGGCCAGACCCGCTCGGGACCGAGCGGGCCTTCGGGGACGATCGGCGTCGCGCGCTCGATCGGCGGAGGGGCGGGAGGGGACATCACCGTGACCGGCAGGGTGGGAAATACCCGTTTCTCCGGCAGGGGCGAAGAGTCGGCCGCCGCGTCGGTCTGGGGCTGGTAACCGAGGGTTCGCTCCTTGCGATCGCGCAGAATCTCCGCGACCTGTCGATCGGCCGAGCGACGGTGACTTTCCGGCGAGCAGCCCCACAGCAGGAACACAATGAAAACAGGAATCCACTTTCGCATGGGAACCGGAAAGTCTAGCACCCTCGCGTCCGCATCACCAGCCCGGGGAAATGCCGGAAAGAAAAGCGCGCGACAGCGCCGGGGCTGGTCCCCGGCGGATTCGTCTTGATGGCGCCGGTCGTAATCTGGTAAAAGGGAGGGCGCCTGCCGCACGATGAGTGATTTTCAACACCCGGATTTTCGCACCGATGCATTCGACACCAGCCAGACAATCTCTCCCGCTCCAGGCGCGCGATCGCCGGCTGGATTTCTGGCGGGGCCTGTGTCTCATCGACATGGTCCTCGTGCATCTGGTGCATCATGGGCTGGCCCTGGGGGAGCCGCTTTACTCGATCCTGGGAGAATACACGCGGTTCGCGGCGGGGGGGTTCATCTTCATTTCCGGGCTGAGCATCGGGCGGATTTTTTACCCGCGCATCCTGGATGAACAAAAACGCCGGCGGACGTATATCGGACTTTGGCGGCGGGCGGGGTATGTGCTGCTCGTCCATTACGCGGCATCCATCTCCTATTTCCTCCTGTATCCGCTGTTCGGACAGCGCGAACCGTTTCCCAACGGGGTATGGGGACTGGCCAGGGACGTGCTGCTCTTCCGCGAGGGCATCGATCTGCTGCCGTTCTACGTCATCATGCTCCTGGCGGCGCCGGTTTTCCTCGAGATGCTTCGCCGGAGATTGTGGTGGCTGGTCGTGGCGGTCAGCGCCGGCATCTTCATCTGGGCGCACGGCAATGCGTGGGCGAACGCGTATGTCCTCCTGCCGGTCATGCCCAACGGCCTGGTCTTCCTCGCGCCGCTGTGGCAACTGCTGTTCGTCGCGGGGATGCTGGGCGGGGTGATTCTGCCGCGATACGACCGGCTGGGCAGCCGCCCGAAGATCGTGATGGCGGTCGTGGCGATGTCGTCGATGACGATCCTCTCCCTGGCCGCGTATGGAGGCGGGATCGCGCTGCCCCTCACGTTCTGGAAAGTGCCGCTCACGCTGGGTGAGACGCTGCGATATCTCAGCCTCATCCTGTCGATCATGCTGGTGAGCGATTTGCTCTGGCGTTGGATCGGCGAGTCCGCGGTCAGCGGGGCGATCGAACGGATGGGGCGTCGGAGCCTGGCGAGCTATGTCGCTCACCTCTGGATCGTTCAACTGCTCATGAAGGTCGCGCAGGCGACGCCGTGGCAGGGTCCGGGGCTGCTGGTATTCGCCGCCGCCGCGATTGGACTGATGTGGGTCGGCGCGTATGCGATGGACAACTGGGCACGGTTTCTCGCGCGCCGGCCGGAGATCACCTGGTGGCGGGAAGGGTTCGGCGCGCCGACCGGCGCGCTGGCGTCGATCGTGCTGCTGCTGGGCGTCAATGCCGTTCTGCATCGTGGATGGGACGGGCCACTGCTCGCCGACCAACCGGAGGCGCTGGCGACCGACCGGACCTCCGACGATCTCGATCCTCATTCCGATGAGCCGGAAACGCCGGCATTTCCCGGTCTGGAAAACGAGATCGACATTCCCGATCTCATTCCGGCCTGATACGAAAGGGCGCGGAATCGCCGCCCGTCGCCCGCCCCCTCATTCCAGCCCGCCGCATCGATCGCGAAATCCGCCGCATTCCATGGTCCGCAAACCGGACGGAAGGCGTTACGATGGATTCATACGATCGCAGGAGATTTTATGACAACGCCATCCGAAACATCGCATCGCTTCACCAATCGCCTTGCCGACGAAACCTCGCCTTACCTGCTTCAGCATGCGCACAATCCGGTGGATTGGTATCCATGGGGGCCGGAGGCCTTCGCGGCGGCGAAGGCGCTGAACAAGCCGATCTTCCTCTCCATCGGGTACAGCACCTGCTATTGGTGTCATGTGATGGAGCGGCAATGCTTCGAGAACGAAGCCATCGCGCGGGAGATGAACGAGCGCTTCGTCAACATCAAGGTGGACCGCGAGGAGCGTCCGGATGTCGATCAGCTCTACATGACCGCGGTGCAGGTGCTGACGCGCCATGGCGGCTGGCCGATGAGCGTGTTTCTCACGCCGGACCTCAAGCCCTTTTATGGTGGAACCTACTTCCCACCGACCGACGCGCAGGGTCGGCCGGGGTTCGTCACCGTCTTGCGCGCGATGGAGGATGCGTATAAAAACCGCGCGGGCGAGGTCGCGCAGTCAACCGAACAGATCGTGGGTATTCTCAACCAGATCGCCGAACCCGCACCGGCGGAGTCGGATCTCCGCATCGACGAGGATTTCATCGACCGCCTCGTCGATCGTTCCGTTTCCGACTACGACCCGCGCCATGGGGGCTTCGGCGGAGCGCCGAAGTTTCCCCGTCAAACGCTGCTCGAGTTGTTGCTGCATTACACGTCGTCGATGACCGGCAACCCGCCGGCCGATGCGATCCGCCATCCCGAGCGCCGCAAGCGGGTCGCCGGGATGGTGCGACATGCGCTGGACGCGATGGCGCACGGCGGGATTCGCGACCATCTCGGTGGCGGGTTTCACCGCTATTCGACGGATGCCCAGTGGCTGGTCCCGCACTTCGAGATCATGCTGTACGACAATGCCCTGCTGGCGTGGGTGTATGTCGAGGCGTACCGGCAGACGGAGGATTTGTCTTACGCGAAGGTGGCGCGGGGGATTTTCGATTTCATCCTTCGCGAGATGACCTCGCCGCAAGGGGCGTTTTATACGGCGCTCGACGCGGAGGTGGACGGCCGGGAGGGACTGAATTACCTGTGGACGCGCGAGGAGATCGAGTCGGTTCTCGGGGAAGCGGACGCAAAGGTGTTCAATCGTGTGTACGGGGTCGATCGTGGCCCGAATTTCGCCGATCCGCATCATGGCACAGGCGAGCCGGATCGGAACATTCTGTATCTTCCGCCGCCGCACGAGGGGGATTCGGACGCCTCCGTTTCGGGGGCGGACCTCGAGCCGAGTCTCGAGGCGATGCGTCGAAAGCTTTATGGCGTCCGCATGGCGCGCAGGCAGCCGCTGCTCGACACCAAGATTCTCACAAGCTGGAACGCGCTGATGATCCGCGCCCTCGCCTATGGCGGGGAGCAATTGCAGGAGCAGCGCTACATCAACGCCGCCGCGAAAGCCGCGAATTTCCTGCTGCGTCACCATCGCACCGCCAACGGGAACCTGATCCGCACCAGTGGCGGGGGGGTGACGCGCGACGGCGCCGAGACGCCCGCGCGATCCGGCGAGGTGTTCGTCTCCACCCCCACGCACGCCGGTGAATCCGTCGAACCGCCCGCGACGGTGACACCGCCGGACGGAGCGACGATGCCCTCCGCTTCCGATGTGCCGCAATCGGCCATTCCAGGATTTCTCGACGATTACGCGTTTTTCATCCAGGCGCTGATCGCGCTGCGCGACGCCAGCGGCCGCGAACAGTGGAAGGACCACGCCGCTTCGCTGGCGATGGTCATGCTCGACAAGTTCGGCGATGCGGAAAAAGGCGGATTTCATTTCACCGATCGATCCGCGACGGATCTGATCGTGCGCCAGAAAACGTCAACCGACAGTCCGCTGCCCAACGGCAACGCCGTCGCCGCGATGTCGCTGCTGCAGCTCGACCAGCCGGAAGCGGCACGGCGCGCCATCGCGGTTTTCGCCCGGCAGTTGCTTCAGAACGGCGAAGGCATGAGTTCGATGGCGCAGGCCGCGTTGCAGTATGTGCGGCGGATCGATCCGATCGACATTGCCGCATCCGATTCGCCCGATGGACAGCGCCCCGCCTCGCCGCAACAGGTCGCCGGCGCGGTCGTCACCCTGCGGGCGGCGTGGGATGCGGAGTCCCGCCTGCGCCTTCATGTGAACATCCTCGATGGCTTTCACATCAACGCCCACGAACCGAGTCCGGGATTGATCCCGACGCAACTGAGCATCACGGGGCACGACAATGCGCATGTCGAATCGATCGACTATCCTCCGGGACAGGAGCGGCGCTTCGGCTTTGCCGAACAGCCGATCCGCGTGTATGCCGGTGAGATCGTCATTGTCGTGACGTTCAAGACGCCCAGCGCCATTCGTCGGCCGATCCTTGTCGGATTGCAGTACCAGGCGTGCGACGACAACGCCTGTCTCCCGCCGGTGACAAAACAGATCGAAGTCGGAATGGGGTGAGCCGGGATTTCCCCATGATGGAGTGGATCGCCGTGAGCGGCGGGGCGCGTTCAATTGCTCCCTTCGCCGACGCGTCTATACTGCATCACCGTCCAGATGGAATCTGCAAAACGAAAGGATTGCCCTCATGCTTCCGACCAGCACGGATGCGGCCATTGCGCTGAAGGATAAAATCGCCCCTCATGCCGACGCCGTTGTCGTTCTCATTCACAAGGAAATCAAAATCGCCGATGCCGGGTTCGACGCGCTGCCTGGGGAGGAGCGTCGGCTGGCCAAAAATCTGCTCGATGCCGGCATCGTGACGGGGCGGAGCAATGAGCTGACCGTGCAGCTCTCGCCGGTGGGGAAGCATCGCCGGTTGATGGTGATCGGCCTGGGCAATCATAAAAAATTCTCCGCCGAATGCCTTCGCGAGGCGGCGGCCGTGGTCGCGACGCAGGCGAAAAAGCAGAAACTGCGGAACATTTGTCTCATCGTCCCACCGACGCCGGAAACAATGCCCGGTTATCCCGACGCTCCGCCTGCCGGCGCGGGGCCTGTCGTCGCGATCGAGGCGCTGACGACCGGCTTCCTGCTCGGTGGCTTCGACTATTCGGAATACAAGGGCGTCCTTGGCAAAAAGAAGGATGAGAAGCCCGGACGGGTTTCGCTGACGCTGGTTGTGTCGAAGGTGACCGCCGGGTTGAAGGGCGCGCTCGAGCGTGCCCGCGCCGTCGCCGACGGGCAGAATTTCGCGCGGACGATCGCATCGCGTCCGGGGAATGATGTCAATCCTCCCGTGCTGGCGGACCTCGCACGTCGGATGGGCCGCGAGCTGGGGCTGCGGGTTCGCGTTCTCGACGAGAAGGAGATGGGCCGGCTCGGCATGGGGGGGATTCTCGCGGTCGGCGCCGGCGCGACGGAAACGCCCCCGCGCCTGATCGTGATCGAGCACGACCCCGCGCCGCGCGGCGGGGCGAAGAAGGCGCGCGGGAAAGGACGGGCGGCGGACAAGCCGCTGCTCGTGGTCGGCAAGGCGATCACGTTCGACACCGGCGGGATCTCGATCAAGCCCGCGGACAAGATGGGACGGATGATCTTCGACAAATGCGGCGGCATGGCGGTGCTGGGGCTGATGTACGCGGTCGCGAAGCTGAAGCCGTCCGTGCGTGTCGTGGGCATTCTCTCCAGCGCCGAAAATCACATCAGCCAGCGCGCCTATCGTCCGGGCGACATTCTGCGGATGTACAACGGCGTGACCGTCGAAGTGACCAACACC
>CAYUNS010000028.1:28693-30905 GCA_964446155.1 uncultured Tepidisphaeraceae bacterium | reverse complement strand
CGTTCTTTCACACCCAAAACCTCCACTTTGGCCCCCCACTGACGCCCATCCACGATCCCATCCGACGCGACTCGTGT
Source organism: uncultured Tepidisphaeraceae bacterium (assembly GCA_964446155.1). GTDB lineage: Bacteria > Planctomycetota > Phycisphaerae > Tepidisphaerales > Tepidisphaeraceae > CAYUNS01. Next base: position 30,828 of record CAYUNS010000028.1, on the reverse strand, counting down.
CCACCCCCATTCATCGGTGATTCCATTTTCCCGATGAGTTTGCCGATCCGTACATCATCCGTACAATCGCCCGATTGAACATCCACCCCCGGATCGCCTACAGTGTAGCCTGAACCGAGACGCAATGAGCTTAAAATCCATCCGAATTCGCGGCGCGCGCGAGCACAATCTCAAGAACATCGACGTTGACATCCCGCGCGACCAACTGGTCGTGATCACCGGACTATCCGGCTCGGGAAAATCGACGCTCGCCTTCGACACGGTCTTCGCGGAAGGCCAGCGCAAGTACATGGAATCCCTCTCCACCTATGCGCGGCAGTTTCTCGATCAACTTCAGAAGCCCGATATCGACGAGATCGAAGGTCTCCCCCCGACGATCGCCATCGAGCAGCGCGGCTCGTCGAGCAACCCGCGATCGACGGTCGCGACGACCACCGAAATCTACGATTACCTGCGGGTGCTGTTCGCGCGTGCGGGAACGCCCCACTGCTGGGAGTGCGGCCGGGCGATCGCCGCGCAGCAGCCCAGCCAGATCGTCGATGCGGTGATGCGGCATCCCGCCGGAACGAAGGTCATGATCCTCTCCCCGCTCGTTCGCGGGCAAAAGGGGGAACACAGGGACATCTTCCAGGCGATCCACAAGCAGGGCTTCGTCCGCGCCCGCGTGGACGGCGAGATCGTCGAGCTTCAGTCTCCCTCGCCGGACCCGAGCAAGGTGAAGCCCCGAATCGGCCCGGAACTGAAGAAGACCTTCACGCATCACATCGAGGCGGTCGTCGATCGCATCGTGCTCAAGCCCGAGATCCGCTCGCGGCTCGCGGACTCGATCGAAACCGCGCTGAAGCTTTCGCAGGGCCTGGTCATCGTCACCATCGGACAGGCCGATGGCTCATGGACCGATCAGCTTTACAGCGAGAAGTTCGCGTGCCCGCGGCACCCCAATGTCTCCCTGCCCGAGTTGGAACCGCGCCTGTTCAGCTTCAACAGCCCGCACGGCGCGTGCCCGGAATGCCACGGGCTGGGGACGACCTTTGAATTCGATCCCGAAATCGTCGTGCAGGATGAAAGCCTGTCGCTCGAGAACGGCGCGATCGAGGCCTGGCGGAAGAACGGCAAGCGGATGAACATTTTTTACAGCCGCATCCTTCGGCAGTTCTGCCGCGACTTCGGCATCAGCTATACCGCGCCTTACAAGGACATGGACAAGAAGGTGAAGCTCGTGCTGATGTACGGCACCGACAGCAAGGGCGACCTGGGGACGGGGACGGAGTTTGAAGGGGTCATCCCCAACCTGATCCGGCGGTTCGAGCATTCCGAGAGCGAATTCGTCAAGACGCGCCTGCATCAGTACATGAGCGAGATGCCCTGCCCGGCGTGCCAGGGCACGCGACTCAAGAAGGAAGCGCTGGCGGTACGATTGCAGACGGTGGATGCGCAGGAGACCAACGGCGACCCCCGCGGCGCGGGCGTGCTGCCGGCGGAAAATGAGGGCGAAGCCAAAGCGGCCGGCCGTGGATCGAAGAAAAAAGGCAAGGCCCAGGACGTCCCCCTCACGGTGCAAATCCCCGGCTACAGCATCGACGATGTCTCCCGGCTCACCGTCGAGCGGGCCAGGCGATTCTTTGAAAACCTCCGCCTCGGGGAGGAAGGCACGAAGGTGGCCGAGCCGATCGTGCGCGAGATCGTCAGCCGCCTCGGGTTCATGGTGGATGTCGGGCTGGGCTACCTCACGCTCGATCGCAAGACCGCCTCGCTCTCCGGCGGGGAAGCCCAGCGCATCCGGCTTGCGACGCAGGTCGGATCGGGCCTCGTCGGCGTGTGCTATGTACTCGACGAGCCGACCATCGGATTGCACCAACGCGACAATGTGCGGCTGATCCGAACCCTGCGGCGCCTTCAGGCGATCGGCAACACCGTCATCATCGTCGAGCATGACGAGGACTGCATCCGGGCCGCGGATCATCTCATCGACATCGGCCCGGGCGCGGGCGCGCATGGTGGGCGGCTGGTCTGCTCGGGCGCCGTGCCCGAGGTGTTCAACAACACCGACAGCACGACGATCAAGTATCTCACGGGTGAATACGCGATCGTCCCCCCCACCGATCGCCGGCCGGTCGATCCGGGCAAAAACGCCC
>CAYUNS010000028.1:20068-28683 GCA_964446155.1 uncultured Tepidisphaeraceae bacterium | reverse complement strand
CTCGAACTCAAGGGCTGCAACGAAAACAACCTCAAGAACGTGGACGTGCGCATCCCGCTCGGCGGGTTGATCTGCATCACGGGTGTGTCCGGCTCGGGCAAATCCACGCTGATCAACCAGACACTGCTCCCCGCCCTGAAGCGCAAGCTCTACAACTCGAAGGTGAAGGCGGGCAAACACAAGCAACTCAACGGCGCCAACAAGATCGACAAGGTGATCGAGATCGACCAGTCCCCCATCGGCCGAACGCCGCGCAGCAACCCCGCGACGTATACCGGCGTGTTCGATGAGATCCGCAAGGTCTTCTCGAAGACTCGCGAATCCAAGATTCGCGGCTATGAAGCGGGACGATTCAGCTTCAATGTCAAAGGTGGCCGCTGTGAAGCCTGCCAGGGACAGGGAACGAAATGCATCGAGATGCACTTCCTGCCCGATGTCTACGTCAACTGCGAAATCTGCCATGGCAGCCGCTACAACGCCGAAACGCTGGAGATCCACTATCGCGGCAAGCACATCGCCGACGTGCTTGCGATGACGGTCGAGGAGGCGATGCGGTTCTTCGAAAATTTCCCGGTCATCCACAGGCAGCTCAAGGCGCTGAATGACGTTGGGCTGGGTTACATCCGGCTCGGCCAACCGAGCACGCAGCTCTCCGGCGGCGAGGCGCAGCGCGTCAAGCTCGCGACGGAACTGGGCAAGAACCCGACCGGGCACACGCTCTATGTTCTCGATGAACCCACCACCGGGCTGCACTTCGCGGATATTCACAACCTGTTGAACGTCCTCAATCGCCTCGCCGACCTGGGCAACACCATCGTGGTCATCGAGCACAACCTCGACGTGATCAAGTGCGCGGATTGGCTGATCGACATGGGACCTGAAGGCGGCGACGGCGGCGGACGGGTCGTCGCGCAAGGCTCGCCGGAAACGCTCTGCAAGATCTCCCCGTCGCACACCGCCGAATATCTCAAGCCCAAGCTTCGCCCCGCCTCGGAGCGAGCGCCCGCCCCCTCGGCGCGGAGGGGGCAGAAAATCGCCTAGCGACGATGGATGTCCTGCCCGATCGGTTTGGAATTGATACACTGAACGGATGCTTCACCGCGTTCTCGCCGACCTGGTGCTCGTCATTCACGCGGGGTTCATCCTGTTCGTCGTCGGCGGGCTGGTCCTGATCCTCGCGGGGACGATCGGCCGGTGGCGATGGGTGCGGCATTTCTGGTTCCGCCTCACCCACCTGCTGGCGATCGCGATCGTCATCGTCCAGTCCCTTCTCGGCGTCGCCTGCCCTCTCACCACATGGGAAAACCGCCTCCGCATCCACGCCGGGCAACAGCCCTATGCCGACCAGGGTTTCATCGCCCACTGGCTGCACGCGCTGATCTTTTTCGACGCCGAGCCGTGGGTGTTCGCGATCGGATACACGATCTTCGGAATGGTCGTCGCGGCCGCGATGATCCTCAATCCGCCGCGGCGACCCGCATGGATGACGCACTGAGCTTCGCGCCCGCCTTGACACGAATGCCACCGGCTTGCCGGATGCGTTGGCTTGCGGGATGATGTTCAATCATGTTGAATCCAATTCAAACTCATTAAGTCACGAAGGAGGCATCCAGTGGCATTGAACATCATGGGGTATCCGACGGACTCGCCGATGGTGCGGGCGGGCTTCATCGGCTGCGGCTCGCATGCGTTCCGCAACATCTATCCAACGTTCCAGTTCAACCCGGTCGAGCTGGTTGCGGTCTGCGACCTCCAGGCTGAAAAAGCGGTGGAATACGCGAGGTGTTTTGGCGCGCGGCACAGTCACACGGATTACCGGGAAATGCTGAAGCGGGATGAGATCGAGGCGGTGTTCATTGTCACCAACTACGACGGGCAAGGCCGGCCGAGGTATCCCGCCATCGCGGCCGACTGCCTGCGGGCAGGCAAGCACGTCTGGATGGAAAAACCACCCGCCGCCGACACCGGGGAACTGCGCAAGCTGCAGGCGCTGGCGCGGGAGACGGGACGAAATGTAATGGTCGGATTGAAGAAGATGTTCTTCCCGGCCAATGAAAAGGCGCATGAGTTGATGCGCGATCCCGACTTCGGCAACATTTCGCTGGCGATGTTGAATTATCCCCAACACATCCCGTCGAAGGAGCGATTGGAGCGATACGTCGGCCGCAAGGAACCATCGGACGAAGTGGTGGGATTTCTCGATCACCTGTGCCATCCGGCGTCATTGCTATTGTATCTGATGGGGATGCCATTGACGATGTTTTATCAGCGGGCCGCGTCGGGCGCGGGGGTGGCGACGTTCGCTTATGACGATGGGCGCATGGCGACGCTCACGTTCACCCATGGCGCGGCGGTCAACGGGGGCATGGAGCGCACGACGATCCTCTCGGACACGGGAAGGCACATCGTGATCGACAACAACATTCGTGTGGCCTATCACCGCGATCCTCCCGGGCGCGGCTATGGGTCGTCGCCGTCCTATTACCTGGGCGCGCCCGGGGAGGCATCAGCCGTATGGGAACCGGAATTTTCGCTGGGGCAGCTTTACAACAAGGGGCTGTTCCTGCTGGGATACTGGGGCGAAGTGAACGAATTTTCGCGGTCGATCCTGGAAAAGCGTGGCGTCGCGAAGGCGCATCTGGAGCACGCATGGCAGGTGACACGGATTTTCGAGGCGTTCGCGGAAGGATCGGGAAAAGTGATTCGGCTGTGACGGCGCGGCACGCCGGCTACAGCAGACCGAGTTCGAGAAGGGCTTCCTCGGACATGCGATCCCGGCTCCAGGGCGGATCCCAGACAAGCTCGACCTTGGCGCTGGTGACTTCATCGATGTTCTCGATCTTCTGCTCGACTTCCGGGGGGAGCGTTCCGGCCACCGGGCAAGCCGGGGCGGTGAGGGTCATCTTCACCTCCACGCGCGCATCGTCGGAGACCTTCACTTCGTAGATCAGACCGAGATCGTAAATGTTGACGGGAATTTCAGGATCGAACACCGTGCGCAGCGCGGCGATGACCTTTTCCTCGATCGCCTTCTGCCCAGAGGTTTTCGATGGATCGATCGCGCGGTCGATGAGGGTTTGATGGACAAGGGGCTTGTCCGGGGATTGGGTGTCGTTCCGCAGCTCTTCCCGGATCTGATCGACTTTTCCGGAATGAGGCAGGACCGTGAGGTTTTTCCTGGGCGCGGGATGTTGGGATTCGTCGGTCATGGTTTTCAGGGGTTGTCGGTGGAAGTTGAGATCATTTGGGCATGAGCGCGGATGCGTTCGATCATGCTTGCCAGTCCGGTGCGTCGCTGCGAGGTGAGGAAATGCTCGAAGCCGATACGGCCGAAGAACGCCTCGACATCGAACGCGAGAATATCGGCGACACGCTGCCCTGAAAAGAGCTTCTGGAGCATGACAATCTCGCCGCGCACGGTGGTGGCGTCGGCGTCGGCGACGAACTCGAGGCGATCGGGGCTGCCGGGGACTCGCCGGCTGAGAAGATAAACCTGCGCCTGGCATCCCGGGACGCGCTGAGTGAGTTGCTTCAGCACGTTGAAATACGGGGGAAGCCGCTTCGAGAAATCCTCAATCTGCTCAGCCTTGGCGATGCGATCGGGGAGGAATTCGAAAATGTCGATCAGTTCCTCCGCGACGATTTGCGGTGTTTCGCCCGCCGGGGCCGCGAAAACCATGTCGGTGGCGGCGATTGCCGTCGAAGGCGCGGCGGGCTTTTGGGCGGCGTGCGCGGCGACAAGCCTGTGCAGCGCGCCCGCGAGGGCATCGACATCCTCCCGCGTGTTGTACATCGCGAAGGATGCGCGGGCCGTCGAATCAATCCCGAGCCGGGTCATGACGGGCATGCAGCAATGATGCCCGGTGCGCACCGCGACGCCTTCACGGTCGAGCGCCTGGCCGGTGTCGAGCGTCGCGATCGCCGGGTTTTCGAGTCGAAAACTGATGACGGCGGCCTTGCGCGCGGCGGCGCCGATGATGCGCAGACCGGGAACCTCCCCGAGCTTTTCGGTCGCGTAATGAAGCAGTTGCTCCTCATGCGCGGCGAAGTTTTCGATGCCGAGCGACTGGATGTAATCGATCGCCGCCCCCAGGCCGATGGCGCCGGCGATGTCGGGCGTGCCGGCCTCAAATTTGTTGGGCAGATCGGCATAGGTGGTTTTCTCGAAGGAGACGGATTCGATCATGTCCCCGCCACCCTGGAACGGGGGCATGTCGCGGAGCAGTTCGAGCCGTCCCCACAGCACGCCGATGCCGGTCGGACCGAAGAGCTTGTGCCCGCTGAAGACATAAAAATCGCAATCGAGCTTTTGCACGTCGGTGGGAAAATGCGCGACCCATTGCGCGCCGTCAATGAGCACTCTGGCGCCGACCGCGCGGGCCTTGGCGATGATCCGATCGACCGGCTGGATCGTTCCCAACGAATTGGACACCTGCTGGATGGCGACGAGCTTTGTCCGCGCGGTCAGCAGCGCATCGATTCCATCGAGATCCAGTTCCCCGGTGGGCGTCATGGGAATGACGCGCACCCTGGCGCCGACGGCTTCGGCGAGGATCTGCCATGGCACGATGTTGGAGTGATGCTCCATCTCACCGACGAGGATTTCGTCGCCGGCCCGAATGTTGGCGCGTCCCCAGGCGCCGGCGACGAGGTTCACGCCCTCGGTCGTGCCGCGGACGAAGACGCATTCGCTGGGATGCCGCGCGCCGATGAAGCCGGCGACCTTGTCACGGGCCAGTTCGTAGGCCTCGGTGGCTCGACGGCTGATCTCATAAACACCGCGATGGATGTTGGAATTGTAATGCGTGTAGAAATCGACGATGGCGTCGATCACCGCCTGCGGCTTCTGCGTGGTCGCGCCATTGTCGAGATAAACCAGCGGCTTGCCGTGAACGGTCGTTTGAAGAATCGGGAAATCCGCGCGAACGCGGCGGGGATCGAACCCGCCCGTCTGGTTTGAAGATGTCGCCTGAGCGAGAGTCATGGAACGATCAACCATCCATTCGAAGTAAATTCATTATCAGCTTCTCGAATTTCGCCATTTGTGGTGATTCCGGCGCAAATAGTTCAAACGCGTACTCGCAGGGGACAATGATGTCGCCATCCGTCAACTGTCGCCAGGGATACTCGGGATTTGGCTGCGTAATCCCGGCCGCGCTCGGCGCGAGTTGTTGAATCTGATCGGCGATGGGAAGAAGCGAATCAATATACGATCGATAATGATCCGCATTGATGTATCCCAGCCTCGCCTGCATCTGCGGCATGGCACGGAGCAAACGGAGAAACTTTATCAACACCGAATGGCTGATCTGAGGATTGTCAGCGCTTCGGCGCGGTGCGATATAACTCTTTGCCAACTTCTCAGTCACCATCTGGAGGTAATGAAGTCGATGCGAGTAAGGGACAGAAGGATGGTTCAAGCGAAGACGAATCTCGTTATCGCTGCGTGCCTGTCTTCGGAATGCATCGCGCCAGTTCAATCCTGATCCTCGTGGGCCTCGCCTATTTCCACCCCATCATCCCAATCGCCCCACTCTTCGGGTAACGGCTTGGCGCCGAATTCGTCTGGACGAACCAGGGCAATCCCGGATGGCGCCGGCAATTGGTGAGCCGAATCCGATCGGAAGTAAAACACTTCCACGGAGTCACCCGAGGGTGGAATATTGGGAACGATCTCGACCAGCCGGACTTCCTCATTGGATGGAAACCAGTAGATGCCGGTGATGCTTGGATCGGCCTCGCGGTTCTTGCGGGCGAGGTATCTCGCTTGTTGTTCAATCTTTGAACGGGGCATCAACCATTCCTCCATTCGGAAGATCATAGCGCCGCATCATCGAAGGCGCCCAGGTCGGCGATGCGGAGGTCCTGGGGCAGTCCGTGCTGGGCGGCCATGTAGTCTTCGACGCGGCGGCGGACGGGGGCGACCTTGATCCGCCGGGTCACGTCGGCCGCGAAGGCGTAGGTCAGCAGGTGGCGCGCCGCTTCCAGCGAAACGCCCCGGCTGCGCAGATAGAAGACCATGTCTTCATCAACCGGACCCGTGGTGCTGCCGTGGGTGCATTTCACATCGTCGGCGTAAATCTCCAGCGCCGGCTGGCTGTTCATCGTCGCGCTGTCGCTGAGCAGCAATGCCTTGCTGGTTTGCTTGCTGTCGGTCTTCTGCGCCGGCTGACGGACAAGAATCTTGCCCTTGAATACGACGGTGGAGGTGTCGTCCAGCACATGCTTGTACAGTTCGTGGCTCGGACAGTTGGGCTGAGCGTGATCCAGCAGCGTGTGGTTGTCAACATGCTGATCGCCGTTGGCGACAACCAGCCCGTTGAGGGTGGCATAGGCGCCTTCACCGGCCATCACGCAGTTGAGGTCATTGCGGGTGAGCTTTCCACCGAGCGTGATTGAGTGGGACACGAACACGCCGTTGCGCCCGAGTTCCATCTGCATCGTGGCGACATGGAAGCTCTCGAGGGATTCCTGCTGAAGCTTGCAATGGTCGATGCGCACATCGGCGCCGGCGACGATCTCGGTCACGGCGTTGGTGAAGTAGACGCCTTCACCGCCGACATAGCTCTCGACGATGGTCGCCTCGACATTGTCTTCGGCCACGAGCAGCACGCGCGGATGTGAGACGGTCGGCTCGCCGCTCGGGGTGCTGATGAACAGCAGGTGGATCGGCTGCCCGACGGTGGCGCCGCGGGAGAAAAAGAGAAAAGCGCCGTCGTCGAGAAATCCGGTGTTGAGGGCGACGAAGGGATTCCTGTCGATGTCGGCGACCTTGCCGAGATGCTTTTCGACGGCCTCGGGGGCGATGCGCATCGCGTCGGCGAGGCTGCCGGCCTTGACGCCTTTGGGAAGCGCGCCGAGTCTGGACAGTTCATGGTTGAACCGCCCGTTGACGAACACAAGTTCGACGACGGCTTCGGCGCCGAACGAGAAATCCGCGGCGATCTTCCCGGCCGCGGCGATATCGCCGTCACCGGCGAGCCTGAAGGAAGTGCGCGCGATCGGCGCGACGTTGGTATGCCGCCATTCCTCGTCCTTGTTCGTGGGAAAACCCACCTCGTCAAAGCGGGCGATGCCGCGATTGCGGAGGCTACCCACCCACGGTTGAGCCTTGGTCAGTTTCTGCTCGAATCGTGAAAAGTTCGACAAGTGGATCTCTTTCTTCTCTAGCACCTGCGTCATGCCTGCTCCTGTTGCGTCTGCCGTGTTTCCTATTGCCGGTCACACCGCGGCGGCGACTTCCTTCTCGACCCAGTCATACCCCTTGGCCTCAAGCTCGAGGGCGAGATCCTTGTCGCCGGTCTTGACGATGCGCCCATCGATCATCACATGAACGTAATCGGGCGTGATGTAATCGAGCATCCGCTGGTAGTGCGTCACGAGCAGGATGGCGCGATCCGGCCCGCGAAGCGAGTTGGCGCCGTTGGAGACGACCTTGAGCGCGTCGATGTCCAGCCCGGAATCGGTCTCGTCCATCAGCGCCAGGGTCGGATTCATGACGGCCATCTGAAAGATTTCATTCCGCTTCTTCTCTCCACCGGAAAAGCCTTCGTTGACCGCGCGATTCATGAAGCTCTGATCCATCTTCAGCAGCGCCATCTTCTCGCGCACGAGCTTGAGGAACTGGGCCGCGTCCAACTCGGGCTGATCGTGATGCTTGCGCACGGCATTCACCGCCGCCTTGAGAAAGTAGCTGGTGCTCACGCCGGGAATCTCGACAGGATACTGAAACGCGAGAAACACGCCCTCGCACGCCCGCTCCTCGGCGGAAAGATCGAGCAGGTCCTGACCGTTGTAGGTGATTGATCCCTGCGTGACTGCATACGTCTCGCGTCCGGCGATCACCTGGACAAGCGTGCTCTTGCCCGAGCCGTTCTTGCCCATGATGGCGTGAACTTCACCCTTGTTGATGGTGAGATCGACCCCCTTGAGTATCTCGCGTTCCCCGGTTGCGACCTTTGCGTGCAGATTTTTGATTTCGATGAGTGACATTGGACTACTTGCTCGTTGTTGGTTTCTGGTGACTGGTTTCCGGTTGCCGGTCGGGGCGGTTGCCGGCCAGCAGCAACCAACAACCGGCAACTCTCTCTCGCTATCCGACCGATCCTTCCAGGCTCACGCCCAGGAGCTTCTGCGCCTCGACGGCAAACTCCATCGGCAACTCACGGAAGACTTCCTTGCAGAAGCCGTTGACGATCATGTTGACGGCGTCCTCGACGCTGATACCCCGGCTCTTGCAGTAAAAGAGCTGGTCTTCGCCGATCTTGCTGGTGCTGGCCTCATGCTCGACCTGCGAACTGGTGTTGCGGACCTCAATATAGGGACTGGTGTGCGCGCCGCATTTGTCCCCGAGCAACATCGAGTCGCATTGTGTGTAATTTCGCGAATTTTCCGCGCCCTTGAGGATTTTCACCAGTCCGCGATAGGTGTTCTGTCCGAAACCGGCGCTGATGCCCTTGGAGACGATCGTACTCCGGGTGTTCTTGCCGATGTGGATCATCTTGGTCCCGGTGTCGGCCTGCTGATGGTTGTTCGTCAGCGCGACGGAGTAGAACTCGCCGATGCTGTCGTCACCCTGGAGGATGCACGAGGGATATTTCCAGGTGATCGCCGAT
>CAYUNS010000028.1:6823-20058 GCA_964446155.1 uncultured Tepidisphaeraceae bacterium | reverse complement strand
CGCGGCAGGCGCCTCGCTTGGTGACGAAATTATAGATCCCGCCCTTGCCCGTCTTCGGATCGCCGGGATACCAGTTCTGAACGGTGCTGTACTTGATCGTGGCATTGTCCATCGCCACCAGCTCGACGACGGCCGCATGAAGCTGGTTCTCATCGCGCGTCGGGGCGGTGCAGCCTTCGAGATAGCTGACGCTGGCGCCTTCCTCGGCGATGATGAGCGTGCGCTCGAACTGCCCGGTGTTCTGGGCGTTGATCCGGAAATAGGTGCTCAATTCCATCGGGCATTTCACACCCTTGGGGATATAGACGAAGCTGCCATCGGTGAAGACGGCACTGTTGAGCGTCGCATAGTAATTGTCGCTGTAGGGAACGACCGACCCCATGTATTTCTTGACGAGTTCCGGGTGCTCCTGCACGGCCTCGCCGAAGCTGCAGAAGATGATGCCCACCTCGGCGAGCTTGTCCTTGTAGGTGGTGGTGACGGAAACCGAGTCGAAGACGGCATCAACCGCCACCCCGGCGAGGATGGCGCGTTCCTGAAGCGGGATGCCCAGTTTTTCGTAGGTCGCCAGCAATTCGGGATCGACCTCATCAAGGCTTTTTTTCTTCGGCTTGGGGGCGGAGAAGTAGCTGGAGGCCTGGTAGTCGATCGGGGGATACTTGATCATCGGCCAGGCGTGCGGCTCCTCCATGGTCAGCCAGTGGCGATAGGCGCGCAGCCGCCAATCGAGCATCCAATTGGGTTCGTTTTTCTTTTTGGAGATGAAACGAACGGTGTCCTCGTTCAGGCCGGGGGGCGCCGACTCGGTTTCGATATCGGTGACGAAACCCCACTTGTATTCACGATCGGCAAGATCCTGAAGTTCTTCGGTTTCGGTAGGCATGGGCAAATCCGGTCAAAGGACGACTGGTCTGCAACGACGGCGACGATCGCCACCGGGGCAGGCTGGAGAAACAAGGCTGGTGCGGCGGGTCGGAGTGTTTACGCCGAGAAGCTGCTGCCGCAGCCACAGGAGCTGGTGGCATTGGGGTTTTTGAAAACGAACCCTCGCCCCATCACTTCGTCCTTGAAGTCGATCTCGACGCCATCCAGATAGAGATAGCTCTTCATGTCGCACAGGATCTTCAATCCATGCGCCTCCATCTGTTCGTCCGTGTCGCTGGCCGGCTCCTCGACGAGATCCAGCATGTAGGAAAATCCGCTGCACCCACCGCCTTTGACACCCACCCGCAGCTTGGTTTCCTCTTCGGGAAGCCCCTGCTGCTTGATGATGTCCTTGATCTCCCTGGCGGCCGTTTCACTCAAAAGGATGGGCATCTTAAATTCCCCGTCAATAAGGACTTAAAAACAGTTCCGGCAGCCATCGCCACCTTGGCGAAGCCGCATCGACACCGACCGGTTTCCGGTCGGACGCATAACTATATGGCACAACGACCGGATTATCTAGCGGATTTGAAGAGTGGGTGGTCAAACCTGCCCAAATCAGCCCGCCCCAAACGCTGATTCACCGCCGGCGGCATCGCGGAACCGAGGATGGTTCGTTCGCGACGCCGAAGACGGTGAATGGTCTTGTCGGAGGCGGCAATGGGAGCATTCGAGCGCATCGCGGGCAGGCGCGCGATTCGTGGATGGGCGCTCGGAAAGACCGGGATCGTCCCTACACGGCCGTCGCCTGCTGAAATTCCTTGCGGCGATCGGCCATCTGCGCCTTCAACCGCAGCAGGATCGAGCTGTGCATCTGGCTGACGCGCGATTCCGAAAGATCGAGCGTCGAGCCGATCTCCTTCATGGTCATCTCTTCAAAATAATACAGGATGATGATCAGCCGCTCGGCGCGGGACAGACCCTTGGTGATGAGTTCCTTCAGATCCTTGCGTTGAATCTCCCGAACCGGATTGGCGCCGCGCTTGTCCTCGAGGACATCGATCTCGCGGACATCCTTGTTGCTGTCGGTCTCGAACCATTTTCGCGACAGGGACACCAGCCCGACGGCCGAGGCGTCCTTGGCCATCTTCTCGAACTCGCTCATCGAGACCTTGAGGCGCTTGGCAAGCTCGTCGTTGGTCGGCGCGCGGCCAAGCTCGACCTCAAGCTGCTTGGTGGCGCCGTCCAGCTTGTGGGCGCGGGATCGAACCAGGCGGGGAACCCAGTCCATCGAGCGCAGCTCATCGAGAATCGCCCCACGGATCCGCGGGGCGCAGTAGGTCTCGAACTTCACGCCGCGCTCCATGTCGAACGCGGCGATCGCGTCCATCAGACCGAAAACGCCGGCCGACATCAGATCGTCCAGCTCCACCTCGTCGGGCAGCTTGACGTGAATGCGCTCGGCGTTGTAGCGCACCAGATGGAGATAGTTCTCCATCAGGATGTTCCGCAACGGTTCGGTCTTGTGTTTTTTATAGTCGATCCAGACTTCCTTGATGTCCCGTTTGGCTGCCTTCGTCATTGTGTCTCCCGAATCCATGGGTTGGGGTGGATCGTTTTCGCTTCGGCGTCGGACGTGCCACATCGCTTTACAAAACGCCACTTTTGTTTATCGGTCTCCTTGCCGTCATTCCTCAAGTTTTTTGAGTTTTTCTTCCTCCGACTTTAGATTCTCATCGAGCATTTTTTGCGCCATCATGCCGACGATCAGCCCGATAACCATCGTGCCCGCCATTGCCAGCAAAGCCCTCACGACCGTCGTCGTGAAGGTGTTCTCCGCGCGGAAGCCTCCAATCACGAGGCAAAGCGTGAAAACGAGCAGCGACATTGCGACGGCCAGACGCTGGGGCATCGTTCACCTCCTGAACCACCGGCTCATGCGATTGAAGAATCCGCCCTGCTCGCGGCAGACCGCGACACCCTGCTCGAGGCGCATCGCAAGCTGGGCGATGCACTGGCTGGCCGGGCTGCGCGGACTCGAGAGGAGGAACGGGCAGCGGCGGCGGACCGCAAGCTGCACCTGCTCGTCGGCCATCACATGACCGGCGTCGAGGACGCTGATGTTGAGGAACTGCCTCGCCACCTTCGCGACGCGATCATGCACGATCCGCGCCTCCGCGGGCGAGCGTACCTGGTTGACGAGAAGGCTGAGGCGCCGATCGGCGCTGTCCTTGCTGATGACCTTGACGACGGCATAGGCGTCGGTGATCGCGGTCGGTTCGGGCGTGGTGACGACCAGCACATGATCCGCCGCCCGCGTGAACGCCAGGACGTTGGCGCTGATCCCCGCACCGGTGTCGATCAGGATGATGTCGCAGTTCTCCTCAAGCTCGATGAGCGCGTCGATGAGCCGCCGACGGTCGATCTCGGTGAGATCGGCCATCCGCGCCAGTCCCGACGCCCCCCCGATGAGCTTGAATCCTCCCGGAGCGTCGATCATCACGTCGCGCAGCTCCCTCTTGCCCGCCAGCACATGGGACAGATTGCACGGCAGATCGATGTTGCACAGCACATCCGCGTTGGCCAGGCCCAGGTCCGCATCGAGCAGGACGACATCCTTGCCCGCCGACGCGAACTTGATCGCGAGGTTGACGGCGATGTTGCTCTTGCCGACTCCCCCCTTTCCGCTGGTCACCGCGATCACGCTGGCGCGCCGCTGTTGCGTCATCAGGCTCCGGAGATGAGTGGCTTGGTCGATGAGAACGGTCATGGTTGATTTCCAGTTTTCAATCTTCGATTCGCGCCTTGCTCCCGGATCGACGATCCGATCGCGATTCGCAAATCGACAATTCCTAAAGGCTGTTGCCCAGTATCAACTGCGCCAGTTTTTTCCCCCGGCCGACCTCGATGTCGTCCGGGACATCCTGCCCCGTGGTGATGTACGACAGGCTCTTGTTCACCTTATGCACCACGTTGAGCACGACGCCGACATGCGCCGCCTCGTCGATCTTCGTGAAGATGATCTTGTCCACGCGCACATCCGCGAAACGGCTGATCGCCAGTTCCACGCATGACTGGCTGCCGGTGCTCGACAGCACGAGATGCACCTCGTCCGGCCGGGCGACATCGAGAAACCCACGCAACTCGTTCAGCTTGAGCGTGTCGTTGGGGCTTCGCCCGGCGGTGTCGATCAGGACGAAATCGAATTCCCGCATCCGCTCGAGCGCCTCGCGCATGTCGTCGTAATTGCTCACCACGTGCAAGGGCGCGTCGATGATCGTCGCGTACTTTTTCAATTGATCGATCGCCGCGATGCGGTAGGTGTCGAGGGTAATCAACCCGACGCGGTGCTTTTCGCGAAGCTTGAGATTCGCGGCGAGCTTGGCGATGGTCGTGGTCTTGCCCACGCCCGTCGGGCCGATAAGCGCGACGACATGCGGTCCGACCGTTTTCGTGCGCTGAATCGGGCCTGTCGTCGGCAGCATCTTCTCGAGCTGCTCGGAGAGCTTCGCCTTCACGAATTCGGGCTGCGACAGATGCTCCGGGCGGACGCTGCGCTGAAGATTGCGCACGATGCTCGTCGCCAGTTCCGCGGCCACCTGGTTGCTGATGAGCTGCGTGTAATAATCGAACAGTTCCTCGGGAACCTGCGGCGCCTGTTGATGCCGCACCTCGGAGACGAGCGTGTTGACCATCGACTTGAGGCTGGTCATTTCCTGCGACAATCCCATCATCATGGCATTGCCGGCGGCGGGGGATTCGAGAAGCTGCCGGCGGTTCTCGGCCGGACTGGGCGGCGCGACCGACGCGGAGGATTTCATCACCGCGGAAGACCGCGCATAAGCGGCCACCCCCACCGGCGTCCGCGACGCCGGCGGCGCGGACGCGCGGGCGCTCCGCGAGGGAACCCGCAAGCCCCGTCCGGCGGTGATCTCGACGATCTCCCGGCGACGCAATCCCAACCACCAGCGCGTCTGGTAGGTGCGCGTATGCAGAATCACCGCATCGTTGCCCATCGCGCTCTTCACCTGGCCGAGCGCTTCGGCCATCGTTGGCGCTTTGAACGTTTGTAAATCCATAACCATTCCCCGATTCAACCGGCTTTCCCACCGGCAATCGTCTTATCCATTCAGCCCGATCAGACCCACGGCCTCGACGGCCACATCGGGTACGATCTCGTTATAAGCCAGCACCGCCACATGCGGCAGGGAGGCTTCAATCATTCGACGCAGCGACGAGCGGATGTGCGGGCTGCACAGAATGACGCCCGACCGGCCCGTCTGCGTGAGTTCCGTTGTGCGATCGGCGATCTGCTGCACGATCTGCTGTGCCGTCTGCGGCGGCATGGTGTTGGTGATGCCCCGATCGGTCCGTTCAATGTGCCCGCCGATCATGTCCTCCAGCGCCGGATCGAGCGTGAGACACCAGATGCGGTCGCGATCATCGACATGCTGCTTGCAGATCGTCCGCGACAGCGCGTTGCGGACGTATTCGGTGAGCACGTCCAGGTCCTTCGTGCGTGCGGCGAAATCGCCCAGCGTCTCGATGATCGTCTCGAGATCGCGCACCGGCACGCGCTCGCGAAGAAGATTCTGCATGACCTTCTGAAGTTCGCCGGGCTTGATCTGCGTCGGGACGACCTCCTCGACCAGCGCGGGCACGCGCGCCTTGAGGTTGTCGACGAGGTTTTTCGTCTCCTGCCGGGTGAGCAGTTCGTAAGCGTGGCTCTTGACGATCTCGGTGAGATGCGTCGCAAGCACGGCGGTGGCTTCGACGACGGTGTAGTTGAGCAGTTCGGCCTGCGAACGCTGCGATTCGGTGATCCAGTACGCCGGCAATCCGAACGCCGGCTCGATGGTCTGCTCGGCGCCGGGAATCTCGCCGGAGGTCGCGCCGCTGTCCATGGCGAGAAACTGATCGGGATAGGTGACCCCCCGTCCGACGGACTGCCCCTTGATCCTGACGACGTAGTCGTTGGCGCCGATCTGCATGTTGTCGCGAATACGGATCGGAGGAACAATGATGCCCAGGTCGATCGCGATCTGTCGCCGAATGAGGCTGATGCGATCGAGCAGATCGCCGCCCTTGCCGGCGTCGACCATCCTCACCAGGCCGTAACCCACCTCCAACTCCATCGTGTCGACATCGAGCAGCTTCTCGACCTTTTCCGGTTCCTTCTTCGTCGCCTGCTCCTGCTCCTTGACCTGCACCGCGCGGGCGGCGCGCTGCTCGCCTCGAGTGAGGGTGTATGCCAGCCCGGCGCAGCATGCGCCCATGATCATGAGCGGAGGCTTGGGCAGACCCGTCATCGACAGCAGCACGAGAAACGCCGCCGCGATGATCAGCGCCTTGGGCTTGCTGAAAACCTGCCCGAGAATTTCATCCCCGAGATTGCGCTTGCTGCTGGTGCGGGTGACGATCAACCCCGCCGCCAGCGACACGATGAACGCGGGAACCTGGCTGACCAGCCCGTCGCCGATGGTCAGCTTGGTGTAGAGCGAGAGGCAGTCGAGAATCGGCCAGTTGTGCTCGACCATCCCGATGTAAATCCCCCCGAGAATGTTGACGATCGTGATGACGATGCCCGCAATGGCGTCGCCGCGAACGAACTTGCTGGCGCCGTCCATGGCGCCATAGAAGTCGGCTTCCTGGGAAATGTCCTCGCGGCGCTGCCTGGCCTGAGCTTCGTTGATGACACCGGCGTTCAGGTCCGCGTCGATCGCCATCTGCTTGCCGGGCATGGCGTCGAGTGTGAAACGCGCGGCGACTTCGGAGATGCGCGTGCCACCCTTGGTGATGACGACGAACTGGATCACGAAGATGATCACGAAGATGATGAACCCGACCGCCAGCGAGCCGCTGGCGACGAACTGGCTGAACGCCATCACCACCTCGCCGGCCGCGTGCATCGCCTCCTCGGGGTTGGCGGCGCGATCCCCCGCGGTGAGGATCAGCCGCGTCGTCGCGACATTCAACACCAGCCGGAACAGCGTCACCGCCAACAGCAGCGACGGGAAGACGGCGAACTCGAGCGGGCTGGTGATGTAGATCGTCGTCACCAGCACGATGATCGACAGCGTGATGTTGCAGACGAGCAGGAAGTCGAGAATCGAGGTCGGCAACGGGACCAGGATCACCGCCACGAGGCTGATGAACGCCAGCGGGAAAATCATCCCGCGGTTCTCCCGCAATTTCAGCAGGATCGGATTGGTCGCGACTGCGGTTGCCATGGTTGTTCATGAAGACGCGAAACGTGACTCATCACGTTTTCGTGTTTCAGCCTGCTTTCTTCACCTTTCCACTCAGTTCATAGACATAAGCCAGGATCTCCGCGACGGTGGCGTAGAACTGCTCGGGGATCTCCTGCCCGACATCGCACATCTTGTACAGCGCCCTCGCCAGTGGCTTGCGCTCGAGGATGGGGATGCCGTTGGCGATCGCGATCTCGCGGATTCGCTTGGCCATGTGGTCCTGGCCTTTGGCCACCACCTTCGGCGCGTGCATGTCGCCCGCGTCATACTTCAGCGCCACCGCGAACTCGGTCGGATTGGTGACGATCACATCCGCGGTCGGCACATCCCTCTGGAGCCGCTTGTTCATCATCTGCTGCGCGAGCTGCTTGCGACGATGCTTCATCTGCGGATCGCCTTCCATCCGCTTCATCTCCTCCTTCACCTCCTGCTTGGTCATTTTCAGGTCGCGCTCGACGCGATAGCGCTGATACGCATAGTCAATGATCGCCAGCACCAGCAGCAGCGCCCCGATTCGCAGCGCGATCGAGTAGATGATCCCGGCGCTGAGTCCGAAGATCTGGATGAACGAAAGCTGCTGCACCGCAATGATCTGCGCCAGTTGCCCGTGAACGGCCGAGTACGCGACGGCCGTCACGCACACCAGCTTCATCACGTTCATCAAAAGCTGGATCAACCCATTGCCGCCCTTGAACAGCTTGCCCAGCCCTTTCATCGGGTTGAGCGCGCTGAGCTTGGGCTCGAGCCGCTTGCTGCTGAACACCAGGCCGACCTGCGCGACGTTCACCAGGATCGCCGCCAGCACCACGCCGATGAACAGCGGCGCCATCGCCGCCGCGACCGGCGCCAGCGACCGGAAAACGCTCGTTCCAACCTGGTCGGTGTTGAAATTGCTCAGCGAGGCCTCCGAAAGCATCTCCTGCAGCACCGTTTTCAACGCCCCGACCAATCCCGGTCCATA
This sequence comes from uncultured Tepidisphaeraceae bacterium, assembly GCA_964446155.1. Taxonomy (GTDB): domain Bacteria; phylum Planctomycetota; class Phycisphaerae; order Tepidisphaerales; family Tepidisphaeraceae; genus CAYUNS01. The sequence goes on along the minus strand of CAYUNS010000028.1, from coordinate 11,982 downwards.
CCAGTCCAGCAGCAGCATGACGCTGATGATGAGCACCGCCGCCGAAAGATCCTGGCTCTTGGGGATGTTGCCCTGCTCGATCGCCTCCTGACGTCGTCGGGGCGTTGGGGCTTCGGTCTTGTCGCCTTGAGCTTCGGCCATCTCTCAACATCCCATCACGGCCCCGGCGCCTTATCGCGGCGTCGTCCAGCCGGCGTACATCACATCCATCGCCTGCATCAGCGCATTGCCGATCACGTCCCCCGTCAACACCACCCCGACGATCATCACGATCAGCCCCATCAGCGCCCGAATCGTCAGCCCCGCCGTCATCACGTTGAACTGCGGCATCGTCTTGCTGATGAAGCCCAGCGCGATATCGACGATCAGCATCGTCACCAGCATCGGCGCCGCGAGTCGCAACGCGAGGACCGTCGCGCTCTGGAGCAACCCCGTCATCAGGCTCAGCAGATCGACATCCACGCCGATCGACAACAGCGGCAGGGCGTCAAAGCTCGCATGCACGCCCCGCAGCAGCCAGTGATGTCCGTTGATGATGAGGAACACCACCAGCGTCAGCATGAAATACAGTTCGCCGACCAATGACCCCGACGCGCCGAACTGCGGATCGAACACCTCCGACAGATTGAATCCCATCTGCTGCCCCATGATCTCCCCGGCCCACTGGACCGCGATGAAGATCAGGCTCATCACCATTCCCATCGCCACCCCGAACAACAGTTCCCCGGTGAGGCCCGCGACGAGCAACCAGGTGCTTTCCGGCAGCGCGGGAGGCGCGTTGACGGTGGCGATCATTCCCATCGAGATGACGGCCGCGATCATCACCTTCATCCGCCTCGGAATCCGCCCGCTGCCGAACAGCGGCGCGAAGACCATCATTCCGGCGACGCGGAAGAAGACCAGGACATAGGCCGGCGCCTGCTGGATGAGATCGGTGATGGGCATGGTGGCCTCCAGCGCGCCGGCTTACGGCAGCATCCCGGTGGTGAACGCCTCCGACGCATACTCCAGCAGCCGCTGCCCGATCCAGGGCATCAGAAAAATCGCCGCGCAGATCATCGCGGTGATCTTCGGAACGAACGTCAGGGTTTGCTCCTGAATCTGTGTGACGGCCTGGAACAGCGAGACCATGACGCCGACCGCCAGCCCGATGAGCAGCATCGGCGAGGAGATCATCAGCGTGAGAACCAGCGTATGACGGATGAGAGCGGTTGCGTCTTCCAACGACATGATCACACCCTTCCATGAGTGCCGCCGACGCCACGATCGCTCGCGGCGGCAGCCTGTTTTCCCGAAACGCGCCCCTGCGCTTCGCGTCTTCGGCTGGTCATCCTGACCCACCGAAAACTTTTTTCATTTACTGGATGACGAAAGTACCCATCAGGCTCCCGGTAATCAAGCGCCATCCATCCACCAACACAAATAACAACAGTTTAAACGGCAACGAGATCAACACCGGCGGCAACATCATCATGCCCATGCTGATCAGCACTGACGAAATGACCATGTCGATGATGAGAAACGGCAGATACACCTTGAAGCCGATGTAGAACGCCGTCTTCAGTTCGCTGAGCATGAAGGCGGGGATGAGCGTCGTCGTGCCGACATCCTCCCATCGCTCGGCCGGGGGCTTGCCCGCGAACTCGGTGAACAAATCCACATCGGCGATGTTGCCGCTCGCCTCGATCTGCCGCTGCATGAACGCACGAATCGGCGCCTGCGCGTTCGCCAGCGCCTCCGGCTGACCGATCGTCCCGTCCATGTAGGGTCTCAGCGCCCGGTCGTTCACCTGCTGAATCGTCGGCCCCATGACGAGAAACGTCATGAACAGCGACAATCCGATCAACACCTGGTTCGGAGGAAGTTGCTGCGTCCCCAGCGCCTGCCGCAGCAGCGACAGCACGATGATGATCCGCGTGAAGCTGGTCATCATGATGAGAATGGCGGGAGCGAGCGAAAGAATGGTCAGCAGGATGATGATCTGCATCGCCGCGGAAAAATTCTCCCGTCGGGTCAGATCGGGCAGTTGCATCGGCGAGCCGGGCAGCGACGCGGGAGGCTCGGCGGCGGTCGACGAGGGGGACAGGTCCACGCGCGCCGGCGCGGGGGGATCCTCGATGATGAACGGCAGCGAATTCTCGCGGTTTTGCGAATTTTCCTGTGCCCGCACCGGCGATGCCGCCGATAACAACAGCAGCAGCGCGGCCGCGCCGACAGACCACCAGGTTGGACGGACGAGAGCATCCATTCTCATCGTTTGTCCCGACTTTCCCATTCAACCGCCTCGACACGCCAACGCCCGCGCCGCTCATCCATGAGCGAAGCGTCAGGTTCCGCGAAACTGCTTTGCCAGGCTCTTTACCTTTTCCGACAACGCCGAAATATCCTCGCGGATCGTATCGTCGGCGGGATCATCCTCCGGCCCAGGCTCGCTCCGCCCCGTCGATGCGGGCGCGTCGAAGTTCTCCTTCGCCCTGCCGAAAAAACCACTGAAATTGCGCGTGAGCGAGGACGCCTTCTCCTCATGCACCTGCGTGACCAGCGCCGCGACCTCATCGGGATCGGAAATCTCGCACACCGGATTCATCTGCGTTCCGCTGTCCGCGACCACCACCAGCCGTCGGCCGACCTGCACGAGCAGGAACTGCTGCCGCGGAGAGACCATCGACCGCGACAACACCTGCACGGCGCGAGTCGATCGCACTCCAACGCTCTTGCCCATCATCCGCCGGCTGATCCATCGCAAGACGAAGATCACGCCGATCACCAGCGCCAAAGAAACGATCACCCGTTGAACGCTGAAGGTGTCGGTCCCCCCTCCAGCGCCGCGCGCCGGGGTGGCGGCGCTTGCGGTCGTCGGCGCTGTCGAGCGACGGATCGCCTCTTTCTCCAACGAGCCCGGCGCTGCTTCAACCACCGCCGCTTCCGCGTTCACCGGCGGATCCTCCGGTGGCAACGGCTGGGCCAATATCGACACGGGACTCGCCAGCAGCAGGATCGTGGCGAGAGCGATGACCCATCCACCGGATCGAATCGCATCCCGGCATGCCCGCCGACGCGCGCTCACAGGCCCTCTTCCTTCACACCGGCGACGATCTCGTTGACGCGAACGCAGAAGTTGTCGTTGAGCACCAGCACCTCTCCGCGCGCCACCAGCCGGTCGTTGACGAAAACATCCACCGGATCGCCCGCGAGCTTGTCCAGCTCGACCACCGATCCCTCGTTGAGCTTCAGCACATCCTCGACGAGCATGCGCGACCGCCCCAGCTCGATCTTCACGTTCAGCTCGACATCGCGCAGCAGATCGATGCTCGAGACCTGCGCCTCCTGCATCACCTGCTGAAAATTCGGTAGTTTGAAATCCCCGGCCTCGGAGGAGGGCAGGACCGCGCCGGCGGCGATGTTCGCGGCATCCTCGAAGTTCGCCTGCTTGAGAAGCTCCTCGATCGCCGCCTGATCCTCGGGCGACACTTCCTCGACAGGATCGACAGGATCGACCGACGAGGCGACGGTGGAGTCGGGCACAAGATCGGGTGTGGGATCGGAATCGGCGGCGTTGCTTGCGGGTTCCGGCGGTGGCTGCTCAGCCATAAATCACCATCCTTGGCGATGTGAGGCGATCGTCGTCAAATGACGACTTGCGACATCCACCCGGCGCATCCTGCGCCGGGAATGGCGTCGATCATAAATGGGATCGCGCAAATTTCAATCAATAATCCGTGCGAAATGGAATGCACCGCGGCACGAGCACCTCGTCGATCATTCCTTCGCCAATGATTTCATCGAGTTGATACTTCACCTGCCGGCGGAGGGTTTCCAGTCCCGGCTCGGATCCTCCACCGAGACGATCGGGGTCGCTTTGTGCGATGATCGTTCGAATCCGATCCTTAATCAGCGCTCCGCGATCCAGAATCGTCTGCTTGACCTGCTCTTCAAATTCCGCCTTGGTGACGGCATAGATGCTCACGTCATACAGGAACGTTCGGCCGCTCAACTTGTTGGGCGCCCTGAAATCGAGAATGTTGACTTCGACGGTCTTTTTCCGGTCCCCCGGACCGGCCGAACCGTGCTCCCCATGACCATCGCCATGCGATGAATCGCCGATCAGGGTCAGGTCCGCGCCGGAGACGTTCTGCGGAACGCCCCCGCCGAGGAACTTGAATCCCGCGAACAGGACGACGGCTTCGAGAAGCATCACACCCCCAAGCAGTACGGGGGTCTTGGTCATCAAACCCCCATCCTTGGTGGTGGCTTCCTTTTTTTCCGCGGGCGCGGCGGCGTCGGATTTCTTTTCGGCTTGCTCGGCCATGCCTGCTCCATCCTTCTGTCTGTGCTTGAGAGGGCAGGCCGCAATCCTGCCTCATCCTTTCTATCGGCAAACTCTCCCGCACAGGTGAGCGCGCGCCGAAACAGGCGGTTTTTCCCGGTTCGGGGAATTGAAAACCCTGTCAGCGCTCAGAAAAACGCCGTATTTGAATGATATCCGTGGTTTTTCTCCCCCACCCCGCGCGTCATTTTCCGGGTTTATCGCCGAATCCGGCATAGAGAACGAGGCGTGACATCAGGTCGGTCGCGCTTTGGGGCGTATACCCGAGCACCCCGTCGATCGACGAGCCGACGATGCCCATGCTGAGATCCTCGCGGCTGTAATAGATGACCGTTTTGCCGTCTTTCCCGATGCCCTGAATCCGGGGAATGCGCGCGCCGCCGACCAGATTGGCCCGGGCGAACATGCGATAGTCCGCCTGGTCCAGTTTCTTCCCACCTACGGCATAGACCCCATGTTCCATCGGCAACACTTCGAGTTTCCCCCCGGACACCAGGAGCGAAAGCTGCGGCTCGACGGATTGCGCGAACATGGCCGAGCCTCCGGCGGCATCGACGATCAATACCCCTCCGGATTCGATGAACTTCGCAAGCTCCGCCCGCTCCGCCTCCTCGAGCTTCAGCGCGGTCGTTCCCGTCAGGTGCGCCACCTTGTACTCCGCGAGCTTGCCCTCGCCGAGTTCCACCGGCTCGACGGTGAGACCGACCTTGTACTCGTTGTGCAGCACGTTTTTCAGCCGCCGCCATCCGGCAGGTTCGGGGTTCCAGTTGCCGCCGTAGGACAGGCGCGCCAGCTTCAGAACACGATCAGGCTTGATCCCGGGATCGGCCGC
>CAYUNS010000028.1:0-6813 GCA_964446155.1 uncultured Tepidisphaeraceae bacterium | reverse complement strand
GGCCGCGACGAGATATGTCTCGCCGCGATACCGGAAGCCCTGGCGTTCGACGCTGTAGAGCAAAATGTTCGCCGCCAGTTCCCACCATTCCTCCCGGCCTCCCACCGATCCGAGTTGCCACCACCTGCCCGGATCCTGCCGTGGGAGAAGGAGCATCTGCTCGCGCACGCCGTTGTTGACGCCCTGCACCGTCGGCTTGCCGCGCCACTGGTCGCGTTTGAAATGAATCGTGTAGATGAGATGGTCCGCCGGCAGCTCGCGAAACTCCAGTCCCGTCAACTCCTGTCCCAGTTCACGGAACGAACGCTCGAAATCCCTCCTGCCGCAATCGGGATTGCCGATGATCAGCCCGCCTCGCTCGATGAACAGCTTGAGCCTGGCTTTTTGCTCGTCGTTGAATTTCAGCGTGTCATTCCCGGAGATATAGAGGATGGGCGATTCCTGAAGATCGTCCGGCGGCGCGGAGAGATTCACGATCTGCCAGTTCAGGTCGCGCTCGAAGGTCTTGCCCATCCACCGGGTGAGATTGGCGATGTCCCGCGGGCGCTGGTTCCAGGGCGCTTTGGCGTCACTGGCGGAATAATCCAGCTTGCTGATGACGATCGGCGCCCTGCCGCGCGCGAGAAAGAGCATGGCGAAGCAATGATCGGGCACGCCGTTCATCAGGGCGTTTCGTCCACCGGACCACGCCCCGGCCTTGCTCTGCTTCTTGAGCAGCCAGTTCGCGCCTTTCTCATACCAGTCGATGTCGCCGAAGTATTTGTAGCCACTGGCGACGCCGACGCGCTCGATGGCATACAGCGTGGGATAGGGAAAATCACGCTCATATTTCGTGTCCGTCGCAACCTTGTCGAAATTGGCGATCAGCCACTTCATTCCCTTGTCGATGGCGGGATTGGTGATGTTGCCGTTGCAATTGATGCCCTTGTTTGAGTGGACGTAATCCTGGGTGATGAACAGCGTCGCCACTCCGGCGGCGGCCATGCCCGGCGTCGAGCCGAACGGCCTGCCTTTTTGATAGTCCCAACCGCCATCAGGCTCCTGGTGCTCGACCCAGCGCTGCTCAAAAAGTTGCCAGTAGCGGCGATCAACCTCGATGCCCATATTCGCCGACGCCCACAACCCGAGCACGCCGTACTGGCTTCGGGAATGGCTGTAAGACCCGGAAGAACCGGGGGCATAGTCCCAGAACCCCCTGGCTTCGCCTTCGGTCTTGAGGCTCTTTAGAATCGTTTCGGCATCACGTTTCATGAGTTGCTTGATCTGGGGCGTTTCCGGAAGAAACAACCAGACCTGGCTGCGAATGCCGACCGCGTAGATGCCCCGCATCTCGGTTTTCTTCAGAAATTCAATCGCGGGCGCCAGACGGGGATCCTGGTGGTTTTCCCCGGCGGCGAGCAAGGCGTAAACGGCGATCGCCGTTCGACCTCCGAAGTGCCCCCCGCTGGTGTGCTGCGCGTTCAGATTGGGATCCGGCGCGGCCACCTGCTCCCAGTTTCCATTCTTCTGCTGGCTGTACAGCCACTCCTTGGCGCGACGAAGCGCTTCGTCCACCTCCGCCGCCGTCGCCGCGGGCGACAAGGCGGGGCGACACAACATCAAAATGGCGGCTACGACAATCCAGCGACGGAAACATGTCATCAGAGCATCTCCCGGTTCGGTCAGCGATCCAGCCCCCCTCGCAGTTCAGGGCGCTTTTTCTTCCTGGTGACGGAGGCGACGGGGGTTGCCGCGGCGGGAGCCATCGCCTCGTCGGCCCGCTTAAGCGACAGCGACATCCGGCGCGCATCCTTGTCAATCTCCAGGATCAACACGCGCAGTTCCTGCCCGTGCTTCACGACATCTCCGGGTGTTCGCACCCGTTGCGATGAAAGCTCCGACACATGAACCAGCCCTTCCAGCCCCGGCTCCAGTTCAACGAACGCGCCGAAGTCGGCGATCCGGCTCACTCGTCCCTCGACGACCGTTCCCGTGGCGTAACGCTCATGCACCTGCGCCCACGGATCAGGACCGGCCTGCTTGAGGCTGAACGAGATCCGACGCTGCACCGGGTCCACCGACAGCACCACCAGCTTGATCGTGTCGTTCTCGTTGACGACCTCGGATGGATGGCCGATGCGCTGCCAGCTCATTTCGCTGATGGGCAGCAGCCCTTCGAGGCCTTCCTCCACCTCGACAAAAGCGCCGAACGATTCGAGCTTCACCACCCGACCGGTCAGCGTCGTGCCCGGCGCGTACCTGCTCGCCGCATCCGCCCACGGATCGACACCCCGCGCCTGCTTGAGGCTCAGGCTCAGCTTTCCCGAATCGCGATCGATCTTCAGAACTTTCACATCGACCACATCGCCGACGTTCACGAAATCCGACGGTTTGCTCCCCCGTCGAAAGCTCATCTCGCTGACGTGCAGCAGGCCATCCACCCCGCCGAGATCGACGAACGCGCCGAAATCCATCACGCTGCGCACGGTTCCACGGCGGATCTGGCCTTCGGCAAGCTCCTCCATCAACTTCGTCTTCTGCGCCTCCCGCTCGCGCTCGACGACGTTTCGCCGGCTGAGAATGATGTTGCGGGCGGCCCGATCGAACTGCGTCACCTCCGCCGTCAGCTTCTGATTGATGAGCGTGGAAAGATCGGGATTGAAGAAAATGTCCACCTGTCCGGCCGGCATGAAGGCCCGCATCCCCTTGACCTCCACCTCCAGCCCACCTTTGTTCACCCCGGTGACGACGCCTTCGACGATCTGCCCGACCTCGAGCGTCTCCCAGCTTACATGGGTCGCCGTCGCGCCCCTGCGGTTGAGGATCAGCACCCCTTCGCGCGGATCATAGCGATCAACGTTGAATTCCATCAACTGCCCCACCTGCGGTTCTTCATCAAACTGAAGAATCGACGCGATGCCCTGGCTTTTGCCGCCGAAGTCGACGAACACCTCGTCCTTGTTCACCGCGACGATTCTGCCCTGCCGCGTGCCCTTGTTGTCGCGGTCGGCGCCCGCCGGGGCGGGGGCGGATTTGTCGAATCCATACAAATCCTCGAGGGAAACGCCTTGCAGCGCCGCATCCACCTCCTCGTCCAGCTTGCTGTCCTGGGGGCGGAATTTTTCACGATATTCATCGCTCTTTTTGGTCATCATCTCTCTTTCACCAGTATTGAAGCCGCTGATCTTAACGGGACGGCAAAAAGATCAAAAGCAAAAGACGGGGACATTCTATAGTATGATGCCGCGGTTCGCCTGACCCGGCGGGAAAGCCGTCCTCGGGCGTCACGGGACTTTTCGATCGCACTGGGCGTTCTCACTCGATTGCAAGCATGGTCATGACTCCGCAAGACGCGATGGAAGAGGCGATGGAACTGGCGCGTCGCGCCGCCGACGCCGGGGAAGTGCCGATCGGATGCGTGATCGTGCATGACCCCACCGGCGAGATCATCGGACGGGGCGCCAATCGCCGCGAGATCGACGCCGATCCCACCGCGCATGCCGAGATCATCGCCATCCGTGAAGCGGCCCGCCGCACCGGTCATTGGCGGCTGCTCGACTGCACGCTGGTCGTCACCCTCGAACCCTGCCCGATGTGCGCCGGCGCGATCGTCAACGCCCGCATCCCCCGGCTTGTCTACGGTTGCGACGATCCGAAAGCCGGCGCGGTGAAGACGCTCTACCAGGTTTGCGAGGATGCGCGCCTCAATCATCGCGTGCAGGTCGCTTCGGGCGTGCGCTCCGAGGCCTGCGCCGAATTGCTGCGCGCCTTTTTTCGCGCCCGGCGCGCCCTTGGAAAAAAGTGAAACGTTTCGGGGGATGATGGATAAGTTCCCATAGGTGAACCACATGATGACACGAACCCTGCCCGCGTTGCTGATCGGATTGATGCTTGTCGTTTTCCCCTCGACCGGTCGAGGCGGGGAAGCCCCCGCCGACTCCCCCACCGATTCCCCGGCCGAAGCCACCGAGAGCGAGCGGTTCGCCGCCTCCGCGGACTGGAAAAACGTCGCGGAACAACTGGGGGGCACGGGATCGCTCAAACCCCTGGCGTTCACGGTGGCCGTTCCCCGGAACGACCTGTTTCTCTCGTATGAAGGCGGCGACATTCCCATCGAGGCGGGGATCGAATCGGCGTTCCACTTCTTCCGCTGCCCCTGCGGCAAGATCAACGTCATCGGGCAGTTTTGCGTCATCGACTATGAAGCCAACGATGTCGTCGACGCCCTGCGCGACGGTGGGATGAAGATCGCGTCGATCAGCCCCATGTTTCTCGGCGATCGCCCGCGATTGTCGATGGTGCGCTTCCAGGGGGAAGGCGAGATGGCCTCGCTTCTCGCAACGCTGAAGGAGGCGCTCGGCTGGACCGGCGAGGCCCGCAATTCCCCCCGGCCGATCGAATGATCGAGGACGCGCCCGTCGATCCGGTCCCGCTACACTCGACGCCCTGATTGCCCTATACTGCCCGCGATTTCATTCAGGACACCAAGGAGCAATCGCATGAACGTCCTCGTCGCCGGCGGAGCGGGATATATCGGATCGCATACGGTCAAGCGCCTCAGGGAGGCGGGACACCATCCCGTCATCTACGACAATCTCTCGCGAGGGCATCGCGCCGTGACGGAGATTCTGGGGGTTCCGGCCGTCTTCGCGGACCTCAACGACAGCGCTTCGCTGATCCAGGCGCTGCGCGAGCACCGGATCGAGACCGTCATGCACTTCGCGGCATACGCCTACGTCGGCGAGAGCGTCGAGAAGCCGCTGATGTACTATCACAACAATGTCGCGACGACGATCAACGTCCTCGAGGCGATGCGCGAGGCCGGCGTCGACAACTTCGTCTTCTCCAGCACCTGCGCGGTGTATGGCGATCCCGACTCGATCCCCATCACCGAAAGCGAGAAGAAAGCCCCGGTCTCCCCCTACGGCCGGAGCAAGCTGATGGTCGAGCAAATCCTCGCGGACATCCCGCGCTCCCATCCCGGCTTCAAGTTCGCGGCGCTGCGTTATTTCAACGCCAGCGGGTGCGCGATGGACGGAACGATCGGCGAGGACCACGACCCCGAGACGCATCTCATTCCGGTGATCCTCCAGGCGATCCTGGGCATTCGTCCGGGCATCACCGTCTTCGGGACGGATTACCCGACGAAGGACGGAACGAACGTGCGCGATTACATCCACGTCGACGATCTCGCCGACGCGCACATCGCCGCAATGGAACGATTGAAGGAAAACGATCCCATCTTCGCCAACCTCGGCACCGGCGAAGGGTTCTCGGTGAAGGAGATCATCAGGACCGCGGAGAAGGTCGCCGGCAAAGCCGCGCCCGTCACCTACGGTCCCCGCCGCGCCGGCGACGCCATCGCGCTGTATGCCGATCCGAGCTACGCCCGGCAGCGCCTCGGCTGGGAGGCGAAGCACAAGGACCCCGAGACGATCATTCGCTCGGCCTGGCGGTGGCTTGAGAAGAATCCCCGCGGATACGCCCGATAGCCTCATCGGACGATGCTTTTACAAGGCAAGGTGTCCGGCTCGCGTCAATGGCGCAACCCCTTCAGGCGAGATCACCCGCATCGCTTTGAGCGAGAGCGGTTGAGAATCGAGCCGTCACTTGGCCGCGCCGCGCTTGAACTTGATTCCGGCGGCGGCACGGGCGGCGGTGAACGAGCCGAACAACCGGACGGCCGCGCCGTAGAGCGCGGGATTGGCGCCGCGAACCGCGGAATCGGAAACGCGATTCCCCGCGCGCCTGAAAGCCTTCAACTCGGCGATGATCCGTTTCCGGTCCCAGGCGAGACGGCGGCGAACCTTCGTGGGATCGACACGCGCCGCGCGCAGCGCCTGGTCGTGGGACCCGAAATACCGAAGGGCGGCGGCATGAAGGCCGGCGTCCTCCTTCTGAAGCGCGCCGCTGTTGAGCGGCTCCTTGTTCTGCGCCATGGCGCGAAGCTCGAAAGTGACGCTGCTGCGGTTCCATCGTCGATATCGGCTGACTTCATCCGCATCCAGCCCGGCGGCGTGAAGGGCGCGACCCCATTGTCCGAACAGACGCGGCTGAAGCGATGCGAAAGCCGCCCGGCCCAGTTCGTCGCCCCGCTGGATGACGGCGGACCAGTGCAGGTCTTCACCACGCCGCTTGCCCTGCTTGATGAGTTGGATGATGAGCTGCCTGGACCAGCGTGGTCGTCGGCTGACGATCTGGTAATCGATCCCGGCCTGTTCGACGGCCCGGCGGTACGAACCGAAGTGATACGCCGCCGCCGACACCAGCGATTGCCTCCGCTTCGCCAGCGCGTTGTAGGAAATGTCCTTCCCCGCGCGATGGAGCTTTTGCAGCTCCTGCTCAATGCGTTTTTTGTCCCAGATCATAATTGTTGGTCTCGTCTCGCAAAACCTTAGCCGGTTTTCATATCTTCAACAACTTCATCCAATACAGATGCCATGCAATGCCAGTTGGAGTACAACTTGTTTTGGATTTATTTTTACGCGACAAAGGTCATGGACGGAATAATCAATCTGGATAAACCACAGGGCCTGTCTTCCGCGCGGGCGGTGGGCAAAGTGAAGCGACTACTGCCGCGCGGGATCCGGATCGGTCACGCCGGAACGCTGGACCCGTTCGCGACCGGGGTGCTGTTGCTGCTTGTCGGCCGGGGGACGAAATGGTGCGAACGGTTCATGGATCAGCCCAAAACGTATGAAGCGACGATCCGGTTCGGGGCGACCACCGAAACGGACGACCCCGAATCCCCGGAAACCGCCTGGCCGAGCTGCCGCCCGGTCACGCGCGAACAGGTTTGCGATGCCCTGGGGCATTTCTCGGGAGAGATTCAGC
>CAYUNS010000027.1:4121-31206 GCA_964446155.1 uncultured Tepidisphaeraceae bacterium | reverse complement strand
CGCCTCGGCGCCTCCGGCGATCATGATGTCGGCCATGTCGTGCTGAATGTAACGCGCCGCGTCGCCGATGGCGTTGGCGCCGGTGGCGCAGGCGGTGGCGACGGCGGTGTTGGGACCGTTGATGCCGAACAGGATCGACACGTTGCCGCTGGCCGCGTTCAGCATGAGACGCGGGACGGTGAACGGGCTGACCCGCCCCACGCCGCGCTCGACCAGCACCGCGTTCTGCTCCTGCACGGTTTCAATCCCCCCGATGCCGCTGCCGATGATCACTCCGCAGCGATGGGGATCTTCCCGGGTGAATTCCAGGCCCGAGTCCTTCACCGCGTTGACGGATGCGGCGATGCCGAACTGCGCGAAGCGATCGAGCCGCTTGGCTTCCCGGACATCGATGCCGTATTTCGTCACGTCGAAGCGGGCGCATTCCCCACCGATGCGCGTGGGAAACGTGCTGGCGTCCCATCGGGTGATGGGGCCGATGCCGCTCCGTCCCGCGCAAAGTCCATCCCACAATTCATCGACCACCTCGCTGAGCGAGGTGATGACGCCAAGGCCAGTGATAGCAACACGACGCTTCATGGGTATCCGGGCGGCGCCCAGCAGCCAGCGTCAACCGCCCGCCGGACGAAGCCGAGGCGAATGTCCGCCCACCTTTCGACCGGGAAAGGCTGACTGCTGAAGGCGAACGGCTTCCTTCTTACTTGTTGGAATGTTCCTTGATGTAATCGATCGCCTGACCGACCGTCTGAATCTTCTCGGCTTCCTCGTCAGGGATCGACAGCTCGAACTCGTCCTCAAACTCCATGACGAGTTCCACGGTGTCCAGCGAGTCCGCGTTCAGATCGTTGATGAAGTGCGTCTCGCGAGTGATCTCGCTCTTGTCAACGCCCATCTGTTCGCTGACGATTTCGATGACTTTCTGCTCAATGTCGTCCATGATGTTCCACCTGCCCTGACTCTGGTTTTCCCCAAGCCACGCGACTTGAGGTTGAAAGATGATAGCGGTGAGCATCGCATTTGCAATGCGTTCCGCCGGTCATCCTTCACTTGTTTTTCATTCCCGACCACCCGCAGGCGACGGGAACGCATGCCCGGATTTAATTACATCACCATGCCGCCGTCAACGCAAATCACCTGTCCGGTGATATAGCTCGCCTCGGGACTGGCGAGGAACGCGACCGCGGCGGCGATTTCCTCCGGCCGACCGAAACGCTTCAGCGGGATGTGACCCTTGACGGTCTCCTTGATCTGGTCGTTCAACACGTCCGTCATCTCGGTGGTGATGAAACCGGGCGCGATCACGTTGCATGTCACGCCTTTGCCCGCAAGCTCCTTCGCGACCGTCTTCGACAATCCGATCAACCCCGCCTTGCTGGCGGCATAGTTGGCTTGCCCGGCGTTGCCCGCAACGCCCGCGACGGAGCTGATGTTGATGATCCGCCCGCCCTTGGCGCGCATCAGCGATCGCGCGGCCACGCGGGTCGCGACAAACGCGCTCTTGAGATTCGTGTCGATCACCGCATCGAAGTCCTCATCATCCATGCGAAGCAGCAACCCGTCACGGGTGATGCCCGCGTTGTTGACGAGAATGTCGAGCCGGCCATGCCTGTCGGCGATCTGCTCGACGAGCCGCGCCAGCGCCTTGGCGTCGGCGATGTCGCAGGCGACCGGTTCGGCCGATCCGGCATCGGCGGCGACTTCGTCACAGACCTGCTGAAGCTTGTCCATCCCGCGCGCCAGCGCGACGACATGAATGCCGTCCTTCGCCAATCGCCTGACGATCGCCGCTCCGATTCCGCGCGATCCGCCGGTCACCAGTGCCACACGTTTTTCCGTCATGATTCGTTCTCCGGAGCTTCCCTGGAACGGGGGTTCACACCACCCGCGCCTTCACTTCGTCGGCCGTGCCGAAATTCTCGACCGGCAGACGACGGTTGATCTTCTTCACCAGTCCCGTCAGCACGCGCCCGGGCGCCAGTTCGATCCAGCGGGCATCGCCCTGCGAAACCAGCTTCTGCATCGTCTGCTCCCATCGCACGGGCTTCACGATCTGATCGACGAGAAGGCGCTTGATCGACGCCGCGTCAGTGTGCGGCTGCGCGGTGACATTGGCGTAGACGGGAGCGGTCGGCGAGTTGAAATGAACCTTGTCCAGTTCAGCCGCCATGCGATCCGCGCCGGTCTGCATGAGCGGGCTGTGAAACGCGCCGGCGACGACGAGGGGGACCGCCTTGAAGCCCGCGGCGCCCGCCGCCGCCGCGATGCGCTCGCACGCGCCTTTCGCGCCGCTGACGACGATCTGCCCCGGAGCATTGAAATTCGCCGGAACGAGCACCTCGCCATCGGCGGATTCCCCGCACAGTTTTTCGATCGCCGCCTCGTCCGCGCCCATGATGGCGACCATGCCTCCGGGAATCGCGGCAGCGGCCTCCTGCATGTATTTGCCGCGCGCCGCGACAAGCTTCAGCCCATCCTCGAAGGAGAAGACGCCCGCCAGATGCAGCGCGGTGTACTCCCCGAGGCTCAGCCCCGCGTACGCGGTCGATGCCGTCGAGTCGATGATTCCCGCCGAGCGGATCGACTCGTAGCACGCGACGCTCGTGACGTAAATCGCCGGCTGGCTGATGTCGGTTTTGTTCAGGCGATCGTCCGGGCCTTCAAAGCAGAGCGCCTTGAGATCGAAGCCCAGCACTTCGTTGGCGCGATCGAAGATGCCGCGCGCGATATCGGCGGCGGCGTAATAATCCATGCCCATGCCGACGACCTGCGCCCCCTGGCCGGGACAGAGAATGTAATTGGGTTGAGACATTTCAAAGAAACCCTGTACAGGTTTGCGAGAAGAAATACGCTTCACGGACGAAAGCGCAAGCAGGCCCTCACGCGCGCACCACCGCGTTCGCCCAGGTCAACCCCGCTCCGAACGCCACGAAAACCAGCACATCGCCTTTTTCGATCCTGCCCGTCCGCCAGGCTTCATCGAGCGCGATCGGGATCGACGCGGCCGAGGTGTTGCCATATTTGTCGATGTTGACGAACACCTTTTCCGGCGAGAAACCCAGCTTCTCCATCGCCGAGTCGATGATCCGCTGATTCACCTGGTGCGGGACGATCAGCTTCACCATGTCCTGCGTCAGCCCGCACTTGTGCATGGCGTCCTCGATAAGCTCCTCGAAGCGCTGAACGGCGAACTTGTAGACCTCGCGGCCTTTGATCTTCATGTATTGCCCGCGATCGAGCAGCAGCGCGTCATCCACCGGATGCCGGCTGCCGGGACGGCAGCAGAGCATCTCCCATCCGTTGCCGTCGGCGTGAAGGCTGGCGTACAACACGCCGCGATCGGTATCGGTGGATCGCTTCAACACGACCGCGCCCGCACCGTCTCCAAACAGGATGCAACTGCCGCGATCGGTGTAATCGGTGACGCGGCTGAGCGTTTCCGCGCCGATCACCAGGATCGTCTTATACTGACCGGACTTGATGAACGCCGTCCCCGTTTCCAGTCCGTAGATGAATCCGCTGCACGCGGCGGTGAGATCGAACGCCGGGGTGCTGTTCAGCCCCAGTCCGGCCGCCACGAAGCATCCGGTCGAGGGGAAAGACATTTCGGGGGTGATGGTGGCGCAGAGGATGAGATCAATGTCCTCCGCTTTCATTCCCGCCGCATCGAGGGCCTGGCGCGCCGCGGCGATGGCGAGCGTGGCGGTCGATTCCCCTTCACCGGCGATGCGACGCTCCCGAATGCCGGTGCGCTGGACGATCCACTCGTCATTGGTATCGACCATTTTCGAGAGGTCGTCGTTGGTCAGGCGTTTTTCCGGCAGGCAACTGCCCGTGCCGGCGATGATGGCTGCGTAGTTGGACATAATATCGGGTTTTGGATTCTGGACTTTCGGCTCCGGGTCGCAAGGCGAATTCGCCCCGCTTCGACCCGTGGCCTGCAATCCTGATTCCAGAAAATGCCTTACTCCTCGCTGACGGGAATGCTGTCCCTGATGCGCTCGATGATCCGCTGATTGACCCCGCTGTTGACGAGTTGCTTGCCGACGCGGATGGCATTCTTGATGGCGCGGCTTTCGCTGCGGCCGTGACAGATGAGGCAATATCCACCCACGCCGAGCAGCGGCGCGCCGCCGTATTCCTGCCAGTCATGCTTGGCGTAGATCTTCTTCATCGCAGGCCTGAACTGATCGAGCGCGTCGGGCGCGACGTGCTCTAGCTCGGCCATCAGCATCTGGAACAGGCCCTCGGTGAGGCCTTCGGTCAGCTTGAGGGCGATGTTGCCGACAAAGCCGTCGCACACGACGACATCGACAACGCCGCGGGTCAGATCGCGCCCCTCGACATTGCCGATGAAGCTGATCTGCGGTTCGTCGCGCAACAGCTTTCGCGACTCCTTGACCATCGTGGTGCCCTTGGTGTCTTCCTCACCAATGCTCAGTAGCCCGACGCGCGGCTTCTCGACGCCGCATACCGCCGTCGCGTAGGACGAACACATCAGGGCGTACTGCTGAAGATGCTTGGGCTT
This sequence comes from uncultured Tepidisphaeraceae bacterium, assembly GCA_964446155.1. Taxonomy (GTDB): domain Bacteria; phylum Planctomycetota; class Phycisphaerae; order Tepidisphaerales; family Tepidisphaeraceae; genus CAYUNS01. The sequence goes on along the minus strand of CAYUNS010000027.1, from coordinate 26,681 downwards.
GGGGGCGATGTTGGCGCCGACATCGCAGATGACCACCGGTCCGTAAAACGTGGGAAGCACCACCGCGATGCCGGGGCGCGACACGCCGGGCAGCGTCCGCATTCGCAACTGCGCCGCCGCCACGCAGGCGCCGGTGTTGCCGGCGGAGATGACCACGTCGGCCTCGCCTTTGGCGGCGAGCTTGCACATCACGGCGATCGAGCTGTCGGGCTTGCTGCGGATCGCCTCGACCGGAGAGTCATCCATCTCGATGACCTCGGTCGCGGGAACGACCTGATAGAACTTCCGCTTATCCGGAGGCAACTCGCTGGCGACAAGCCCCTCGCGGATCACCTGCTCATCACCGACGAGCAGGATGGAATCGCCCTCCTCCAGCAGGGGCGCAGCCTCCCAGCAGCCTTTCAGAATCGCCGCCGGCGCGCGATCGCCACCCATGACATCCACCGCTGCACGCACCAATGTCCTCCTTCGGACAAAGCCTGGATTAAGCCGATGCCTGCTCGATTTGCAGGGACAACTTCGGATTCACATAGCCGCAATTGCCGCACGCACAGTGAGGAAGCTTGCTGCTGCCGCACTGGGGACAACGCACATAATGAATCGGCTTCAGCGCGTGATGCGATCGGCGTTTGCGCTTTCGCGACTTGCTGATTCGTTGAACGGGTTGCATCGAACACTCCTGCACCGCGGTCGGCGGCACGTCAGACACTTATGTAAAGACTGATTCAAACGGGGATTACGCTATAAAAAGCAACGGCGGGCAAAGCCCGCCGACTCCACGCGAGTCGGCTAAATTAGAAAACACCCCGGCTTCTGTCAAGGAACGGGAAATCCATGCCAGGGTCATTGTTCCACCGCGGACTGTGCGAACGCGACGGCGCCGGTGAGCGCATCGGGAAGCCGGGCGGGGTCTTTGCCCCCGGCCTGGGCCATCTGTGGCCGACCTCCCCCGCCGCCTCCGGTGATCTTCGCGGTTTCGCGAATCCAGTCTCCGGCCTTGAGACCGCAGGCGATCAGGTCGTCGCTGACGGCCGCGACGAAGTTCACCTTCGACTCCTCCGCCGAAGCGAGGAGAATGCCGTAGCTGCCGGCTTTTTTCTTCAGCGAATCAATCGCCGTGCGAAGCTGATCGTTCGTCGCGCCCGCAATCTCGCCGACGATGAGCTTGCCCGGCCCGAGGGTCGGCGCGCGATCGAGCAATTCCCCCGCCGCCGCCAGTGCATCAACACCCGCGCCGACCGAGGACGCCTTCCGCGATTTCTCCCACTGCTTCAACTTCGTCTGAAGCTCCGACACCGCCGCCTGTCCGCGCCGCTTCGCGAGCAACGGCAGGCCCTCGATCGAGAGTTGCTTCTGAAGATCGGCGATCGCGGTGGGAAGCTCAGGCTCGGAAATCCGGCTCGCCTGCGCGATGGACTGATCGAGTCCGTCCGCTCGCCGCACAGCCGACGCGGCGGCCGCGCCGGTCAGGGCGACGATCCTCCGAATGCCTTTGCTGACGGATTCCTCGCTGGTGATGACGAAGGCTTCACACGCCTCGCTGTTCTTGAGATGCGTTCCCCCACAGAACTCGATCGAAAACCGACGCCACCGTTCATTCTCCGGATCGCCCAACAGGTCCGCGACCGGCACGCCGATTGACACCACGCGCACCATGGGCGGATACTTCTCCCCGAACACCGCCCGCAGGCCGTTGATCTTCAACGCCCGCTCCTGCGGAGCCTTTTCCGTGTAGACCGGCAGTTTCGTTTCAATCGACTCCGAGACCAGCGACTCGATGCGCCCGATCTCCTCATCGGCCAGCGCCTTGTTCTGCGAAAAATCGAAGCGGAGCTTGTCGGGATCGACAAGCGACCCCTTCTGCTGCACGCCTTCCCCGAGCACCTCGCGCAAGGCCCAGTTGGCCAGATGCGTGGCCGTGTGATTCTTCTCCGTGCGCGATCGCACGTCCGCAACGATCGCATCGACGGGATCGCCGACGGCAAGACGCCCGGTCGTCATGCTGCCGACGTGCAGCACATATCCGCCGGCCGCACGCGCGGTGTCAACCGTCATCGCGGCCCCACTCCGCGTGCGAAGCTCTCCGGCGTCACCGACCTGTCCGCCCATCTCGGCATAGAAATTGGTCTTGTCGAGAATGACCGCCACGCCCCGCCCAGCCGCCTGGGCGCCGTCGGTCGTATCGATCAACTCATTGCCGTCCCAGATCGCCTTCACCGTCGCGCCGATCGGCGCGGCGTTGAACTTGCCCGAGTCATCGGTCTTTTCAACGCCCGATTGCTCCAGTTTCGCCAGCGCATCGGGAGGAAGATCGAACAGTCGCGACGCGCCTTCCTTCCCGCCGGCACGGGCGCGCCGCTTCGCCTCCTCCATCAGCTTTTCATAGCCCTCGACATCGACGCTCATCCCCCGTTCTTCGGCCATGATGCGCGTGAGATCGATGGGGAAGCCATAGGTGTCATGCAGCTTGAAGGCATCGCTCGCGGAAAGGCGAGAGACTTGCCCGGTGCGTTCGGCCGCCTCCTCGAACAATGCAATCCCGCGATCCAGCGTTCGTCCGAAACTGACTTCCTCGTCCTGGATCAACTCGATCACCTGTTCGGGATTTCGCTTCAGTTCGGGAAACGCATCGCCCATCGACTCGATGACCACGGGCACAAGCGTGTGCATGAACGGCTCGCGCAGATCGAGCGTCTGCCGGCCGAAGCGCACGGCCCGGCGGAGGATGCGGCGCAGGACGTATCCCCGCCCTTCGTTGCTCGGGACCGCGCCATCGGTCAATGCGAACGTCAGGCAGCGGACGTGATCGGCGATGACACGAAAGGCGATGTCATGCCGCAACTGCTCGTCGGACGCCTCGGCGACAGGATCGGCGACGTTGCTGGCGGGAAATTTTCCCGCATAGACGATGCCGCTCAACTCCTTCAGCTTGTCCCAATACGGCTCCCACAGATCGATGGCGTAATTGTCCCCCTTGTCCTGAAGAATCTGGGTCATCCGCTCAAACCCCATCCCGGTATCGACATGCTGCGAAGGCAGCGTCGTCAGCGAGCGATCGGGGTTGCGGTTGTATTGGATGAAGACATTGTTCCAGAACTCCATGACGCGGGGATCGTCGCCGGTTTCGATCGAAGGCCCGCCGCTCTTGTCGGGCGTGCGGTCGTAGAAGATTTCGGTGCAGGGTCCGCACGGACCGGTTTCACCCATTTCCCAGAAATTGTCCTTGCCGAGATAATGAATGTGATCGTCGGGCAGGCCGGCGACTTCCTTCCAGATGGCGACCGCCTCGTCGTCGCGAGGCACGCCGTTCGACGGATCACCTTCGAAGACGGTGACGTGCAGGCGCGTCGGGTCCATCTTGAAGACCTGCGTCATCAGTTCCCACGCCATCTCGATGGCGCCGCGCTTGAAGTAATCTCCGAACGACCAGTTGCCGAGCATCTCGAAGAAGGTGTGATGCCGGCGCGATCGGCCGACATCATCGAGGTCGTTGTGCTTCCCTCCGGCGCGGATGCACTTCTGCGTGTTCGCCGCGCGGGTGTAGGCGCGCTTCTCCTGCCCGAGAAAAATCGGCTTGAACTGATTCATCCCCGCGTTGGTGAACAACAGCGTCGGATCGTCGTGCGGGACGACCGGCGAACTGGGCACGAACGTGTGCCCATGCCTGCGGACGAAGAAGTCGATGAATTGCTTGCGAATCTCGTTTGATGTCATGTTCAATTGCCGGCGAAAGCGGGGCATTATTGTCGAACGCGCCAAGGTCGGCAAGACGGAGAAACCCACGGGAACGGAATCGCATCGGGGGGCGTCCAAACAAGACGGGATGCGCGGGGATCCACTCGATCCGCCGTCGATCGACGATGGCCCGCGCGGCATGAGAGAACCTCATGCCAATGATGTTTTTACCAGGCTGGGACCGGCTCGAAAAAAAGCGCTACGGCATTTCCGCGACAGCGCCGTCATCATCGCCGGGATCGGCGGCACGCGCCTTTCGCTCGGCGGCACGGACTTTCCTGTCGGCGGCCTCCTTGTCCAGGGCGGCTTGCAGTTCCTGCTTCTGCTCATCCGTGAGGACGGCCATGATCCGCTCTCGCTCGTTTTTGCGCAATTCCGCAAGCGAGGCGAGAAACTCGGTGTGGATCGCATGGATGCGGACTTTCTGCTCATCCGACAGCGTGGTGAGCTTTGTCCAGGGGTTGATGAGCCGAATCGGCTTGGCGGGTTTTTCGTCCTTCGCTTCCGGCTGGGAAGTTTCCTGAACCGGCGCGGCGGGCGCCTCGCCCATCTCCTCCGCGCGCAACGCGAGCGGCGACAGCAAGGCGACACCCACAACGGCCGACACGATGAAATGCCTCTTCATGACAGGCCCCTTTCATAAAAGAACGGTTTATCCCGTCATATCACGGCGGCAACCGACTCCGCAAGAAATCGACCGATTGTCAACAGGAATCCGCCAATGGTGCGGCCGGATCACAGCCTCCATTCTGATTGGTCCGTGGGATGCCATTAAAAAACCCCCGCAGGCGTGGGTGAGACCTGCGAGGGTAAGGAGGGAAGAAACTCTTTGCACCACCGCTATGGGGTGATACGTGCGCTCGGACTTATGGGTTCCTCACAACCCATTCAGATATTCCATTTTAACATCTCTCGTCGCGATCAGACTCCCGACAGGATTTTCTTGACCTTGCCGGTGATCTGAGACCACTTGGTCTGAGGCGTTTTGTTGACCGTAATGAAGTCGCCCAGCAGCAGCAGGCTGCTCACACCGCTGATCTCGAAGAGCTTCGAGGCCAGCTCATGATCCCTGGCCGCGTCCTTATTGAAAAAACTCATCGTCCGATCGGCGACAGGCTTGTCCAACATGAACTTGACGGCGTTGGGGTTCGGAGTCGGCTGGACTTCGATCACCTTAAACGACATGCCGACCTCCGTCCATTTCGGCCGGGAGTATAGCAACCATCTTTCCTATTTCCACATGCCGACGACTCGTTTTTCAAAAAAAATATTCCTCCCGGAATACAATGAAAAGTATAAAAGATCTCGCCGGCGACAAGTCGTGTCAGGAAGGCCAAACGAAAGGAATCGGGATTCGCAATATTTTTTCGTCGTGCGGCGCATCCGTCTTCCTTGACAGATTTTGAAGGCTCGCATATGTTCGCCGATTCGTCACTCGCGGGCACCCTCCGCCCGTCGGGTGACTCTCTCACTTGATGTTGCGGACTTTTGAGGAAGCGAAGATGAGCAGCTATATGCCCAAGCCGGGCGAAGTACAGGCAAACTGGCATGTGATCGATGCCGAGAATCTGGTTCTCGGAAGACTCGCATCCAGGATCGCGGTCATTCTCCAGGGCAAGCACAAGCCCACCTACACGCCCCATGTGGACACCGGCGATTTCGTCGTTGTTCTCAATGCCGACAAGATCAAGGTCACCGGCAACAAGGCCGCCACGCTCGAATATGACAGCTACTCCGGATACACCAGCGGCCGGCGCGTCTACACCTACGAGCGCATGGCCTCCCTTCACCCGGAAAAGCTCATCGAGCTTGCGGTGCGCCGGATGCTTCCCAAAAGCAAGATGGGCCGCAACATCCTCGGTAAATTGAAGATCTATCGCGGCGCCGAGCATCCGCACAGCGCCCAGCAACCCAAGGAACTGAAGCTCGCTTAGTCGAGGAATCGCCGCTCGCCGGCAACCAATAACCCGCACCCTGCAACTACTTCAAAACCATGGCAGAAGAAACCACCAGCCCCGTCGAAGAATCCACCCAACCCGTCGCCGAAGAATCGGGTCTTCCCAAAACCAAGCCCACCTATGTGTGGGGCGTCGGTCGCCGCAAGACGGCGGTGGCGCGCGTGCGCATCGCGCCCGGCACGGGCAAAATCGAGATCAATGGCCGGACCCTCAACGACTTCTTCACCAACGAACGCGACCGCAAGAGCATCTTCGGTCCGCTCGAAGTGACCAACACCGGTGGTAAGATGGACGTGCTGGTCAATGCGAACGGCGGCGGACCCACCGGGCAGACCGGCGCGATCGTCATGGGCCTCGGCCGGGCGCTGACCAAGTATGACCAGTCGCTCGAAGCCGCCCTTCGCGACGGCGGATTCCTCACCCGCGACAGCCGCATGAAGGAACGCAAGAAATACGGTCAGCGCGGCGCACGCCGGCGCTTCCAGTTCTCCAAGCGATGATCGCTTCGACCGAAATCAAGCCCCCGAACAGCCCGGTCCTCGCCGGGCTGTTTCATTTGCATGATGAACGCGATCTTTACGAACAGAACGGGAAAGATGCGGAGACGTTGAGGGAAATGGATCGAATACTATAATCCCCGATTCCCCAGCGGAAAGTTGTTGGAGCATATGGGTTTAATCGTACAGAAATTCGGCGGCACAAGCGTCGCCGACGCGGAGCGGATTCATCGCGCCGCCAAACGGGCGATCGCCGCCAGGCAGGCGGGACACCAGGTGGTGGTCGTGGTCAGCGCCATGGGCGACACGACCGACACCCTCGTGGACCTGGCCGAACGAGTCTGCGCCTACGGCGGGTGCGACAAGGCGCCTCCGAAGCGCGAGATGGATCAACTCCTCGCGACCGGGGAGCAGGTCACGATCGCCCTGATGGCGATGGCGATTCACGCCCAGGGGCATGACGCGATCAGCTTCACCGGCGGACAGATCGGGCTGGTGACGGACAACGCCTTCTCCAAAGCGCGCATCCAGTCGATCAACAAGCAGCGCATCTTCGATCAGCTTCGACGGGGGGCGATCGTGATCGTCGCGGGCTTCCAGGGCGTGACCCCCGAGGGCGATTACACCACGCTCGGACGCGGGGGCAGCAACGCGACGCTGGTCGCGGTCGGCGCGGTGCTGTCGGCGGACGTGTGTGAAAACTACACCGACGTCGATGGCATTTACACCGCCGATCCGCGCGTGGTGAAAAACGCGCGGAAAATCGATCGCATCAGTTACGACGAAATGCTCGAGCTTTCGGGGCTGGGCGCGTCGGTGCTGCAAACGCGGGCCGTGGAGTTCGCCAAGAAATACAACGTCCCGATCCACGTCCGCAACAGCCAGAACCAACGCGAAGGAACGTGGATCGTCGCGGAGACATCGAACATGGAACACATTGTCGTATCCGGCGCGGCCTTGAAGAAGGAATTGACGCGGGTGACCTTCAAGCACGTCCCCGACCATCCCGGGGTGGCGGCGAAAATCTTCGGGGACATCGCGGCGGCGAACATCGTCGTGGACGACATCATCCAGAACGTCATGGACGACAATACCGCCAACATCAGTTTCACCGTCGAGCATGGCGACCTGGCCGACATCCGATCCGTGGTGGACCGACTTTGCCGGGAGCTGGGCGGGGAGACGAGCGCGACCTACCAGGGGGATCTCGCCAAGGTAAGCGTGGTCGGAGTGGGCATGCGGGTTCACACCGGCGTCGCGCAGCGCATGTTCAAGGCGCTGGCCGACGCGAAGGTGAACATCCAGAACATCACCACCAGCGAGATCAAGATCAGTTGCATCATCGACAAGGATCAAGGCCCCGACGCCCTGCGGATCGTGCATGATGCGTTCGAGTTGGACAAGCTGAAATAGGAGCGGACGACGTCCCGACGCCGATCCAACGCGTACACGCGACCGCGCCTGAACCGACGGGGATGGACGCGCCTCGCGGTCACCGCGGCCGTGCTGGTCCTGGCGGTTGCCGCGGCGATGGATCGTGCGGGGATGTTCGGACATCCCGGGGACGACTGGAGAACCTTCGATCAACGGAAATACGTCGTGACCCGCGCCATCGACGGCGACACGGTGCGGATTCGTCCAGTGGACGGCGGCGAGGAGACGCGGGTGCGGCTGCTCGGAATCGACGCGCCCGAAACGGCGCGCGACGGCAATCCGGCCAACCATTGGGCCGAGCAATCGCGGGACTACATGATCGCGCGGGCCGAGGGAAAAACGGTCATCGTCCGGCTCGAGCCGATCGGCGTTCGCGACCGGTATGGCCGGCTGCTCGCCTACCTCTTTCTGAGCGAAAACGACAACCTCAACCTCGCGCTGGTCCGCGACGGGCAGGCGTATGCGGATCGACGATTCGATCATTCCCTGCGGTCCCAGTTCGAGCTTGCCGAATCCGAAGCGCGGAAAAAAGGACGCGGACTTTGGGCCGAAGTGACCTTCGAGCAGCAGCCCCGCTGGCGACAGGCGTGGCTGCGGGAAAACCGATCGTATCGCGATCCGTGAAACATCTTCGGTGGCAATGGGCCGACACCGTTGATTCCCACAGGCTCGTTACCGTACACTTTCCTAACAAATCGAGCGGAAAATTGTAGTCGTCGAAGCCCTTGTGCCGATAATGTGGTAGATGAGGCAGCGAAACCGTCGAAATGGTGGCGACGGAGCGCCTGGGAGAGAATGAATGGCCGTCAAGCGTTTCAAAGATCAGGAAAAATCCAATTCCATCGAGCGGACCAACGGGTCGAACGCCGTCGCGGGCGACGGCGCCGTCGGTCGGGGAAATGGCTTGCCCTCTTCCCCGCGCGGCGAAGATGGCGCCAACCTCGCGGAGATCGCGCAAAGCCGCTACCTCAATTACGCCCTTTCGGTCATCACCAGCCGCGCCCTTCCCGATGTGCGCGACGGCATGAAGCCGGTTCACCGCCGCATCATCTACACGATGTGGCAGAACGGCCTGCGCGCCGATGTGAAGCACCGCAAGTCGGCGACGGTGGTCGGAGACGTGATGGGCCGCTATCACCCGCACGGAGACGGATCGATCTACGAAGCGCTGGTGCGCATGGCGCAGCCCTTCATGATGCGCGCGCCGCTCGTGGATGGCAGCGGCAACTTCGGATCGATGGATGGCGACCCCGCCGCCGCCATGCGATACACCGAATGCCGGTTGACGCCCATCGCCTCCGAAACGATCCAGGAGATCGGACAGGGAACGGTCCACTTCCGTGCGAATTACGACGGAACGCGCGAAGAACCGGTGGTGCTGCCAAGCCGAATCCCCAACCTGCTGCTGAACGGTTCGGCCGGAATCGCCGTGGGCATGGCCACGAACATTCCCCCGCACAACCTCGCAGAGGTGTGCGCCGCGTTGCTCAAGCTGATCGACGATCCGGAGATCAAGGAATATCAGCTCGTCGCCAATGACGCCGTGCGCGGCCCGGACTTCCCGACCGGCGGGCAGGTGCTGAACACGCGCGACGAGCTTCGGGAGATTTACAAGACCGGACAGGGCACGATCCGCATGCGCGCCACATGGGAGAAAGGCCCCTCCACCCGTGCGGCGCAGACGATCTACATCACCAGCACTCCCTATGGCGTGAACAAGGCGGAGTTGGTCGAGGCCATCGCGCAGATCGTGATCGGCCGAAAAATGCCCCTGCTGCTGGATGTGAAGGACATCAGCACCGACGACGTTCGCATCGAACTCCAGTTGAAGAAGGACGCCGAAATCGACAAGGTCATGGCGTACCTGTTCAAGCACACGCTGCTCCAGACTAACTTCAATGTGAACCTGACGTGCCTGATCCCGACCGACAACCCGGAGGCCTGCCGCCCGGAACGGCTGGGATTGAAGGCGATCCTCTGGCACTTTCTCCACTTCCGGCTGGAGGTGGTGACGAAGCGCCTCGCGCATGAGCTGGAGAATCTTCTCAAGCGCATCCACACGCTGGAAGGGTTCGCGTTCGCGTTCGACATTCTCGACGACCTGATCAAAATCATTCGCGCCAGCGAAGGCAAGGCCGACGCGGCGGAACGCATCCTCAAAAAATACGGCATCGCCCCGCACGGCCCGCGCAAGCCGAAGGACGATGGACTCGATCCCGGACAGGTTGAGGACATCCTCGAACTCAAGCTCTACCGGCTGGCGAGGCTCGAGATCAACCTGATCCGCGAGGAACTGGCCGAAAGAAACAAGCGCGCCAGGGAAATCCGCCGCTTGCTGGATGAGGAGCAGGCCACCGGTCGATGGGGCATTGTCAGGAGTGAGATCGAGCAACTGGCCAAAACCTACGGCAAAGAGCCGAAGAACAAGCGCCGCACGCTGATCGAGGCGGCGGAGAACGAGGTGGAATACTCGGCCGAGGATTTCATCGTCGCCGAGGACAATCATGTTCTCGTCACCGCCGACGGATGGGTGAAACGCCAGAAGGAAATCAACCCCGAGACGACCCGGCTGCGCGAAGGCGACCGCATCCTGTCGCTGGTTGCCGGCAGCACCCGCGCGACGATCGTTTTCTTCAGCAGCTACGGCACGGCGTACACCGCGCGGATCATCGACATCCCGGCCACCACCGGCTATGGCGAGCCGATCCAGAAACTGTTCAAGCTCAAGGATGGGGAACGGATCGTGGCCGCGCGGTCGATGGACGATCGCGTCCTTCCCGCGAAGATGACCGCGATCAATCCCAAATCGCCCGACGCCGCGCCGAAGCTGCACGGGCTGGCCGTCACCAGCGATGGGTACGCGCTGCGATTCGGACTGGATGCGTTTCGCGAGGTCTCCACGCGGTCAGGCCGGCGCTACGCGCGCCCGGCGCAGGGAATGGAGGTCAGCCTCGCGACCATTGTCGGCGGCAGGGAGACGGTCATCGCGGCCAGCCACAATCGCCGCGTCCTGCTCTGCCGAGCCGACGAGATCAACTTCCTTTCCGGGCCGGGCAAGGGCGTGATGCTGATCAAGCTGGACAAAACCGATCGCCTGATTAGCGCGATCACCGCCGAATCCGATCGCGACACGCTGACGGTCAAAACCAGCATGGGCGGCGAGCAACGCCTGAACACCGGTCGATACAAAATCACCGGCCGAGGCGGCAAAGGACACGAGTTCGTCTCGCGCGGCCAGATCGTCGAAGTCATCCACGACAAGGTCCCCGCGCCCGCCCAGTTGTCATAAGAAACGCCGGGCGCCACAGTTCGCAGTACTCCGAAACCGTGAAGATTTTTCATCCACGAATAACACGAATCTTCACAAACAGGAGATGAACTTCCCCCACGAACGCCCCGGCGTGCTCACTTCAGTGAGGCACGCCCCCCCGGTACCCGCGTGCGCACAAATCCCAACCGCGGAGGAAACGGTTTCTCCCGAGAAAAACCCAGTCAATAGCAGTTGGCGTGCCGGGCGAACTTTCCTCACGGTCGCGCGTCAAAGGAAGTTGTGCGACGACTATTAACCATCCTTCCCTTACTCCTGTCACTCGCAGCTATCGCGACCGCAGTAGTGGCGATCCACGGGCAACAACAGCTTCGGGACAAGTTGAACCGGATCGACCGGGCGATTGAACAGACCGCCACCGGCCAGGCGGCAGACGTCCAGCGGCTCCGTGACGACCACCGCTTGCGGTGGCTGGCGCTGCGCGCGCAGGAGTCCCCGTGGTCCGGCGTCGCCGGTTCACCAATCCAAGCTCGGCTCGTCGCGTCGTTCGACGAGGCGCCGGTGTCCGAACCGATCCGGCTGCTTGCGGAGATCCGCAACGTCAGCGATCAAGACCAGACGGTGAGCGGACTGCTCTTGTACTACACGACAATCAGGCTGTCGCATAATGGCACTCCCGCGAAGTACCTCGGGCCGGCCGCGGCCATCGCACCGGGAAGGCTGCCGACGCTTCCGCCCGGGCGAATCGCGCGGTCGTATCTCGTCATTACCCCGCAAGACTTCGCTGAGCTCGGACAGCCAGGGGAGTTCACGGTGGAATGGAGCTATGTCTCCGGTTATGGTGACCAGCATCTGACGTGGACGGGGCAACTGCCCGTCGTCAAGGCGAATTGGCACGCGCCGGCGCCAACATCCAGCGCCCGCCAACCCGCGCTGCCGTTAAAAAAACTCCTGCCCATGACGGTCCTTTCGTCGCCGAATGCAAGTAACACCCTCCGCATCGGCCCCCACCGCCACCCGCTTGAGCGTAACACCGACTCTCCCCAACGTCCGATTCGAAAAACCGCGTTTTCAACACCAAAACCAGGGATTCGCAACGATATGAACTCAAAAATCTTCGGCCGATTGACCTTCCCCGTCGACAAGATTGCTCGCCGAGTCGACCGGAAACCTCGCGCGGTCGACGCGGCTCCGAATCCCGTCGACGTTCCCGCCGGGACTGTCGACACCCCCTGCCATCCGGTCGACTTGTCCAACTGGCCCGTCGACTATTTGCGCCGCCGTGTCGACCGGAGATACACTCCCGCCGAAGGGCAGATTGAGACATCCGTTCTTCTATATTCTGTGCAAGGTCGATAGACACACAAAGCGTCAGGCTAGGACCGGCAGGCTAAGCGCAGACAGTCGTCGATCTGGCATGTCGTCCCACGTCCGGCCTTCAAGCTTACGTCCGGACCGCTTTTTGTTCGTACCACCCCACTGCTTAAAGAAAAAGGCTACGTCCGCCTTAGCGCACTGATCGCGAATGTCCTCAACCCAATCCTGCTGCATTGGCCGCGCACCGGGACCCGATTCGCCGCCGACGATCACCCAGTCGATCTTATTCAGCTTCAAATTCGAAAGTGGACCAAGCAGAGGTTCCAACGAGAGGAATTTTGTTTTCGCGTGGGTTTTTCTTAGGTCGTTGATGCGGAACTTGTAGCTTTCGTTCTCCACCGAAACGCCCATCCAAACGTTTTCGGGCCACTCGATTTGGTCGTTGAGTTCGAGTAGGCGGTCTGAGCGTTTCGTGAGGACTTGGAAGGTATGCCAGTGGGCACGACGCATCACGTCAAAGACCTGCTGAATGAATTCCACTGGCACGGCCGTGTGAAACAGGTCGGACATCGAGTTGACGAACACGGTCCGTGGCGTCCGCCAACGAAGTGGCTGTTCGAGCATCTGGGGCTGAAGGGTCAGTTTGAACTCGTTAGCGTAGCTCTTTACGCCCATTGCCTTGAGGCGTTTCGCCACCCGCTCGGCATAACAGTGCTTACAGCCCGGGCTGATCTTCGTGCAACCCGTGACCGGGTTCCACGTCATCTCCGTCCACTCTATGGAGGATTTAGTTGCCACTGAACAGATCTCCCTGCTTGCCGCTAATCGGCGAAGCCTTTTTTATCGGAGGCTTGTCGAGAAACTTCACCTTGCTCACGTGCTTCTCGCTTAATCCCCGGTTTCGTTTGGGATCGATTAGGGTGACTTCAATCTGGCCACGATCCAGAAGCACCTTCAGCATCTGAATCGGCTCAATGAACGGAGTTTCATTCAAAGTTAGCTTGGTGAGGTCTGCATACGGTACTTCTTTGCCAATAAACTGCTGGTGCAGCTTCGGTGCGAAATCTTCGGGATGATCGAAGCGGAACATGGTTATCTGATTGATATGTCCATCCGAGAAGCTGTAACTGCCAGTTTTGTCAATCGACTTCATGGCTTCCTTCATCTTCTTCAAACCAAGCGGATTCTGACTGGCGAAGACCAAGTGATAGTTCAGCGTGTCGTCGGCACCACGCATTTCGAACGAGAATACGTACTCGACCGCTGGGATGGAACGAAGCTTCTTTTTGTAGAGTTCGAGCACTTGCTGACATTGGGTCCTGAAGTTCGTACTTGTAATGGCCGTTCGCCATGAGTCGTCGCCAAACACGCTCGTCATAAGCGATTCCCGTTGGGCGAAGTCCTTCAGCCCCGGCAAAGGCAAATTGCGGGTAATCCCATCTGAATCGAGGTTAATGAGAACTTCCGAGCAACGTGTGCTAAGTATCGAGGTCACCGTCGCAAAGGGGACGCCCGTGGCCCCAAAAGGATCAATGAAGACGAAAAGTGGATCAGCCGTCGTGAACGGCCTTGGCATACTTTGTTTCAGGTCTGAGATCCCGCCCACAAAGGTCTTCTCCAACACCTGAGTTCTGACCTTCGAGTGGACTTGAACTTTCTTGAGGCGTTCGCGCAAATGATCGCAGCGATCTTTGTCTGGCTCGATGAATGCGCAGTTTACGTCACCTGCGACCCACGCGCTGGCAAGCGTCTTGATTGCGGCGGATGCTGTGATGAGAGCCACAACTGGCGATCCATCACTGGCGTTCGTGTATTCTCCCGGTCCGGCGAATCCGTCCACAAGCAAGATTTGCTGGCCTCGTTTGGCCCGACCGAGGATTGGAAAGTAAGCGTTCAAATACCCCTTCAAAATTTCGATCTTGGCAAGCGTGTGTGGGTCTGCTGGCCAGATTGTTCCATGTTCGACTGAGGGCATAGGCAACAACCCCTTTCATTCCATACAACCCTAACATCGCCTTGACAGGCTGTCCAGCAAATATTGTCAAAAAGCACTTTGCGTCCCCCTACCTGACCGGGTTCTGTTCGGGTATAATTCTATCCCTCCGCCCGTCGTTTGGCCGATGGATGTTTTAGGACCCTCTTTTTGCAAGGACGCATGACCGCAACCGCCACCTACAACGCCAGCAGCATTACCGTTCTCGAAGGCCTCGATCCCGTGCGCAAGCGTCCGGGGATGTACATTGGGGGGACCGGGTCGGCGGGGCTGCATCATCTTGTCTGGGAGATTTTCGACAATTCGGTTGACGAGGCGATGAACGGCCACGCCAACCAGATCGAGGTCACGCTGCATAAGGACGGCGCCAGCGTCACTGTCTCCGACAACGGCCGGGGCATTCCCGTCGATACGCACCCCAAGCATAAAAAGCCGGCGATCGAGGTCATCCTTTGCACGCTGCACGCCGGTGGAAAGTTCGACAACGGATCGGCCGGCAATTACAAAACCTCCGGCGGGCTGCACGGCGTGGGCGCATCGGTCGTCAACGCCCTGTCCAAAAAACTCGTCGCCACCGTCAAACGCAACGGCGGGGAGTGGGAGATGGAATTCCGCCAGGGCAAGGCCGCCGGAAAACTGAAAAAACTCGGCGCCGCGCGCGGCAGCGGCACGACCATCCGCTTTCATCCCGATCCGCAGATCTTCCCACGCACCGAGTTCAATCCCGACACCATCCGTGAACGCCTCGAGGTCGCGAGCTACATCCACAAAGGCCTGAAAGTCATCTGGAACGACGAGGTCAACGGCAAAAAGGAAGTCTTCCATCACGAGGACGGCATTCTCGCCTTCATGAACAGGATCCTTGTCGAGAAGAGCGCCCGGGCGGTTCATGAGCAGCCGTTTGCGCTTGAAAAGCAAAACGGGACCCGCATCGAGATGTGCTTCAGTTGGACGGAAAGCACCGAGGAATTGCTGCGGAGCTACGTCAACGGCATTCCCACCGCCAGTGGTGGCACACACGAGAACGGGCTGCGCGCCGGCGTACTCAAGGCGATCCGCAATTACATTGAAACCCACAACCTCACCCCGCGAGGCGTCACCCTGACGGCGGAGGACATCCGCGAAGGCGTCATCGGCGTGCTCAGCGTCTTCATCGAGGAGCCGCAGTTCCAGGGACAGACCAAGGACCGCCTCAACAACCCCGAGGTGCAGTCGATGATCGACTCGGCCGTGCGGCCGGCGCTCGAGCAGTGGCTGAACAACAACCGCACTGTCGCCGAGACCATCGTCAACCGCATCATCATCGCCGCGCGGGCGCGTGAAGCCAGCCGCGCCGCATCCGCGAGCATCAGCCGCAAAACCGCCACCGCCGGCCGGTTGAATCTCCCCGGCAAGCTCGCCGACTGCTCCAGCGGCAACCGCGCCGACAGCGAATTGTTCATCGTCGAAGGCGACAGCGCCGGAGGCTCCGCCAAGCAAGGCCGCGACCGCAACACCCAGGCGATCCTTCCTCTGCGCGGCAAGGTGCTGAACACCGAAGGCGCCTCGCTCGCCAAGGTGCTCGAAAACCGCGAGATCGCCGATCTCGTCACCGCTCTTGGTTGCGGCGCGGGGCTGGATTGCGACCCGTCCAAGCTGCGCTATCAGCGCCTCGTGCTGCTCGCCGACGCCGACAGCGACGGGCATCACATCACCACCCTGCTGCTCACCTTCATCTTCCGTCACATGCGGCAGCTCATCGACGCCGGCCGGGTCTTCATCGCCCTCCCCCCGCTTTATCGCGTCGATATCGGCAAGGAAACCCACTGGGCCGCCGACGACGCCGACAAGGAACACATCCTTCGGCAACACGCCAGGGGCAACGCCAGGACCGAGATCACCCGCTTCAAAGGACTCGGAGAGATGATGCCCAAGGTACTCTGGGAAACCACGCTGAATCCCAAAACCCGTCGGCTGCTGCGCGTCGAAATCTCCGACGCCCTCGAGACCGATCGCGTCATCAATGAACTCATGGGCAAGGACGCCTCGGCGCGCTTCCGCTTCATCATGGAACGCGCCGAAGAGGCCGACGGGCTGGATGTCTGATCCGCGGAACGGCGATCCCCGGCTCTCTCCACAGGCATTGCGAAGCGACGCCCAGGCTATCCCATCATGCTCTCGGGACGGTGCTTCTTGCGATACGCCGAGGGGGTCAGGCCGACGGACGCATGAAAGACATTGGCAAGACGCTCCGGATTGGGAAAACCACTTTGACGGGCAATGGCGGGCATTGGCATGTCGGTGGTGATGAGCAATTCCCTGGCTTTATCGACTCGAACACGCCGGATTTCCTGGAGGGGCGTGCGGCCGACGTGCTTCTTGAATTTGCGCTCGAGGTAGCGGCGGTTGACCGGCACGATCCGCAGCAGTTCCTGCACGGTGACGCGCTCGTGGACATGCTCGCGGATATACCGCACCGCGGCCAGGACATCTTCATCGGGAATGAAAAGCAGGTTGGTGCTCTGCCGCGGGACCACGCGTACCGGCGACAGGAAAATCGGATCGGCGGGACGCTCGCCGCCGGACATGAGATGATCGAGCAGACGCGCGGCCTCGAAGCCGATTTTTTCAGTGGGCAGCGCGATGCTCGACAGGGGAGGATGGCTGAACCGGCTGATGAGTTCATCATTGTCAACGCCCAGAACGCAGATGTGCTCGGGCACGGGGATGGCGGCGTGACGGCAGGCTTCAAGGACTTCGGCGGCGGCGTTGTCGTAGGTCGCGAACACGCCGGCGGGCTGAGGAAGTTCGGTGAGCCATGAGAGGATCGGACGGTTGAGGCCGGGTGGCATGTCCATGGTCCGGCGGAGGGTATGGGGGCGCGTCGCGAAGATGTCGGCGGTGAATCCCTCCGCGGTCAACGCCTGAATGAACCCCTCCTGGCGCGCATCTGAAAACGCCGCTCCGGTCGGACCGATGACGCCGAAATGCCGCAATCCCATATCCATGAAATAGCGCGCCGCCATTTGTCCGGCCGCCACATCGTCGGGAAGCACGCGCGGAAACGGACTGTGTGATGACCAGTTGGCGACATCGACGATCGGAATATTCAACGCCTCGAGCGCGGGAATGTAATCGCGCTCGACATAGGCGATCATCCCATCGATCCGCCCGGACGCCAGTTGCGCGAAAGTCTCCGTCAGGGGAAGCATTCGCGTCCAGATCCATTCAGGACGCTGCACCAGATAATCGGAAATACCCAGTTGCACTCCGTGCAGATAACCCACCCAGTTGTGCATGAGCAGCGCGATGCGCGGAGGCGTCCGATTCAAGCGGGTCATGCGGGACAGTATATCGGACTCATGCCATGTCGCAAAATAATAGAGTTTTTACGCATTTTCGCATACGACATGTGGTAATGTTTGTGCATCATTTCGTCTCGCGGGTTTTCAATTTTGTGGAGGTTTGCATGGAGAAGCGAGTTCATACGCGTCGCTGGGCAATGCAACTTGGTATGGTTGTTCTGGCAGCGGGCGGGCTGATGCTTGACGCCCCGGTGCAAGGGGCGAATATCATCTGGACAGGGGACGCCAACGACGGCCTGTTCGAAACCGGCGGCAACTGGGCAAGCGGCAACCCGCCGGCAAACAATGACTGGCAGGATACGGCTGTATTCAATTCAACCGCCACAGCCGGCACGGTCACCCTCTCCAGCAATCGCAGCATCGGGCACATCGACTTCCAGGCCTCCGGGTGGACGCTGACGGGATCGAAGTTCACCAACCTGGGAACGGTCAAGAGCGGCGGCGCGGGAACCAACACGTTCGGCAGCAACTTTGAGTTGCACAATAACCGCACATGGACCATCGACGCCGGCAATACCCTCTATATGAGCGGCCCCGGCGCGCAGGTTTACCTGCGCGGCAACAACCTTACCGTGACCGGTGGCGGAACGCTGCAAATCGCGAACGGCATCGCCGGATTTGGGAGCGGCGCATGGGGCATTCGCATCGGCGATGCGGTGGTGCAGATGGACACCGCGTCTCTTTTCGCAGGCGGCGCCAGCGCCGACGCACGTTTCACCCTCACCGATGACAACGCGGTTTTCCGCGTCAAGGCGACCGAGACGCAGGTCAACAGTTGGATCGGCGGACGCATTCGCAATGAAACGGCGCACAACCTGGTGATCACCGACATCGGCGACGGATACATGCAGGTTTCGGTTCCCGAGCCGGCCTCGATTGGATTGCTTGGGATCAGCGGCGCCGCGCTGCTGCGACGACGACGGCCGCGCCCGGAACAACCTCTGTAAACTTATTCATAGCAAATAATAATGATCGTCTTAGCGCTGCCGGACAGCGCCCGCCCTCGTTGTAGGCTTGTTTTTGGCCGGGAAAAAATCTGTCGCAAAACCGCAGGTCTTTTTCGCATTTGCACAGCAGCCATGGCGTATGATTCATCAGAGGAGGGAAGACTTTGTGTACGGAGAACATAATGCGATTTTCTTATCTGGCAGGTGTGTTGTCGATCGGAGCAATGGCGGCCGGGACGAATGCGGCGGTGAATCTGGATTTTGAAACCGAGGGGCAGTTCAGTTCCAATTTCCGCCTGCTGGAAGACGAAGGCACCACCGGCAGCGGCGCGCCAACCGCGACGCAGAGCGACAATGGCATTGCCAACGATTATCTCCGCATCACCGGCGGCAGCGGAGGCTCGCGCTACACCACCGTTTACGACACCACCCCCGCGAACGCGACGGTGCGGGACACCTTCGCCGCGGGCGTGACGATCGAGTTGGATGCCCGATTGAGCCGAAGCGGACAATCCATCGGCATCTACCTCATCGATGGCGACGCGGCGGCGGAAAACAGCGCCTACCTCGCCTTGTTCAATGTCGATCAAAGCGGCTCAAATGATCTGATCCGGTTCAGCTCCAATGCGAACCCGTCCTCATCCACTTCGACAAACACGGGAACGCTCACCGGCGATATCTCCGGCAATTCGGGTTACAACAATTCGGCCACGGATTTCGTGCATCTCACGCTTACATACAACATCGATGATCAGAATCGGCCGGTCCTCGATCTGCGGGTGGGCGACGATGACTTCGGCGGATCGATCACCTTTGAAACCGCGGCTTTCAGCACGGTCGGAATCGGGTTCCGCGCCAGCACGTCCGGGCAGTTCACGCTGGACCTGGACAACATTCGGATCACGCCGGTCCCCGAACCTGCGTCGATCGCGCTTCTCGCGGGCGCTGCCGCCGGGCTGCTGCGCCGCCGGCGCGCCTGACGCCGCACCGGACCATCTTGAATCGGAAGGATGTGACACATGACACGAACCAATCGAAAAGCTTTTACGCTGGTCGAGTTGCTTGTGGTGATCGGTATCATCTCCCTTCTGATTTCGATCCTCATGCCCGCGCTGACCAAGGCCCGCACCGCGGCCGTGATGACGCAGTGCATGTCGAACCATCGACAGGTGGCAATGGGAATCTTCCAATATGTCCATGACAACAAGGGGGTTCTGCCGCCTTTCGAGCGGAGCTACCCCACGCCGTTCAATGGTCGATATCCGTGGTACGCCTACCGCCATGTCGGGCAGTACATCGGCAACACCAGGCAGGACACGACCGACAACAATTCACCTGTCGGCGTCTGCCCCGCGCTGGGGAACAGAGCCTCATGGGATGATATTGTCGGCATTGGCGTGAATGAATGCTGGCACAATAATTTTGGCTGGGGCAACAAGAAGCTGTCGGCGATCCGCGAAAGCTCGCGAACGATCCTGCTGGTGGATGTCGCGCGCGACAACAACCACAAGTCATACCTCTTCGAGCAATTTTACCAGGGCGACCCCGGGGGGGGGTTGAATCGCGTGGTCGCGTATCGTCACGGCAAAAGCACCGTCGTCTCCTTCGTCGATGGACACGTTGAAACGTTCCGAAGCATGAAAGAGGACTGGGAATCCACCCAGTTCAACCAGGGTCTGCATCGCGCCCTCCTGAACGGGCAGGTGAAATACAAGGCGAACTGATCCCGTTCATACCGGAAAACTCCGATTGTCGCCGTCCTCTCACAAATGGATGTTTTGCATGATGAATCACCGTGCCGCTTTGGTTGTCCTGTCTCTCTTCACCGCCCTGCTGTTCGGTTCCGCGACGACAGGCGCGCAGGCCGCGGCGAAGGCGGTGATTGAATTCAATGATGCGTTTGACGCGGCCGCGCTTCAGACCAAGAGCGCCGCGGCCGAACAGGTGGAGGGGGGACTGAAGATCACCTACAGCGCCAGTGAACCGTACCCCGCGGTGCATTTCACCGCACCGGACGGCGCGTGGGATCTGTCGGACTACAACGCCGTCGAGTTCGATCTCGTCAACACCGGCGACACCCCCGGACGGGTGCATGGCCGGCTGGACAATCCGGGCGACTGGCGACAGTCGCCGTGGAGCATCAACGCGGTGCATCTCAAGCCCGGCGACAAGAAAACCCTTCGCGTGCCGTTCGGAAAATCCTACGGCAACCCCGGCTACGCTCTCGATCCGGCCAGGATCAAGGAGATTGTCGTCTTTGTCGAGCATCCGAAGGCGCCGGTGACGATTCAGGTCAGCGCCGTTCGTGCGGTTCAACTCGCGACCACCGGCGGGGACAATGCGGGCAACACCGCCAACGACATCATCGCCGAAGCCCCGGGCGGTTCGGGAATGCTGTATGACTTCGAGGATGGCACGGACCTGGGCAAGATCCGCAACGCGGGCGCGGCGTTTGAAATCGTGACCGCGGAAGGCGGTGGCAAGGCGCTGAAGGCGACCTTCGCCGCCGGAGAGTCTTATCCCGCCGTGCATCTCGACGCGCCCTCGGGCGCATGGAACCTGTCCAACTACGCCGGCGTGCAGGTCGATGTCACCAACCCCGGCCCGCACGGCATCACCGCGGCGATGCGCGTGGACAATCCGGGCAGATCCGATGGTTCGGCTTCCAATGCCGAAAAAATCCATCTCAAGTCCGGTGAAACCAAAACCCTCCGCGTGACATTCGGACAATCCTGGGGAGCGCCGGGCTTCAGCCTGAACTCCGCCAAGGTTGTTCGCGCCCTCGTTTATGCCGAACGTCCGCAGGCCGGCAGTGTGCTGCTCATCGACAATCTCAAGGCTTATGGACAGGCCACCGTGCGGGAAATGGACACCGTGGATCTCGAAGGCATGCTGTTCGATTTTGGCAGGGATTTCATCCTGGACGGGCGCGTCGAGGAGCGCGGCGCTTCCGCGACGCTCGACAACGGCCGGCTCATCGCCACCTACGACGTCGGTGAACAATGGCCGGCGGTCTATCTCAAACCGCTGGCCAGAAAATGGGATCTGTCCAACTTCAAAAGCGTGGAGATGCAGGTGACGAACTTGTCGAGCGCGCCGGCAAGGGTCCAGGCGCGCATCGACAACCCCGGCGCCAATGGAACGGACCACTGCAACGTCGAGGCGATCACGCTCGAACCGAACGCCACGAAAACCCTCACGGTGACATTCGGGCGATCCTGGGGCAACAAGGGGTTCGATCTCGATCCATCCAACGTGATTGGCGTGCTGGTCATGGTCGATCAGCCGAAGCAGGCCTATCGCATTGCGATCGACGACATCAAGGCCAACCGCAAGGAGTTCGCCGAAGTCCCCGAATGGGTTGGGACGCGCCCGCCGGTCGAGGGGGATTGGGTGCAAACGCTGGATGAGAATTTTGACGGCGACAAGCTGGATGAATCGCGATGGACGCCGCGCCTCGTCTGGGATGGTCCGGCCGGTGCGGAGACGCAGCGATACCTCCAGGAAAACGTCTACCTCGAGGACGGCAAGCTCGTCATCAAGTGCGAGCGGAACCCCGGTCATCAATACAACAACCCGCAGCTTCCAACCCGCGAGTACGCCACCGGTGCGGTGACGACGCTCGACAAGTGGACGCAGGCATACGGGTATTTCGAGGCGCGCATCAAGCGCCCCGGCGCCCGCGGGCTTTGGCCGGCCTTCTGGATGATGCCCGATCGCGGCGAAGGCAACGGCGACATCTGGCAACGTCGCGCCACCGAGAACGGCGGCATGGAAATCGACATCTGGGAACATCTCACCGAGTGGGGCCCCAACCGCTACAACATCGCCGCCCACTGGGACGGCTACGACAAGGCCCACAAGCAATGGGGCAACGCCCACATCTATCACCTGCCCACGCAGGATGGTTGGAATCACTACGGGTTGCTGTGGGAACCGGGCAAGCTCACCTGGTTCTGCGACGGCCGAAAAGTCGGTGAATGGAAGAACGAACGTGTGACCTCCGTCCCGCTGTATCTCAAGTTCACCGTGCAGATGGGCAACTGGGCCACCAAAAATGTCGATGT
>CAYUNS010000027.1:0-4111 GCA_964446155.1 uncultured Tepidisphaeraceae bacterium | reverse complement strand
GTAAGAAAACCTACCGCTCGCCGTGAAACAAGTCGAATGCCTCGACAAGCTGCTGGAAAATGTCGATGTCGCCGCCTTGCCGGATTTCTTCCAGATCGACTACGTCCGCGCCTGGCAACTCCGCGAACGCATGAGCGAATAAGGCCAATTCCGCTTTGAATTCCGCGGAAGAAGGCTTCCACCTGACGATGAAAGCCTTCTTCCGCGCGCGATTTCCCGGTCGATGCGCACTCCTCCTTTTGTCCCTCGCCCGGATTTTGGTTGAACCCGCGCGCGATCCGGCGAATAATTCCGCAGGGGATGAATTCCCGGAGGCATTATGCGAGGCATGTTTGGATTGGTGTCGGTGCTGGTGACGGTGGGGGTCATTGTCTGGGTCATGTCCATCTATCTCGACAGCCAGAAAGGCATCACCGGCCCGGCAAGCACGGGCCTCAACAAGGCACAGCAAATCGCCGGCGTGCAGCAAAAGGGCATCGCGGGGATCAACAACCCCGGCATGCGGGTTGGCGACGACATCACCCTGGACGAAGTGATGAGCGGCAGCCGGCTGCGCGGTGTCAGCGTGACGACGCTCGTTCAAGGCGGGCCAATGCAGACGCATTTCGGGCTGGCGCCGGGGGATCTCATCATCGAAGTGAATGGGATGAAGATCGGCGACATCTCGATCGGCGACCCCGAACTCGCCAAGGCGCAGGTGCTGGAAGCATTCCAGCGCAGCCAGACGCTCACGGTGGATCGCAACGGTCAGAAGCTGGTGCTTCCCCTCCCCGCCGGAACGACTCCCCCACCGATGGGGCCGTGAAATCCCATGACAATGAACACGACCTGAGCAACCGCCGCGAAGCTATTGCTTCGGCGGCTGGACGCCCAATGCCGCGTCGGCCCGGGGAGCGATCTGCGGCTTGCGAAGAACCTTCACATCCGGCGATGCGGTGAGATTCCCCTTGACCGGGCCTTCGACAAGCTCGCGCGTCATCCGCTTGAACTCGACAAACGCGCCGGGCGGAAGCGCCACGACCTGCTGGTTGTCCCGCGTCGCGGCAGTGAGATCGCTCTTCTTCACGCGGAAAAGCAGGTCCGCGCCTTTCGAGGCTTCGGCGACATCGACAAAGAGAAAATCATCGACCTTGTGGGAATAAACGAGCCGCGCATCGTCCACCGTGCCTTCGGGAAAATAATTGTGGCCGTTGGTCATCAGTCGGATGGAGCCGGGGCTGAAACGAACGACGTTGTCCTTGTCGGCCGCGTTCAGATCGAACATGACGCGCACGACAAGGAACATCTCATCGCTTGCGGCGGCGATCGGAGATTTCACCTGCCGCTTGCGAATCGTGTCCAGTTCGCTGTCGATGGCGGGAAGCGCGCCGACGAGATAGATGCCCTCGACATCCATCTGGTTGCGGGTGTCCGTTTCCATGGCGACCCGCGTGCCGCCGGCCTCGATGCCGATGCGGGTTCCGAAAAGCTCGAGTAGATAGTCGGGATGAATGGCGCTGAACGGCTGACTGCCGGCGAGCGCGCCGCCGGCGCTCTGGCGCTTGACCATCGCAAGGAGCATCTCATCGACGGGCAGGATCAGGCTTTGGCGCTGCGCCGGATCGAAAGTGTCCTGTCGCATCACGTTTTCGAGATAGGTTTCGCGGAAGTTGTTGTTCTCGGTGCGAACGGTGATCTCATCGCCGCCATCCTCCACTTCGTAGAGGCTGTATCCGAGAAGGCTGGGGCCGAAGGGCATCGCCTGGGCCGCCAGCGCGAGGATGCCGGTCGCGAAGATGCCGGCGATGACGCCCATGGTCGCCCCGCCGACCTTGTCAACGACGGCCGGGAACTGCATCCCGCCCGGAATCACCATGTCGAAAAGGACGCGAAGCAGGAGATAGACGCCGGCGAAGATCGCCACCAGTCCGACGGCATGCGCCTGCCCCGCAAGCCGCCCGCCGAGCAGCATCGCGACGAGCGGCTCGTGAAAGCTCACCGCCAGCAAGGCCGCGACCGCGGCTATCACCGCCGACAGGGTCGCGCTGAACAAGCCCTGAAGCCAGTGAAAGTAGGCGATCAACCCGACAAATACCAGAATGAAAACACTGAAGATCATGAGCGTTTCCCGTGTTGCTTACCGCTTGTCAGAACCCGCCGCGCCGCTCGTCAATCACCCTTCCACTGATCGGGAACCGCCCGATCCGGAATCCGCGAGCTTGAGGATGCGAAGCACTTCCTGAATCGACGTTTCACCCCGCTCGACGCGCACCAGCGCCGATTCCTGCATGAATCGCGATCGCTGCTTGCGGAACAGCGCCTTGAGCTGGTTGGCGCTGGCGCCCTGCTGCACCACCTGCCGGACGTCGTCGTCAATGAGAAAAATCTCGAACACGCCGACTCGCCCCGTAAAGCGAAGATCGTTGCAGAATTCACAGGGCACGACGTTGCCCTTGGCGTCGCGAAGGGGTTCGGCGCGGGCCTGGTAAAGGGTGTCGGCGCGGCCTTCCATGTTGAGCTTGCGCAGGGTCGCTGGATCGGGCGCGTATCCCACCTTGCAGGCGTTGCAGAGTTTTCGCACGACGCGTCCGGTGATGACCATCTCCAGGTGCTTCATCGCCAGCCGGTCGTCGCCGACAAGCTTTCGCCACATCGAAAGCGCGTCGAACGTGCTGCCCGCGCGA
Source organism: uncultured Tepidisphaeraceae bacterium (assembly GCA_964446155.1). Lineage (GTDB taxonomy): Bacteria > Planctomycetota > Phycisphaerae > Tepidisphaerales > Tepidisphaeraceae > CAYUNS01. The sequence goes on along the minus strand of CAYUNS010000027.1, from coordinate 1,448 downwards.
AAGCCCACATAGACGCGCTTGCCCTCGGCCGCGAGCTTGATCAGCTCGCGCGCGGTGCCGGGATCGTCGATCCTGTTGATCATGACGACATCGGGCTGCTGACTGACCACCCACGAGGTCAGTTTCGCCTCCTCCTGCGGCGTCGCGGAGGAGGAAAGGCGATTCTGGGTGATACCCTCGAGTTCCTGGTCGGGCGCGCGTTCGATCGAGTGAACGTGCTGCAAAAACGCGTCATGCGATCGCAGCAGCGCGTAAAGCATGCTGGTCAATCCCTGCCCCTTGATGGCGGCGACAAGCACAATGCCCGAGTTGGCGGCAATGCTGTTCCGCACGGTCTCGAGCTGGTCATCGAGCAGCCCGAGATCCTCGAGTCGAATCGCGTGGCGTTGTTTGGGTTCGACGATCAGCCGCATGTATTCCCCGGTGGCGCTGCCGGCGGTCTGAATCCGCACCTCACGGCGCTTGCCGAGGATAATCAGCTTCATCAATCCGGTTTGCGGCTTGCGCTTTTCGTTCATGTCCAGGCCGGACACGCCCTTGAGAAACGTGATCGCCTCGGTGGCGTCGCTGCGGTTGATCTCTCCGCCGGCATAAAGGAATCCGTCGATCGTGTATTTGATCGACACCGTGTTGTCGCTGGGGACCATGTCGAGTTGCTCGGCGTGCTTCATCAGCGGGCCGGCGATGAAGAGCTGGACCGCGTCGTAGGCATGTCGCTCCGGCGACTCCTCCGGCGGCGCGGGCATGATGTTGCCGTCGCGCCCCACGATCTGCATCAGATCAGGCGTGACGGCGACCGCCTTTTCCTTTCGCCCGAATCCGCTGATCCACTCGTGGAACTGCTGGCTGAGATCCTTCAGCCCCACTTTCTGGTGACGGATGCCGAGGTAAACCCCGATCTCGATCATCAGCAACACCAGGAAAACGATGAATGCGACAATGAAAGTTGGCAGGAAGAAAAAGGCGAACAGCGCCGCGATGAAGCCGGCCATCAACCCGCTGTTGATCGGCAAGCGCGGCAGATGCGCCGCCGGCGCGTCCTTGTCCACCCAACTCAGCAGGCGCGCCCACAGCAGGGTCATCAGCAATAATGGAATCGCCTTCCAGGGGCTGATGTATCCGCCCCCCGCGATCTGAGCCAGCATCTCGCCGTACACCATTGCTCTCCTTTGTTCCAACCGTCCGCAGGAATATGAGACAGATTGCGGATTGTAGTGTGTAACCCCATCATCCGCCAAGCGTTCGGTGTGAACGGCCGAAGCGGCATCACCCACGCCCCCGGGCGTCATTCCAGCGGGATGCTGGATGGATCGGTTTTTTTGGCTTCCGGCGGCTTGCCGGGCGGCAGGTCGCTGGTGTCGATGTGATAAACGGTCTGCCGGGGCGGATCGTCACGATCGCCGGGGGTTCGGCCTTCCAGGGGGATGATGATCTCCTTCTCCTCCTCG
>CAYUNS010000026.1:29687-31322 GCA_964446155.1 uncultured Tepidisphaeraceae bacterium | reverse complement strand
GATACCGCAACGTCGGCGTGCTCTACGGCACCGTTCCGTACGACTACGAAGCCTATCGTACCGGCACGGTCCGCAAGGCGATCCAGCAGGGTTATTCGCTGCCCAATATTCGGAAATACGGGGGCATCTGCATGGATCAGGCCTACTTCGCCAGCGAAGTTGGCAAGGCGATCGGCGTGCCGACAACCTATCTCTCCGCCCGGGGCGCCGTCGTCGGCCACGCCTGGGTGGGATATCTCCAGGTTCTCCCGAGACGGGCGCGGTGGGATTTCGATTCGGGGCGCTATGAGGCTTATCAGTCCATCCGCGCCGACATTCGTGATCCACAGACCGGCGAGATCGTCTCCGACGCCTATGTCGCCCTTCGCGCCGACGCCGCCCTGGTCGATCGAGGCCGACGGCACATCGCCATCGCCTGCATCGACGCCGCGCGCGCCCTCATGGGCTATCGTGACGACGGCAAACCGTTCGCCGAGTCGCCTCCGGCGGGCATCCCCGCGGAGTTGCTGCGCCCCACCCCGCGCGATCATGTCCTCGAGGACCGGATCGAGATGATCCAACTCGCCATCGAGCATTGCCCCACCGATGTGCGCGCGTGGATGACCGTTCATGAAATCTGTCTCACCGGCGGCGCGGCCCTCGAGCACAAGCGGGCTTTTTCCGAGGCGTTGCGGAAAGTGTGCGGCCGGGACTATCCCGACTTCACGTTCGAGGTGCTCAGCGCCATGATCCGAACGGTCTCCGACGCCGAGGTGCAATTCGAGATATGGGACAAGACCTTTCAGCAGATCCAGGACCGCCCCGACCTCGCCGCCGCCGTGCGCATGGAGCAGGCCGCCCTCGTCAAGGCCGCGGGCGATATCCAGCGGGCGGGACGGATCTACCAGGACATCATTCAACGCTATGCCAATGATGGTCCCTTCGTCATCGATGCGCTCGAGGCCGTCGAGCAGCTCCTCGATGACGCCGGCCGGGCCAACGCCATCGTCACCCTCTACGAGCAAACCTGGCGCCGCATCCCCATGCCCGACACGCTCGCCAGCCCTTTTCTCCGCCAGAGCAACTGGCATCGCATCGGCAGCATCTACGCCGAGCGCCTCGACGGCGTGGGGCGCTACAACGAGGCACGCAATATCCGCGATCGTCTCGGCGGATAGAGGTTCCGCGCGCCTCGTCCCGCGCCGTCGTCACGAAGAACCAATGCCCGCGTTTCCGAATTTCCATAAGTCACCGCACGAGGATCGGGTCAGCCCAGATGCCGGCGCCCGCGGAAGCGATTTCCCCGACAGGCTCGACGATCAAGGTGATCGATCCGGCGCCGGGGGGAAGCTTCACCGCAATGGAGAGCGGTTCGTCGAGGCTGGTGCGCGCCTCGCTTTTGAAGACCTCGCGACGGTCGGCGAGAACGATGAATTTCATCGATACCGTCGGCAGCACGTCGCGCGACACGCCGGCGGCGCAGAGGAAGGATGTCGCGTCGCCGTCGAGATCAAACCGGATCGCCGTTCCGGGCGTCACGCCGATGGTCCGTCCCTGGCGGTCGCCGATCAGCCTCGCCGCGTGCCCGTGCGGAGCGGCGTCCATTTGGAACGCCGCGTCGTTGGTGGCCGATTGCTCCGCCAGTTCAGGCCGTCC
>CAYUNS010000026.1:9526-29677 GCA_964446155.1 uncultured Tepidisphaeraceae bacterium | reverse complement strand
CGCACACGCCCGCCGCGATACGAAATCCCCGCCAGTTCCTTCGCGGACACGGATTGCTTTCCCAGCATCGGATGATCGAAGACCAGTCGGTCTTTGACCATGCTCACCGTTTCGGCCGACGCCATCGCGCCGTTCGCCAGGTGAATGACGTATTCACCCTCCCGCTCCGATGCCCGCCGCAGCACCACCGCCGCGACTTCCTTCCGGTTGTTGAACGACGAAATGCCCAGCAGGACGGAGGCGATCTCGACCCGATCCTCATTCATCGCGATGATGGCGCCTTCCACGAAATCCCCGTCGCGCAGCAGAACGCCGGCCGCATCGTCGGGGATGCTTTTTTCCAGCGAAAGGTTCACGGGCGAAACGACGATCCGCGCGATCCGCTCGAGCGGCTCGCGAATGTTTCCGCCGCCCCCCGACACCTTGCCGGTGAGCGTCTCGTCCTTCACGCGAAGCGATGAAAGCGGCAGCCGCGTTCCGTCCACGAGGATGACCCCTTTGGACAGCAGTCCGTCGCCCGGCTTGTCCGGCGTCCGGCGCAGTTCGAGGAGATTGTCGAGGTCGATGCGAACCGTCGGTCCCGCCGGCCGGGTCATCTCGATGAACCCGCGCGCGTCGAATCCCACCTCGCCCTCATGGCGCGCGCCGTCCATGGTGCGCGCGACATCGGCATGCGCCGTGTATTGCGCCGCCGGAAGACACAGGCAAAAGAAGAAAAGGCTGATGCGGAGGAACATCCTCATCGTTGATACAGCGGAAGGTAATCGTAGGGCATGGCGAGAATCATGGTGTAGACCGCGGTGGCATAAACCTCGTTGATGCCCCCCTGGTTGCCCTCGATGGGCTTCCAGTGGACGAGGTCGCCTTCGCGTTTGGCTTCCTTTTCGAGGCGCGGCGCGAGGATGCCGTACCAGCGCTTCCATTGTTCCCCGCCGACCATGTACATCGCGGGGGCCGCGTAGAAATTGCCGTAGCTGAACCACTCGCGCGTCTTTTCGACGTGCGCGAACATGTATTCCGCGCCGCGGTCGATCATCGGATCATCGTAGACGCCGCACATCTGGAGCGAGTAGATCGCCGCCGCCGTGCGGGCGAATCCGGGCTTGTTGTTGCGCGGCTGGTAGGTGAACCCGCCGGTCTTCTCATCCTGGCACGAGCGCACATACGCAATGGCGCGGTCGATCGTCTCCTGCGGCACCTGGATGCCCGCGTTCTTCGCGACGCGAAGCGCGACGACCTGGAGCACCGTCACCGAGATGTCCGCGTCGGCGGGCACGGGACGATATCGCCATCCCCCCTGCTTGTTCTGCGAGGCGATGATGAGCTTGACGGCGCGCTCGAGCTTCGCGCGGATCGCGGAATCGCGGGTCTGCCCGTAAACCTCGCCGAGGGCGATCGCCGCGATGCCGTGGCCGTACATGTTGCTGTCGCCGGTGGGCGCGGCGATGTATCCGTCGGGACGGACGCAATCCAGAAGAAACTGCACCCCGCGCGCCACCGCCTGCCCATGCTCGCCTTCGTTGGGCAAATGCCCCGCGGCCATGAAGCTCAACAGGACATAGCCGGTGAAGGCGGCCTGATGGTTCCCTCCGGACCACGATCCGCTGGGCAATTGCTTGGAGACGAGGTATTTCAATCCGCCCTGGATCAACTGCTCGGATTGAGGCGACACCGAAAGCTCGACATGCCGATCGGCGCCTTTTCCCGTCGGCGCGGCGGGTACGGACACCGGCGCGAAGGTGACGACGGACGCGAGAAGCGAGACGAGAATGGGATGACGACATCGACGCATGGGAATCCGATCAGCGCGCCTCGGCGGCGGGTTGCTGGGAAAGATTGCGGAGATACTGCTCGATCATCGTGCCGTACTCCTCGGGATATTTCTCGGCCTGCGATTGCTGAAGCGCCGCGCGGTCGCGCTCGGGCAAACCGAGGAATTCGGCGTTGTGCCCGTTGGCGCCGCCGCGGGCGGTCTGCCCACTGACGCCCTGCGACTCGCCCTGGCGATTCCCGTCCCCCTGGGACATCATGTTTTCATCCCCGGGACCGGGAGAGGGCATGCCGGGCATGGGTTGACCGGGGGTCATTCCCTGCATGGCCATGGCCATCGCCGCCTGCGCTTGCGCGAGCTGTTGCTGGGCGCTGGAGGCGGCTTGCCGCGCCGGATCGGCCTGCTGCGCGCCCGCCTGGGCGGTGGCCTCCGACAACGACTTTTGCGCCTCCCTCATGGCCTGTTGCGCGCTGGCGGGCAGGTTGGACTGCTCCATCGCCTGGGAAACGCTCTGTTGCGCTTCCCGCAATTGCTCGGAGCCTTTCTGCATCTGCCCCGGCATGTTCCCCTGCGCCTCGGCGATCCGCTCCTGGGCCTGCTCCAATTGCGACAGGGCCTGTTCCAACGACGGCGATGGCGCTTGTTGACCAAGCTGCTCCTGGAGATCGGCGATCCGTGAATCGAGCGCATCGCGCGTCTTCTCGAGCTGCGCGATCGCTTCCTGCTGCGGCGGGCGGGCCTCGGCGGGGGCGGACTTCTCGAGGTTCCCCTTGGCCGTCTCCATGTTGCGCTGCGCCTGCTGCATCGCCTGGGCGGCCTGCGGGGCGTCGGCCATCTGCCGTTGCGCTTCCTGCGCCCGCTGCGCCAGTTGCTCCTGCTGCTGACCCAACTGCGGCGGCGTGGGCGCGGGTTGTTGCTGATTCTGCTGTTGCAGGGCGACCTTGGCCGTCTCGGTCTCAAGGCCCCGCTGCTGTTCGAGCAGTTCGCCGACATCCTGCCGGGATTCCTGCAACTGCGCGAGTTGTTCCTGGGCCTTTTCGAGCTGGGCGATTTCATCGCCGAGTTTTTTCTCCGCCTGCCGGAGCGCTTCGGTGGCCTGCTGCTGTTGCTGCTGCCGGGTGGGAGGCTGGGGCGTGTTGGCGGCGCGGTCCATCTGCCTGGCCGCATCACCAAGATCGTCGGCCGCTTCAGAGGACTGTAGCGACGCCTTCTGTTGAAGATTCTGCGCCTGGTCCTTCAATTCCTGCTGCCGCTCGGCCAGCTCCGGCGCGGGCTTGTTTTGCGTTTCGGCCTTTTGGGTCAACTCCTCCTGCTCCTTGCGCAGTTCGGCGGTCTTGTCCTTCAGATGCTTGAGGGCCTCGAGGCGATCCTGCGGGAATTGCTGATCCTCCTCGATCTTGGCAATCTCCTTCTGAAGCTGGTCCCGCGCCGTTTCGAGCGTCTTGAGCGCTTCTTCCTGATTTTTCACCGCTTCGTCGGGTTTTTTCTGATTGAGCCGGCTGCGCGCCAACTGCATCTCCTTTTGCGCGCGGGCCAGTTCCTCGACGGTTTTCGGCGCGACGTTGTTCAGGTCCTTCCTGATCGTCTCGGTGTCATCGACGATATCCGCTTGGCGCTGTTCGGCCTCGGCGACTTCAGGCTTGTCGGTGGGAAGCTGCCTGGTCTGCTCGATCGTCCGCTTCTGTTCCTCGATCGCCTTTTCGACATCTTCGGCGGCGTCGCGAAGCGCCGTCAGCGTGTCCTTGGGAGGGGCGATCTCGCGCGACAGGTCGCGCAGGCGATCGCGCGTTGCCTGCTCGTTCGAGGTGGCGCGGAACAGGTTGCCCGTGTTCAGATCCTCCTCGGCGGCGCCGGCAAGCTGTTCGAGGTTTTTTTGCCTGGCCTGGCGCACCGCGTCCTTCAGCCGCCGGGCGGTTTCACCGTCGGCGGTTTCCGCGAGCGTCTCGATCTTCTGGATCGCCTGGGCGATCTCCTGCTTCAGCGCGGCCTGCTCGTTCTTCTGAACCTCGAACGACATCTGCTGCTCGGCGGTGTATTGCGAGGGGGTCGTCCGGCCCGCCTCGCGCGCCAGCCGGATCACAGCCTTGAGATTGCCGTCCTGGCGTTCGGCGAGCGTCTCGATCTGTTGCGACAGGCGATACAGCTCCTGTTGGCGCTCATACTCGATGAGCAGTTGCCCCAGTTGCGCGATGATGACTTTCTGGCTGGTGTACGCGTCGGTGACATTCCGCCGGGCGGCGCCGGCGTCTTCGCCGGAACGCGCCTGCTGAAGCAGGTCCACCACGCGCGACATCTCCTCGGCCGTGAGCTTGTCCAGCACCCCGCTGATCGCCACGAGCGTATGCACCTCCTCGGCATCGCCGAGTCCGTTGCGCTGGAATTCGGAAATGATCGTCTTGATGCTGCCGGCGACTTCCGAGGTGCGCCCCCTGATCTGCTGTTGCAGGCTTTCCGACTGCCGGAGGGAGTCCGGGGCGACCTGCGCGAGCAGCGCGCCCTGCGGTGACAGAAACAACGCCGACGACAAAATGGCCAGTGCATGTTTTGTTCGCATCACGATACTCCTCATTTCCTTACTACCCCCGCCGGCTACGGTCGTTGCGGCTTTTCCAGGATCATTTGTCCCAGGTCGCGGTTCAACCGCTGTTGCTCATCGTTGACGTTGCTGATCCGACCCAGGTAGTCACCGAGGCGCGACATCAACTCCGCGCGCTTCACGGACTCTGAGACGACCCGGGCGAGATAATGTTCCGACTCCGCTTTTCCCGGACCGGTGATATTGTTGGTGTCGGCGACCTCCACCCACCATTCCAGCGTCATGCCTTCCCGCGCCGGTGGCTGGAGTCCGGATATCCTCCATTCATGATAGCCTCGAAAAGTGCGGGGCGTGCCCTGCATGTCGAGAACGATGGTCTGGACCGGAGGGGTTGGGGTCTGCTCCTGGGGCGGTTGCTCGGCCTGTTGTTCGGCGAAATCCTGCGGGAGCAGGCGATACTTGAGCATCACCTGCCCCAGTGAAAAATCATCGGCCGCATCGAATCCGACAATGATCGACGCGGATCGCGTGAACAACTCCTCTTTCTTTTCCGGGTGCGTGACGCGCACCGTCGGCGCGCGGTCGGGAACCAGATCGACGCGGTACACCGCCGGATCCTTCGACTGCAATCCATGCTCATCGACGAGATGGATCGAGAATCCACGCGTCCCGGCCGGAAGACGCATGCCCGGATGCGTGAGCGCCGTCCGGTCGGACGGATCGATCGTCAACGGAACCGTCGCGACGGTCCCGTCGTTGTTGAGCAGGCGCATTTCGTTTCGCCGTCCGTCCGGGTGAGAATCCCCGCGAACGGGCTTGTTGGCCTTGATCTTCAACAGCATCTCGCTCCCGTCGAGAAAGGCCAGATCGCCCAGCGGCTGCCTTGCCGTCCCGAGGTTGGTGTACGCGGGATATTTCTGCGACACCTCGATCGACGACACCGCCGGTCGAACCACCGCCTCGACCTCGAAGACGTCGCTGCGCGCGTCGTTGAGAAAGATGCGGTAGGTGAATGATTCCTGGACATTCTCGATCGAGCGCGTGAAGACGGCTTCGTTTTCCGGCGTGGGTTGCAGCTCGAACTTCACCGTCGCGCCGGACCGGTAGATCAGTTCGGCCGTGCCCGTGCGGGGAACGATCCCCTCCGCTTCCGCGACCAGGGTGACGACATCGCCGCGGGCCACGTGCATGTCGCCGCTGACGACCTTGACGCGCGTCTTGCGCGGCACATCGACGCCGGGGACGAGCATCGCCCGTTTCAGCAGCGCCAGCGCCGATTCGCCGCCATAGGCGAATCCCGTCATGCCCAGAACGACGATCAGCGCCGCGATGGCGGCGGCGCGGACCGCCGGCTCGATGGTGATTACCCGGCTGAAATCCATCGGCCCGGCGAAGGATTCGGTTTCGCGGATCAGCGCCTTCACCATCGCCGGCGACGCGCCCGCGGGCGCTGTTTCAAGCCGCGAGAACTGCACCGCCGAGATCAGCCGGCTTCGGAAGTCGGGATGGGTCCGCTCCACCGCCAGGGCAATCTCCTCGTCATCGGGGCTGAAGAGGATCGGAAAGAGGATGTAGCGGACGGCAACGGCGACGGCGGCGGCGAGAATCGCCGCCAGCGCCGCGGCGCGAACGATGAAAGGCAGCTCGATCCACCAGTCCAGCAGCATCACCACCGCGATGGCCAGCACCACCAGCCCGACGATCGTCGCCGCGCCCATCGCCATCGAGACCATGGCGTTCTTGCGCCGAACTCCCGAAATTTTCGCCTGTATGACCTGGCTCATCTCACCCGGACCCTCATTTCAACTGCGACGTTTTTCTCAGGATCCATTCCGCCGTCAACACGCCGAGGATCACCAGGAAGTAGATCGGCGACGACCACAGATCGACATCCATCGTCGATCGGACCTTTTCGGATTTCAGCGTGACCGACTCGGGCAGCTTGTGCAGGTCCTCCTCGCGGAAGAACGCCCCGCCGCTGATCCGCGCCATCTCCCGGAGCAGCTTTTCATTCATCGCGGTTTCGGCGAACTCGAGCCGCGGCTCGCCGACCTCGATCTCGAGCGTCGTCTTCTCATCGGTCGCGACCTGGAACCGGTAGGTTCCCGGCTCGGGCGCGATGAACTCCCCGCGATACATCCCCGGCTGGTCAGGCAGCGCGCGAAGCTGCATCCGCCCCGGCGAGCGCCCGGGCAGGTTGTAATATCCGTCCACGCTCGTCTCGGTGATCGGCTCGTAGGATTCGGTGTAAAGCCGCGCATAGATGCCGACGCGATCCCCGACGGAATAGCTCTTGCGGTCCATGCCAAGCTGCGTTCGCTTCGACTCGCCGCCCAGCAGGTGCGGCAGGCTGAGCCGCTGGATGATCTGCCCCCACAGCGTCGAGTAATACCGGTCACCGACGTTCTTGCGCCATCGCCAGAGGTTGTCGGTCCCGACGAACATCACCTGCCCCACGCCATATTGCTGCATCGCCATGATCGGCATCTTGCCGAAGCGCGTTTCGAGCTTTTTGTCGGGATGAACCAGCAGCACATCCGCGCCGGGCTTGGCCCGGGCGACGCGCGCGGTCCAGTAGATCGGGGGAAGTTCCGACCAGATTTTCTCGCTCTCGCGTTCGACATCGGAGAGGCGCATCATCACGTTTTGCCGCCCGGCGGCCGTCAGTTCGACATGCACCGGGTCATTTGGCGCGCCGCGGGCATTGCCGCGCCCAACGGTGCGCTCATCCTCCCACTCGACGGGCAGCATCTTCTCGATCTCGGTGCCGCGATAGGCCTGGGGGCTGTATCGCCCCCCGGCGATCATCATGAATCCCCCGCCGAACTCGGAGACGAATTTCCCGATGCTCGCCGCCTGGCTGGAGGTGAATCCGCGCGGATCGACATCCCCGAGAATGATCAGGTCGAACTTGAACAACGCCTGCTCGTCGGACGGCAGCGCCGGGAGGAACGGCGAGCCTTCGCCTTCCGCGATGGCGGGATCGCCTTCGACCAGGACGAACTTGGCGCTGATCCTCCGATCGCGGAGCAGCATCGCCTGGAGATACCGGAACTCCCACCGCGGCGCCTGCTCGACATAGAGCACCTTGATCTTGTCGTCGATCACGCGGAGCTTCTGCGTCAGCTCGTTGTTGTCCTTGACGATCTCGTCGGGGCGGGGGTCGATGCCGGCCTTCAGCTCCAGTTCCCCGGATTCTTCGGGCTTGACGAGGAACGTGATGACCTGCTCGCCTTCGTCGGGGAAGGTGACTTCCCGCCGCTGCTCCTTGTCGCCGAGTTGGAGCTTGAGGGTCGCGGACTGTCCCGCGAGGCCCTGCCCGCGCACACGAACGGTGATGGGGACTTCGTCATCGACGAACGCGACTTCGGGAGCGAAGAGGTTCGCGACGATGAGGTCCTTGGGGGACGCCACGCCGATGCCGTAGATGTAGAGAGGCACGCCCTCCTGCCGCGCCATCTCCGCCGCCGCGAGCGGCTGGCCACCGCTGTTGTTGGCGCTGTCCCATGCCATGAAGATGCCCGCGATGGGCTGTCCTCGCGTGCGCGACAGGACGTTGCGTAGCGCGTCCCCCCCGGCCGTGGAACCGGCTTTGGCGTCCAGGGCGTCGATCCAGGGATTCTTTTCCGATCGCCCGCCGGATGCGGCGTCGGCGGTCACCACGTCGCGAAGCTGGTCGCCGAACGTGTAGGCCCGCAGGTCGTAATCCTGTCGCAGTTGCGGCAGGAGATCGAGCCGCTCATTGCGAAGCACCGCCTTGAGCATATCGATGCGCGACGAAGCCCGCATGCCGGAGGCGTCCTCGAAGGGCTGATCGAGGCCCTTGCCCGGGTCCATCAACCCGTAGGCCAGCGCCCAGCGCTTGCGATCGGCGTCTTCGGTGCGGGGGTCTTCGATCCTCATGCTCGCCGAGGTGTCGAACAGCATGAGCAGGCTGCGGCGGACGCTGCCCTCGATCGTCAGCCGCAGAAACGGCTGAAGCAGCATCGCCAGCACCAGCACGACAAGGAGGGTTCGCAGCCCGGCCATCACATACTTCCGGGCCGGAGGGACATGTTCGCCGGCTTGCCGGTACAACCACACGATTCCCCCGCCCAGGACGATGGCGATCAGCACGATCCATGGAAACTGCCCGATCCCGCGCAATCGCAGCGCGACATCCACCACGCCGGCGGCGCCGTCCTCGCGAATCCCCAGAAGTTTCAACAGAACATCCAGCATTTCTGTCCCGTGCGGGAGCGTCCCGCGGCTTCATCCCCGCGTCTATTTGGATCGGCTGAACCAGTGCGCGAGGCACGTTTCGGCCATCGCCAGCGCCAACAGCATGATCGCCAGCGGATACCACAGTTCGGTTCCGACGCGCTGTTGCTCGATCACCGCCTCGAGCGACACGCCCGGCGTGAAGTCCACGACATTCGCCGCGCCGGCGAGCGACTCCTTTTGCGCCTGGGTGATTGGTTCGAGGCGCGACTCGGACGCATCGGGCTGGGCGGCGAACTTCAGGATCGTCGCCGGGTCGGTTCCGATCTCCACCCGATAGGCGCCGCCGATTCCGGTTTCCTCGAATTGCAGCGCCGCCGATCGATCCAGCAGCTCGATCCTGCGGATGTCCTTCGCGGCTTCTTCCCCGCCGGGGGGGGAGATGACCGCATCCCGTCCGAGCAGTTCCGGCGAGGCGCGGTAGATGAATTTTTGCCCCGCCGGCACGTTCAGCGCGTCATCCTGCTGTTGCACGATCGAACCGATGGACCGGCGGATGAGGGGAACGAATATCCCCGGATGCACCGCCAGGTCGTTCCATGCGGTGTCGGCGGTGCTGCTGAACTGGATGACGCGGCCTTGTCCCCAGGATCGCTCCATCACCGCGGGCGAGCCGTCGGCATAATTGAGAATGACCAGCGGCTCTCCCGCCAGATCGGTCGCGCCGCGGGTGTCGGGTTGCAGTTCATAGCTTTTGTAGAATCTCGCGGCGGCCGGGCTTCCCGCCGCCGGATCGCGCCACACCGACGCGATGGCGTGATTGAAGTCCTTGCCTTGCAACCGCCGAAACACCTCGTCGTTGGTCTCGTCCCCCTGGAGCGCTCCGAACGCCGCGGGCAACCAGCGATGCTTCTCGAACATCCGCTCGTTGTAAAACGCCGCGCGCGTGTTGTTGCCCGGAAACACCACCAGCCCTCCGCCGCGCTGGAGATAGGCGTCGATGTTCTCCAGCGTGCGGTTCGACACATCCGTCACGTTGGCGAGGACCACCGCATCGAAATCATCGAAGCGCGCCGAGTCCAGATCGAGCGGGGACATCGACGCGGCCTGGACGAAATAACCATCGGCCTCCGAAGCCGGGACGGGCATGAGGGCGTGCCGGAGAAAGAATATCTCCGAATCGCGCGCCTCGCGTCCCCGGTCCCCATCGACGAGCAGCACGCGCACCTGCGTCAGCGCCCGCACCGCAATGGTGCGCCGGTCGTCCGCCGGCACGCGATCGGGCGACAGCGCCGCCGTGACGGTGTGATGGCCGTCCGAGCGCATCCTCGCGAACAGCGATACGCTGCGGCTCTCCCCGGCGGGGATGGTGTCGATCGTCGTCTCATCCACCGGGGAGGGATCGTCGTTCATGGAAAGCACGACGCGCACCATCGACGCCTCGACGAGGCCCGTGTTGTTCACCTGCGCATCGAAGCGCAGCGGTTGGTCCATCGCGGGCAGACCCGTCGCGAGGCGAAGATCGCCGATGCCCAGGTTCCGCTCCTCGGGAGAGCCGACGAAGACGATGTTGGATTGTATTTTGTCGGCGGCGCTTTCCATTTCGCGGCGGATCGCATCCAACTGCCGCCAGCCGATCCGCTGGTCGTCGGTGACGAGATAAATCTCCCGACGCAACGCCGGACGCCGCTGAAGAATGTCCATCGCCTGCCGGATCGCCGGGAACAAGTCGGTGGAGCGGTCGCTGAGCCTCGCATCGTCGCGAATGGTCTTGCGCGCCAGGTTGAGATCGAAGGTGGGTTCGGGAATCAGCCCCTTCACCGCGTCCGAGGCGAGCAGTACGGCCGCGGACGAGCCGGTGGGCAGCGAATCGATGATCTGCGTCGCGGCGTCCCGGGCCTGGTCGAATCGCGAGGTCACGCCGTCGGTCTGGCTCATGCTGTAGGAATGATCGATGATGATGACCGCCGCGGTCTCCGCCTTGCCGAACAGCCCCGACGCCGTCGCCGCCCGGATCGCGGGCCTGGCCAGCAGGATCGCGAGCAAGGCCACCATCGCGCAGCGGACGATCAGCAGCAGCAGGTCCTCGATGCGCATCCGCCGCTGGTTTTTCTCGATGCTCGTCTTGAGGAAGCGCATCGCCGCCCAGGTCACCCGCTGAAACTTGCGCTTGTTCAGCAGGTGAATGATGATCGGCGCCGACACGGCGGCGATGCCGAAGAGCATGAGTGGATTCAGAAACGCCATTTGAACAATCGCCGGTTGTCGGCCGCTCGCGCCCGGACGACGCCGGGATCGGGCGGCGAGCCGCTCCTACTTCGTCGTCGTCTTCAATCGAAACGCCAGGTAGCCGCTGAGCACCTCGTGCAGCGGATGGCTCGTGTCCACGAGCAGGTAGTGCGTCGTGTTTCGCTCGCATCCTTCGCGCAGCCGGTCACGAAACGCCTGGACCTCCTGAAGATAGCTCCTGCGAATCTCCTGCGGGCGGGTCTGCCGCATCTCCATGCCCTCGAGGCCTTCAAACTGCACGTTGCCCTGGAAGGGAAACGTCAGTTCCGACGGATCCATCACGTGAAACACGATGACTTCGTTCCCCCCGAACCGCAGATGCTGTATCCCGTCGAGAATCGCCTGCTCCTCGTCGAAAAGATCGCTGATCAGGATGACGATGCCGCGGCGCCTGATCTGCCCGGCCATGTTGTGAAGCACGCCGGCGACGTTGGTCCGCCCCGTCGGATTGAACGCCGACAGGGTCGTCATGATGTCGTGAATCGACCCGAGATTGCCCGTGCGCGGGATGTAGTTCTTCACCCCGTCGTCGAAGATCGCCAGCGACACCGCATCGCGCTGGTGCAGAATGAGATAGCTGAGGCACGCGGCGATCTGCCGGGCATAGTCGAGCTTCGTCACCTTGCCCGAGCCGTAGCGCATCGACTCGCTGCCATCGACGAGGATGTGCGCGACGTAGTTGGTTTCCTGCTCGTATTGCTTGAGGTAGTAACGATCGGTCCGGCCGAGCACTTTCCAGTCGAGATGGCGCGTGTCGTCGCCGGGGACATACTCGCGATGCTGCGTGAACTCGATGGAGAAACCGCGGAACGGCGACTTGTGCTCGCCGGACATATATCCCTCGACGACATACCGCGCCTGCAGACCAAGCTGCTCGGCGTGGGAGATGGTGTCGGCGTCAAGCAGGCGGTTGTCGATCAGGTCAGCCATTTGGTTTGCCGGAAAGGATTGGTTTCGCACGGCCCGCATTCGCAGACCGCGCCTCGCGGGTCCACACGGATTTCATGGGAAGCGATCGCTTCACGATGGCTTCTTCTTCGCTTCCAGCCGCGGATCCTTGGTCGCGACGGGCGCGGGAGTCGATGGATGCGCCGCGGCGGGCGCATGGCGGGGCGCGGCGACGGGCGCCGCCGTCATCACCCGGCTTTTCGCGCCTTCGAGTTTTTCATCCTTGGGGATCGCGGCGAGGATCTTGCGCGTGATGTCGTCGGAACTCACCCCTTCCGACTGCGCGGCGAAGTTGGGCGTGAGGCGGTGACGGAAGATCGGCAGCGCCACCGCCGCCACGTCCTCGCAGCTCACGTGGAACTGCCCCTTGAGAATCGCATACGCCTTGGCGGCCATGATCAGATTCAGGCTGGCGCGCGGACCGGCGCCCCAGCTCAACCATTTCCGGCAAAAATCGAGCGCCTCGGGCTGCTTGGGGCGCGTGACCCGGACCAGCCGCTCCGCATACGCATAGACATGCTCGGCGACGGGCACTTTCCGAACGGTCTGCTGCAACGTGAGGATGTCTTCGGCGCGCAGCACCGGCTGCGGCGTCGCCGGCTTGGCGCCGGTCCCCATCTTCATGATCAGCCGCTCCTCCGCGCTGGATGGATAGTCCACATGGATCATGAACATGAACCGATCGAGCTGCGCCTCGGGCAGCGGGTAGGTTCCTTCCTGCTCGACCGGGTTCTGCGTCGCGAGGACGAAGAACGGATCGGGCAGCTTGTAATCCTTTCCACCGACGGTGACCTTGCGCTCCTGCATCGCCTCGAGCATGGCGGCCTGCGTCTTGGGGGGCGTGCGGTTGATCTCGTCGGCGAGGATGATGTTGGAAAAGATCGGGCCTTTGAGGAACTTGAACTCGCGCTGATTCGAGGCCGGATCCTGGTAGATCACTTCCGTGCCCGTGATGTCCGAGGGCATCAGGTCGGGGGTGAACTGAATGCGCTTGAAGTCGAGGTGAAGCGTCTGCGCCAGCGTGGAGATCGTCAGGGTCTTGGCCAGTCCCGGCACACCGACCAGCAAGGCGTGGCTTCGCGTGAAAATCGAGATCAGCAACTCATCGATGACGCCTTCCTGCCCCACGATGACCTTGGACAACTCCGCCTTGATCGCGGCGTGCGACGCCTTGAGGTTATGCACCGCCTGCATGTCCGCATCTTCCACTCGGGGCTTAGTCGCCGCCGCAGTCGCTGTCGTCATAAGGTGGCCCTTTCACAATGATTTTACTTGTATGCCTATACCTCACACATTCCCGTTTGTTGTACATGATATGTCTAAAAAGTCGATTCACCGCGAGGATGATCGGGGCGGAAGGGGCGAAAAACTATTCTCCAGCCCGATTTCCTTCAACGACGCCTGCCCTGCGGGAGTGGCAATGGAGCGGATAAAATCGTTTGATCCCCTGGGGAGCCGCGCCGGTTTCCCGTCCGCGCCCAGGGCGATGATTTTGTCTTCCAGGGAGAGCACCAGCCGATCCTCGACGATCATTCCCGGGCCGGCGATGCGGCTTTTCCCGTCCGGAGACCAGGACCATGCCGGCTCGCCGGTGTCGGGATGATATCCCTGCACGCGATTGCCCATCAACACGACGATCCCTTCCAGACCTCCGAGCAAAGTGCCCGGCGAAACCTTCTCCTGCGTCCACCGGACCCGCCCGCTGGCTGGATCGAGCGCATATAAGAAAGGCGAATCAAACGGCGCGAGAACCAGTGATTGCCCGATGATCCTCGGCGTGTTGCTCCAGCGCAGCGTCTGACCGGGAGGAAGGGGCGATTTGGGAAATTGCCCCTTGGCGCGCTGATCGGCATACTTCCTCCATGTCCCGGCATCGAACGGCGGAAGCGCGTAAGGCGTCATCCATCGCACCGTGCCGTCGAAGCGATCGACGCAGAAGGCCCACCCGACGTTGGGCGTCACATAAACGTATCGTCCATGCACCAGGGGCGCGGTTTGAACGAGAAATTCCTCGGGCGGGTCCGTCGCCGTGCGTCCCCTGATCGTGGGAGCGCCTTCGATCGCTCCCAGCGACGCCTGCCAGAGCGGCCGGCCGGTCATGACATCGAGCGCCACCAGCATCAATCGCGATTCATCCAGATGAATCGCCTGCACATAGACATATCCCCCCGCGACGGCCGGCTCGCTGACGAACTGGAACATCCCCAGTGGATCGATCTCTCCGGTGGACCAGAGCAACAGTCCATCACCGCCTCGAAACGCGCACACCTGCATCCGCCCGTCCGCGTGGCGCTGGCGGGCGACGACGATCCGCGCGCCGCCCTCTCCCGTCAGCATCGCCGGCATGACGATCCCGCCGCGCTCGGCCTGCTCGAAGCGAACCCGCTCCTCCCTTTTCTTTGGCCGGGGAGGACTCGATTCCTCCGGGTGGGTCGTGGTCTTCCACAAGACCGCGCCGGTTTTTTTCATCGCCAGGATCGAGCGGGAGGACGCAAGATAGGTCACGCCGTCGCCCGCGAGCGGAAAGGCCTTGACCGCGAAAAGCGAGTCGATGCTGAAATGCCACGGCGCGAGGAAAGGGGCCGCGGTCTGCCGCGGGTTTTGAGCGACCCGTCGATCCAGCGCCGCGATCAGCGCCTCGTCCTGCTCCGACGCGGTCCATCCTTTTTCCGCCGCCGACGCGAGCAACTCTTTGGCCGACACGAAATCCCCCCGTGCTGCGGCGCGTCGTCCCGCTTCGGCCAGGGCGCGCCCCGCGACGACGCTCAACGGATACCGCCGCGCCACCGCGCACAACTCGGTCACGCCCGCATCGGGATTTTGCAGGCACGATTGCAGCGCCGCTTCGGCGCGGCTCCCCCAAAGCCGCTCATGCGCCTCCACGAGATCGCGGTGACGAGACGACTCGCCAAGCCGCTCCATCCAACTCGCCAGCGTGAGATGCACACCCGCTTCCCCGGCAATGAGCCGATCGGGCTGTTCGGAATAAATCGCCTCGAGCCGCCGGGCGGCTTCCGTCGCGTTGCCCTGCTCCATCTCGGTCATCACCACCTGGAGTTGGCGAACCATCTCTCCCGAAGGCTCTGGTGGGATGAACCGGGCCGCATGCGCGCCGACGGCGAACAGCAGCGCCCCCAATCCGAACATCAGTCGATACGGCAAACCGCCTCCTTCCGTATGCCCCCGATCGATCCGTGATCCACCCACATTCGGGCCGTCCCCGCTCCCATCATGTAGTAGTACCCGCATGAGCGCCCCGCGCTGAACCATTGTCCGTTGGCCAAGTTATACCCCTCAAATTGCCGATAAGACCTCAACCGGCGCCTGTTGGGAAAAAAAGTCGAGGGTGGCGGCGACCGCCGTTTATACCGTAAGATGGAAAAGATAGCCCAAGTGGTGTAAATAATCCGGCGCTCATTCACCGGCGTCTTTCGGCGGTTCCACCGCCAGGCTGGTTTTCGGCGGTGGCAAACCCGCCTTTGTTTAAGTCCAGGAAACGAAACAGTGCGATATCTCTTTCGCGGTCTAATCCGAGACACCGGTCGCCCCGTCGAAGGGCACGTCGAAGCGGACACGGAAGAGGCGGCCTTCAGCGCCCTGTCGGACAACGGCATTGTCACCGAGTCCCTCCGACCGGACCCCAAGCCGCAAACCCTCTCTCAGCCGGCGGGCGGGGGACAGTTCGCCGACGCGCTGGAAAGCGCCTTCGACACCAGCTCCACCCAGGTTCCTTTCGACGATCTGTCCGATCGTTATCGCGGCAAGCGGGTGTGGGTGATCGATCGCGACAAGATCCGCCGTCGAGTCGCCCAGGTCGTCGATCAGGCGATTCAAACCGCCCAGTCCACGCAGCAGGGCGACGCCGCCATCCGGGAAACGGTCGCCAAGGCGATCGAGGGGATGTTCAACGACAACCGCAACCTCACCAGCCCCGCCAACCAGGTCGCCGCCCAGAACGCCGCCGCCGGTGGCGCGGGCAGCCCGGCGCTTCAGGCGCAGGTGACGCGCATCGAACAACTCGTTCGGCAGGCCGAAAACGTCCTCTCGCAGATTTCATCCCTCGCCCGCAGCGGTGGGTTCGGAGGCGGCGGACCCGTGCGGCGACGCCGGGCCTCCCAAACCGAGAAAAACGAGGAGCAGAACGCCGTCCTGCTCGAAATCTTCAAGTCGAACCTCGATCTGCGCCGGTCCATGGAAGGCGGGCTGGTCGGACCCGCCGCGCAGGACGCGCCGGCCAATTCCACGGAGCAACCATCATCAACACCCTGATTCACCGCAAAACATTACGGGACCCGTTCATGCCCACATTTGTCGTTCTCGGCTTATTGCCGTCCCTGTAGAATGAACCCCCTTAAACCCATGACGAGTAACAGTCGAAATAACCTGAGTTCGCATCCAACTTTGGATCAGCAGGATTGTCCCAACCTCCCTGTCAAACACCTTCATTAGGAGATTTTCGATGGCAGAGTCAAAGAAAGAGTCGAAGAAAGAGTCCCGTCCGATCTGGCAGCGCCCCGATGAAGGCGATGAGATCGGCGATGACATGCTGCTGATCGGCATCGATCTTGGCACCTCGCGCAGCTCGATCGTCACCAACAACGGCGCCCGCAAGACGATCGAGAGCTATGTCGGCTTCGCCAAGGATCCCGTCAGCCGGAAAATGCTCAAGGCCGACATCCTCTACGGCAAGGCCGCCCTCGACAACCGCCTCTCCCTGAACCTGTTCCGACCCCTCGAAAAGGGCGTCATCAAGGGAACCTACGAAGGCGACGGCAAGACCAGCGACACCGAGAAGAAGAATCTCGAAGCCGCCCGGCTGCTCATCGAGCATCTCGTGCATCTGTGCCATCCCGAACGCGATCAGAAGCTGTACGGCGTCATCGGCGTCCCCTCCCTCGCGACCGCCAACAACAAGACCGCCATGATCGAGGCCGCGCGCGACACCCTCGACAACGTCATGCTCGTCTCCGAACCTTTCACCGTCGCCTATGGCATGGAACGCATGAGCGACGTGCTCGTCATCGACATCGGCGCCGGCACGACCGACCTGTGCCGAATGCACGGAACCGTTCCCTCCGAAGAAGATGAGATCAGCATCCCCATCGCCGGCGACGCCATCGATCAGAAGCTCTTCGATCTCATCATGCAGAAGTTCCCCAAGGCCCAGCTCACCGTGAACATGTGCAAGGTGTTCAAGGAACAATACGGCTACGTCTCGGAGACCAAGGACAAGATCGAGGTCATCATCCCCGTGGACGGCAAGCCCACGCCGCATGACATCACCGACATCATGAAGCAGGCCTGCGAGATCCTGGTCGATCCGATCCTCAAGGCGATCCACAAGCTCGTCTCGACGTTCAACCCGGAATTCCAGGATCGTGTCCGCAACAACATCCTTCTCTCCGGCGGCGGCGGGTTGATGCGCGGGCTGAACAAGCGCATCGAGGACGGCCTGGACACCGTCGGCGGCGGCAAGGTGACCATCGTCGAGGAACCCCTCTACGCCGGCGCCAACGGCGCCCTCCAGCTCGCGCTGGACATGCCCGCCGAATACTGGCAGCAGCTTCGGTAAAGCCGATCCCATTCCGATCCCAACGGGGCGCGGGAGAATCCTTCTCCCGCGCCCCTTTTTGTGCGCCTCGCGCCGTTTCGTTTGTCCGCCACGCCTTCCTCGATATCGCCGTAAACAATCGTTTGCTCCACTTGCATCCCCCGCGAGCGACGATACGATCCGCCTTCAACTCCCGGATGGAGAATTCTTCTCCGTGCGGCATAAAATCCGAGGTTTGTCATGCGATCGCCCTCCTTTCCCCCCGTCATCCGTTCCTTCACCGGCCCGCAGCTTCTTCAGATCGCCATGCCCATGGGCGGCATCGGCGCGGGGTGCGTCTGCCTGAACGGACACGGCGGACTACAGGATTTCTCGCTTCGTCATCGCCCGGCCTTCACGGCGCTGCCCGACGGGCACGGAAACAGTGAGTCCGCGTTCGCGACGCTGCGGGTGAAACGTGCGAACCAACCCGCAATGACACGCCTCGTCGAAGGCCCCTTCCCGGTTGAAAAAATATACGACCAGGGATTGCAGGCGCAGGGGTATCGACACGGCGGATTCGAAGGAATGCCCCGATTCCAAATGTCGGCGTTTCATGCAGGATATCCATTTGGTCGTGTTGAAATCTCCGACCCGAACATCCCCGTGAAGATCAATGTCATCGGATGGAATCCGTTCATTCCGCTGGACGATCACAACTCGTCACTTCCCTGCGCGATACTCGAGTATGTGCTGGAGAACACCTCGAACGAAACCGTGGAAGCGCAGTTCGGGTATCATCTCTCACACCTTGCGACCCTGCGAGCGCCCAGGGGAAGTACGCGGATTCCGGATGCCATGGCGCGGAAATTCGGTGAGAGCGGGCTGCTCTACACCAACTCGGCCGACCACGGGGATGAAAAGTCCGGATCGATTGCCCTGGCGGTGGTGGGACAGCGCGCCCGGGTGAAATCCACCTGGCTGCGCGGCGGATGGTTCGATGCGATCAGTTCCCTGTGGCGTGAACTGGAAACCGGCAACTTCGTCGAAAACGATGGGCCGGAAATCGTCAGCAAACGCGAACCCGCCGGCGGATCGGTGCTGGTGGATGTGACGCTGGCGCCGAAGGCAGGCGTTGTCGTCCCCATCCTCATCTGCTGGCATTTCCCCAACTGCAATGAATCGCACGGGGCGGGCGCCCCGGCAGCGCCGGCGGGCGCCGCGCTCCCCGTTGCAGGGTGCTGCGACCCCGCCACGGGATGTCCCACGCCCGACCCGTTATGGAAACCGTATTACGCGGCACACTTCCCCGACGCGGGCGCGGTCGCATCGCATGTGATGCGCAACTACGAATCACTCCGCGGACGCACCCTCGCCTTTGCCGAAGCGCTGGCGGGTTCCACACTGCCCGCCGAGGCGCTGGACGCGGTCTCGGCCAATCTGGCGATCCTTAAATCTCCCACCGTGCTTCGTCAGTCCAATGGCAACATCTGGGCCTGGGAAGGATGTTTCACCACGGCGGGATGCTGCCCGGGATCATGCACGCACGTGTGGAACTACGCACAGGCGATGCCCCACTTGTTTCCGGCGCTGGAGCGCACCTTGCGCGAGCAGGAATTGATTCGGTCGATCGACGAGCGGGGGCATGTCAATTTTCGCAGCGCCCTGCCCGATGGCCCGACCGGGCATGGCTGGCACGCGGCCGCCGACGGCCAGCTTGGAGGCATCTGCAAGCTTTATCGTGACTGGCAGATCAGCGGCGACACCGAATGGATGACCGCCCTTTATCCGCAGGCGCGTCGAAGCCTCGATTACTGCATCCACACATGGGATCCCGACGAAAAAGGCGGGCTGTTCGAGCCGCATCACAACACCTACGACATCGAGTTCTGGGGACCGGACGGCATGTGCGGAAGCATCTATGTCGCCGCTCTCGCGGCGATGGCCGCGATGGCTCGCGCGGTTGGCGACAGTGCCGACGCCGAACGCTATGACACCCTCTCGAAGCGCGCAGGACGCTTCATGGACGAGGAACTGTTCAATGGTGAGTACTACCATCAGAAGGTGACCTGGGAAAATGCCCATGATCAGAGCTTCGTCAGGTCCCTTGCCGATCCGGCAACGCCCGCAGACCTGGTGGCACTGCTGAAAGCGGAGGGGCCGCGATACCAGTATGGCAACGGTTGCCTCTCCGATGGAATCATCGGCGGATGGTTCGCGGCCGAGTATGGCATTGACATCCCCCTCGACGCCAACCATGTGCGATCCACGCTGCGCGCGATCTTCAGGCACAACTTCAAACCTGACCTGTTCGACCACGCCTGCCTGCAACGTCCAGGCTATGCCCTCGGCCACGAGCCTGGCCTGCTGTTGTGTACCTGGCCAAACAACGACAAGCCCACCCTCCCCTTCGTCTACAGCGACGAAGTGTGGACGGGCATCGAATACCAGGTTGCATCGCACCTCATCCGTGAAGGCATGGTCGAGCAAGGCCTCACCATCGTCCGCGCCGTCCGCTCGCGCTATGAAGGGCACGTGCGCAATCCCTTCAATGAATACGAATGCGGCAGCTACTATGCCCGCGCCATGGCCAGCTACGCCGTCCTGACCGCCCTCGGCGGCATTCGCCACCGCGCGGTCGATCGCACCCTGCGGGTCGATCCCCGAATCGCACAGCGCCCCTTCCGCTGCTTCTTCTGCACCGCAAGCGGTTTCGGCACGCTGGAACTGACTGACGACGCCATCGCCATCACCCTGATCGAAGGCTCTCTGACGCTTGATCGTGTCCTCGTCGGCCCCGGCCAAGGCGCACTGATCCCCGTTCCTCATCCCATCACCCCCGCCCACCCCTGGAAAGCCCCGCTTCCCGCATAAAGG
>CAYUNS010000026.1:6820-9516 GCA_964446155.1 uncultured Tepidisphaeraceae bacterium | reverse complement strand
TCGGCGCAGGGCGGCTTTCGTTATCTTCCGATCCACTCGATCGCCCTGGTCGCCAGCCGGTCGAGCGCCCGCACCGACAGTTCGATGTGTTCTTCCTTCGTATTTTCGATCTTGTTGTGCGAGATACCGCGAAGGCTTTGCACGAAGAGCATCACCGTCGGCACGCCCGCGCGGCAGACTTCCGTGGCGTCATGCAGCGGGCCGCTCGGCAGGCGATGGGATCGGCCACAGATTTCGACGATGGATTGATCCGCCAGTTCGATCAATTCCGGATGAAACGGAAACGGCTGAATCCGCATCAGTTTTTTCCACTCGACGCCGATCCGCTCTTCAGCCGCGATGCGGTGGGTGGCTTCGACGGCCTCCTCGTACATGCGGCGCAGCGAGTCCGCTTGCAGATGCCGCTGATCGAGCGTCATCTCCGCTTCGCCGGCGATGGCGGTGACGATCCCCGGCCGGGTCGTGACGCTCCCGACGGTGCAGACCCCGTCGTGCCTCACCGCGATCTCACGAATCGCCAGGTGAAGTCGCGAGACCCCCGCGAGCGCGTCCCTGCGATACGCCATTGGTGTCGATCCGGAATGCGCCGCTTCTCCGGTGAACCGGATGGCGTGCCGCTCGACGCCCGACGTTCCCAGCACCACCCCCATCGGAAGCCGCATGGATTCGAGGACCGGGCCTTGCTCGACGTGCAGCTCGAGATACGCCGCCGCGTCGCGCAGCTCCGCGCGCGCCTCGAGGGCGCGATCCAGATCGATGCCCTGCGCCCGCAGCGCGTCGGGCAAGGCGATCCCGTCGCGATCGATAAGATGCCGCACCTCATCGGCGACCAGCGCCCCCGATGCGGCGCTGGATCCGAACAGGCTGCGCCCGAAGCGCGATCCCTCCTCATCCGCCCAATCGACCAGCCGCACCGTCACCTCGGGAACGCCCTGGGCGTGAATCCGCCGCAGCACCTCCAGCCCCGCCAGCGTGTTGAGGCAACCATCCAGCCATCCGCCGTTCGGAACCGAATCGATGTGCCCCCCGATCAGCAGTGATTTTCGGGATCGCCCCGCGAGCGTCGCCCACAGATTGCCGGCCGCGTCCTGATGCACCTCGACCGGCAGTTCGCTCATCTTCCCGCGCAGCCACCGCCGCGCCAGCGCCCAGGTGTCGGTGAACGCCACTCGATGCGCCCCTTCCGCATCGCCGGTCAGCGCGCGCAGCGCCTTCAATTCCGAAAGAACCCGCTTGGGTTGAAGAAACGATGAGTCGATCCGCATGATTTTCACTTCCAGGGCGGCGAAACAGTATACGGGAAGACCTCCGGCTTCGCAGCGGCGCCGACGCAGGTCGCGACACGGCGGCGCCGATGCGAACACCTCCCGCAGGCCGTCTCGTCACACCTCCCGATCCACCGCGGCGGCGATCCGCCTGATCGACGCCATCATCTCCCTGAACATCGCCGGCGTGATCGATTGCGCGCCGTCGGTCATTGCGTGCTCGGGATCATGATGCACCTCGATGATCAATCCATCCGCTCCCGCGGCGACGGCGGCGCGGCACATGCTGTCCACGAAATTGCTCTTGCCCGTTCCCTGGCTGGGATCGACGATCACCGGCAGATGGCTCACCTGGTGCAGCGCCGGCACCGCCGCCAGCGCCAGCGTGTTGCGAACATAGTCCTCGTAGGTTCGGATGCCGCGCTCGCAGAGCATCACCTGCTGGTTCCCGCGCGACATGATGTATTCCGCCGCCAGCAGAAACTCCTCGAGCGTCGCGCTCATCCCGCGCTTCAACAGCACCGGCTTGCGCGCTTCCCCCACGGCGTTGAGAAGATTGAAGTTCTGCATGTTGCGCGCCCCCACCTGCAACACGTCCGCGTAATCGCAGACCAGCTTCACCTGGTCGATCGCCATCACCTCCGTCACCACCGCCAGCCCGGTTTGCTCGCGCGCCTCGGCCAGCAGCTCGAGTCCCTTTTCCGCAAGCCCCTGGAAGGAATACGGATTCGTCCGGGGCTTGAACGCCCCGCCGCGCAATCCAACCGCGCCGGCCTCCTTGACCGCGTGCGCGATCTCCAGCAATTGCGTCCTGCTCTCGACGCTGCACGGGCCGGCGATCACCCCCACCTTCGTCCCGCCGATGCGTTCTCCCGCTTCATCGCGAAGCGGAATGATCGACCGTTCTTTTTTCATCTCCAGCGACGCCATCTTATAGGGCGCGAGGATCGGCACCACGCGGTCCACGCCCTCGGCCATCTCCAGCGCGGGACGATCCTTGAACCGATCATCCCCCACCACCGCGACCACTGTGCGTTCCGTGCCCACAATCACGTTGTCCTTGAGTCCCATGTCCCGCACCAGCTTGACGACATGCTCGACCTGTGCTTGCGTCGAGCCGGGCTTCATCACCACGATCATCACATGCCTCCGATGTGGCCCGCGTTCCATCGAACCCGGACCGGTCCAACAAAAAAGCCCCAGGATCCACATCCTGAGGCTTGCATTGCATACGATCGAGGCCAGCATCAGGACGCGGAATCTCCAGGCGGATAAAAATACCCGAACCAGAATCCAAACGTCGTGAACCGACCGGCCATAAGTCCAGTATATCTACCACACCCCGCGCGACAGTCAAATCGAATCCCTGATTCTCCGGCGACGATGCGGCGATTTCAACTTGACTTTCCCTCCGTTAAACCGCACAACCTC
>CAYUNS010000026.1:0-6810 GCA_964446155.1 uncultured Tepidisphaeraceae bacterium | reverse complement strand
CTCACACACGAACGCGCCCCGGGGCGTAGCTCAGCTTGGCTAGAGCGCCTGGTTTGGGACCAGGAGGCCGCAGGTTCAAATCCTGTCGCCCCGACTATTTTTCAAAAGAAGCCCTTCGGCGAGAACGTCGAAGGGCTTTCTCATTTCGGGGCAAAGAGTTGCGCCGTCGAGGACAGAATTCAAACAGACGATTTCGAGCAATCGTCGCTTGGTGGCGTAATCAGCGATAAACCATTGTTCTTTCAGGGTTTGAGAGAGTTCAGACACTTTGGCCGCCAACTCGGCGGTTTCGTCGTGGGAGCGGTCCAGCACGTCGAGTTGCAGCTTGATCGAGGCCAGCCGGTCGCGTAGCTCCGTGTGCTTCTTGGCGAAGAGTTCCTGGTCGATGTGCCGGCGCTCCCATAGCCGACGCCCGCCGTCGGTCTGCGGCACCGCCACCACGCCCTTGCTGGCCAGGTAGTCCAACGTCGATGCGTTGGCCTTCAGCCCGCGCGTGACCAGCTCGCTGGCCGCCGCACTGGTGCCCTTGGGATACGCCTGCGGCCCGTACAGGTCCTCATAGTCATTGCGATTCAACACATGCCTCATCGAAGTCCCTTTCAGGAACAGGGTGAACGTCGCGGCCACCGTGCCGCGACCTGGATTCGTGGTGTGATCAGCGCCGGCCCGTGCGCGGCCCTCTCCTTCACTACCTACCGGCAGCGCCGGCCGTCTGTCCGCGTAAATTCGGCGGAAACTGGGAGGGCATCCTCTACATCTGCACCAGCGGCCGATCTGTTGCGCGCTGGCCGGCCATCAGGCAATTACCCGGCGCAGCGGCGAACGAGCGGGCCGCTACAGGGTTATTTGCCGCAGAGGGCGGTTTTTCGGACACCATCCCGCAGGATTGTTCCAGTACTGGAACGCGGGCGGATCGAGCGAATCGCATCGCCCCTCCCTTAGTTACCTATGCCGTCCGCAGCCAAGTGTCCCACCTTTCCACGGAAAATCCGTGGACGATCCGCGCGTTGGCGGCGTCGCGTTGCCCGCCACTCCTCCACCATTGTCCTTTTGCAGGTGCGGCCGGTCTTTTGCCTGGGGCTGCGTTGATTGGACGATTTCTGGATCGGACCGTTCTTGTGACATGTTGCGAGGCCTGCTATTTTGCCGGGATCGTCAGTTGGAGCCGACGCCAGCTGTAGCACCGCCGAATCGAGGATGCAGATGATCTCAGCAGACGACGCGCAGGCAGCGGTAGTTGACGCATCCGTTGATGCCTGCAAGAAGATCAACGTTTTCGCCAAGGAGGTTCTACATACGCGCGGCGGCCGCATTGGCAGCGGTATGGGAACGCTCTTGGAAGCCCTCTGGGGTTACTTCACCAACCACGGCATCGGCTACCGATTTCAGGGTGAGGACCAGTGTGAACTGGCTTGGATGTACGGGCACGAGTACAACGACTTCGCTTTGGTCTTGTCCTGCCAGGAATGGAAGCCCGAACTTCGGCAAGGTGAATTGCTGCGTGTCGAGACGAAATCAATGGTAGCCTCGGCAGATGAATCGAAAGCACATTTCGATCAGATACAGAATGAGCTAACCCAGTTCGATCTGCTCGCAATTTTGGTTTGGGATTGGGTAAGCCTTGATAATGTGCGAGTATGCCCTCAGGTTCTTGATCACTTCGTTGCTCCAGCGTTGCCAATTGCCCAACTACGGGACAAATTGCATTTGGCTCGAGGCGGAGTGTTTGTGGATTCCACCCGTTGCCCCGATAAGTGCCACCCCACGAAGTGCAAACACGCCGGCGAACCTTTGAACGAACAAGGCAAGCGAGAACGGCTGTCTGGTCCTGAGGCGTGCCGCGTGTCTCAAAAGGTATCGTATGCCGCAAACTTTGGTGGCATGGTACGAATGCTCAAGACAGACTCGCAAGATGCCAGGGCAATACTTCGTGATGTTCGTAAAGAAGATGAGGTGGCTCATGCATATATCAGTTTTATCCACCGGTGTTTTCCGAAGGAAGAACTGAATCAGTACACCGTCGCCGAATGGCGACAGTTGGCCGCGTTACTTGAACTCACAGATTCTGCGGGGTTGAAGAAAGACGAACTGGTTGAAGCAATCCGCCGACACTATCCTCATTACCGTGAGCAGTTGCGCGATCTGTCCCGGAAAATCGCGGCCCCTCAAACTACGCCGGAAGATGTATCTGAGGGGGGCATCCCTCACGCAGGCACTCCGTTAGAATCTCCATACAGCGACCAGGCATCTGCTGAACTCTCTGACGCAGAGCACGCCGGTGATCTTCAAACTCTTCTAAGGCAGATTCGAGACGGATCTGGTCTTTCATAGGCGGAACCGGAACCTGCACCTGTAACAGGTCACGCAAAGACACTCTGGGCAATGCAGCCCCACTTTGAAATCGTGCAAGGTGATCGACAACGAACGCTGATGCAAGCAGGTAGCGAAGCACTATCGGTCGAATCTTTTCTTCATCTGGAACTAGTACAAAGAATTCGCCGGAGCAGATACCTTCATCAACTTCGCCACGGGCAAGATACACCTTGTTCAGATATGGACGCAATCTTCCGTAAAGAACATATCCGGGCTTGAATCGTTTCGACCGCGACTTGATGGTTGCGCCAAGTCGTGGTTCAAAAGAGACGAGG
This sequence comes from uncultured Tepidisphaeraceae bacterium, assembly GCA_964446155.1. Classification (GTDB taxonomy): domain Bacteria; phylum Planctomycetota; class Phycisphaerae; order Tepidisphaerales; family Tepidisphaeraceae; genus CAYUNS01. Next base: position 4,162 of record CAYUNS010000026.1, on the reverse strand, counting down.
TCGCCAGTTAACGACTCCACGTTTTCAAGGCCTAAGTAATTGAACTCCGTGTTTGAGTGTTCTTGGGGATCGATAGCCTCTCGACTTTCACGCACCAGCTTGCCGATTTCCTCGACGGGATACTTAGAATCCGTCGTCACATCCAGCTCACCCGAAAAGAACTCGACCTTCCATCTGCCGTCCCGACATAGGTCGGCGAAGTCATAGACTGATGTCCACATGGTTTACCACCCTTCCTTCTCAAAGAAGGTCGTCAGCATGCTGCGGGCATCGTCTAGGTCATTGGATTCGATGGGTCGCCCGCTCGCGTCATAGCCAACGCTGTCCAACCGCACCAAGCATACCGGATAAGAGTTTGTCCTTAGTTCGCCAGCCTCCCACTTCCGAAGATAAAGAAGGCTTGTTTTAATATTCGCACCAAACGGTGCGAACGTCTCTATAGGCAGACTGACAATCGCACGAGCTTTTGCAATGTTTTGAAGCCAGTTACGGACGTACTGTGACCCGCGATTGCAGAGCACGCTATCCGGCAGCACGATGACCATCCTCCCGCCAGGCCGTAGAAATTGCAGGCATCGTTCCAGACCAAGAATCTCCAGTGGCACACGTTTCCGCCCGGTGGCCAGTTCAAATTGGCCTAGTTGGGACAGGCTTTCAGAGCCCAGTAATGATCCAAACGGTGGATTGGTCAGCACTAGATCGAACGAATTCGGTTCGAGATCAGGATAGTTTGTGAAGTCCAGGAGCGAATCGGTATTTCGAATGTTGCTGTGCCCGTCGCCATGAAGTCGCATGTCGGTCATCGCCACGCGAACCATTCTGTCGCTCTTCTCGATCCCGTGCAGCTTGCCAAATGCAAATTCATGGAAGGCCTTCGTGTCAGCGGACGCTTGCTTGTGGCGGACATATTCAAGTGATCTAGAGAGAAAATGGGCGGACCCGCAGAAGGGATCAAGAATCAGATCGGTTATTTGAGGCTGGGCGGTTTCCACAATCAACTTGATGACGGGCTCTGGGGTGAAATATTGCCCCATACCCGATCGGACAGCCGGCCCGAGAACCCTTTGAAAAGCGCGGCCTTTGACGTCGGCACGTGAACGCAGGAGAGAGTATTTTTCAAGCCCTCCCATGACAGCCGTTATGGCCGGACTCGAAAGCCGCAGTGGTTGATTGAACACGCCTCGTGATCGGTCATACTGTGGAATCTTCAAGCGGAACACCCGGAGGTCGTATTCGTTAGCCTGTCCGTAGAGTGCCCGCGTGTCGGCGGCTAGTTCCTCGGATGTGCCGTAGCGCTGTCGCACAAAGGTTAGTTTGCCCCCAGCCTCAGCCCGTTCTTCGTCATACAACTTCACATATAGAAGCTTGCAGAGCTCGTCGAGTGCTTCGTCGGCGTGCATTCCATCGATGTCTCGGATGTGGCTGTGTAGCTCGAAGAAGAGGTTTTCGATTCGTTCACTCAACGGCGTGAGCCGGTCGAGCGCCTCCGGCCCGGCCCCCTTGTGATCAGTGGCGAACAAGCTAGACGGTGCAGATTTCCTGCTGTACGGCTCAAGATCACTGATGTATTCGCACCGCTGTGTATCGAACCGACGGCGCAGAAAGATCGTGCCTTCAGTGGAGCCGTCGCTCGCTACTCCTTGGCCTGCTGTAGGGCTGCCCAAGAGAATTGACCGAAGATGATCTTCAGCGTCTTGGCGCAGGCCAGCCGGTGCCGCAACGACGACAAGGGCGTCGTGCCCGGCTGGGCTCTGGACCTTGATCGCGATACAACCATCGTCTGCATCTTCGCCTTCGATCCGATAACGCACGCACCGATCGAGCAGCAAGGTTTCCGGATACCCATATGACTGCACCAACTCAGAAAGTATCCAACGCAGTGTTGCTTCCGCCTCCGGATGGGCACCTGCCTCGTGCTCTGAGGTCGGAGGGCGAATCACGGCAGGGTAGAATTCGCGTATCTGAGGCATCACGACTCCTTTCGACGCAGTGTCGTCGCTTAGTGGCGACGATTTCGCATTATGCGACGATGCGTCGAAAACGTCAAGACATGGTGTCGCATTTGGTGCGGGGCCATTCCCGACCCCGCGTGGCCCCCACACGAATGGCCAGAAGGGCGTTCCGCCCGGTCGCGTGCAGATGCCGAACCGGGCCCCCGCTACCCCTTGTCCTGGACGCCACCCGATCCCCAGGTGAAGCCCAGCGCCAGCCGGTCGGCGGGTTGTGGTTCACTGGCAACGCCTGTCGCCCCGATTTTCGTTGAACGGAAAGCCTTCCGCCGAGAATCGGAAGGTTTTCTCTTTGAGCCGCTGAAGTTTACAATCGCTGTCACACGGGATGGATTGGTGATGTCCCCTTCCGTTTTCCCGCGCTGGGATCAATGTGATCCGGTCGGCACGATCTTTCCGCCGTCGGGGAGGTGCAAGGGTGTGATCGCCCGCTCGATGCGGCCGCGGTGAGGCTCCAATTCCACCGGCAGCATCAGGGACGACCCGAGCCGATCGGCCGGTTCATCGACGGCAAAGCCCGGCACGTCGGTCGCGATCTCGAACAGCACGCCGCCAGGCTCGCGGTAGTAGATCGAGCGGAAATACTTGCGATCCATCACCGGCGAGACATTCAGCCCCGCGCCGGCGATGGCCTTGCGCCAGGCTTGTTCCTGCGGATCATCGGGAGTGCGGAAAGCCACATGATGGACGATGCCCGCTCCCATGCCGCCGCGCCGGGCGTCGGGGGTGCAGAGCAAATCCACCGTGGCGGCGAAGCCGTCGCCCGCGCCCGCGCGGTAACGAAAACGGTTGCCCTGGCTGTCGCCAGGTTTGAAACCCATCAATTCGGTGAGCGTCCTCGCGGTGCTTTCGTAGCCTTCCTCGGAGATCGTCACGCTGTGGAATCCGCGAATCGCGTACTCGACCGCGACCGGCCCGGCCGACCACACCTGCCCGCCGGGGTGATCGGTGGCGATCAGGTCGAGACCCATGCCGTCGGGGTCGGTGAAATGGATCACCCGCTCGCCCAGCCGCTCAATCGGCTGGTCGGCTTTCACGCCATTGAGCCGCAGGCGTTCGCGCCAGAACTCGATTGCGTCGATGGGGACGGCAAACGCCGTCGATGTCACCTGTGGTGGTCCGATGCGCCCCCGGTGTCCGCCCGGCCAGGCGAAGAACGTCAGGATCGTGCCCGGCCGCCCCAGCTCGTCGCCGTAGTACAGATGATAGCTGCCCGGATCGTCGAAGTTGACCGTCACTTTCACCAGTCGCAACCCCAGCACGCCGCAGTAGAAATCCACGTTCTTCTGGGCATCGGCGGTAATGGCCGTGACGTGATGAATGCCCGGCAGGGTCGGTGTCATGGTCGCTCCTTCGTCTTATTCGCCCCGTGAAACATCGTCCAGAGCGATGAACAGCGAGCGGCGCTCGTGTTGAATCCTCCATAGTCGTCCTCAATCAGTCACACATCTCGGCAGGCATGAAACGGGGGTCGGAGCTGGTTTGCCTCGTTCGTACTTCCTTTCGGCCTGCCCTTCGGGCGCATTGTATGCGCCAGGCCCAGGCATCGCACCGTGCATTCTCTGTCCACTTCGCATCCTCGAACGGTTGCTGGTCGCAAGTCGATCCCGCTCGCGCCGCGTGTATCCGCGCATTCTTGACTGCGGGCGGTTCAGTGCCCAAAGATGTGCGAGATTTCTACAAGATGCTCGGAGGACCCTAAAATGATCCTGTACCAATTGCTTGATTCGCAATGTCTACATTGCCGGCATGCACGCCGCGAGGGCGAACGGTTTGTTGGGTCGTGCGCCGCATTCCCTGAGAGGATTCCTGTCCCCATCATTAATGGCGTATTTGATCACCGCCGGCCGTACCACGGCATCCGCTTCGAGGCGCAGGAGGGCGATCACCACCCACTGGAGGACAGGGATGTCCGATCCGATGATGACGCGGGCGGCGAGGATTGAACCGCCACCGGCGCCGAGCCTGGTCGCGGCCCGTTTCTCGTGATGGTCCTCAAGCACCTGTGATGAACCATTACCCCGCTGCCTCACGTTTTTTCGATAAAACACGGCGCGAGTTTTGCGCGCCGTCCAAAGTGGGGGCTTGATCGACCCGCAATGAGAAATCACCCGTGTTTCACGGGTGATTCCCGCGTTTGCCATCCCGGATAA
>CAYUNS010000025.1:31050-31701 GCA_964446155.1 uncultured Tepidisphaeraceae bacterium | reverse complement strand
CGAACATCGAGCCGCTCCACGACAGTAGCGCCGACGCTCCGTGCGAGCGCGTGAGCATCCGCCCCTGCGCGAACCAGTGTTCCTGCGGCAACTGCCCCTGCGCGATGCAGACATAGCTGGTGAGGCGAGCCTCGGAGGCGAGCAGGTCGTAGAACCCGTTGTCCATGCGGTGATCGGAGACATTGAACCCGATCGAAAGCAGTTCCCGCGACGGATCGTAGAGGAACAGGAAGTCCTGCTCGGCGAATTCCTCGGTGCGTCGGGCGAGTTCGCCGATCCTGGCGATCCGCTGGTTGGCGCGTTCGCTGGCGTGGGTGATGTATCCGCCCAGTTCGGCGAACCATGCGTCATCGTCGGCGGTGTCCTCGGACTGTCCCTTCAGGTCCGTGAGAATCCGCTGAATGCTCGAAAGCATTTCGCGTTGGAGATCGGACACCTCGCGCAGGGTGGGGACCGTGTCCAGCCGGCGGAGGATGCCGCGCAACTCGTCGAGTCGCTGGACCTGCTCGGCCGAACCCCGACGCCAGAGCTGCTCCGAAGGTATGCGCATCGTGGTCCAGGGAGCGATGAACGTCCGTGCATGAAGATAGTCGCGGCATTCACGTTCCAGCGCGGCGCCCCACCAGCGGACTTCCTCGATCTCATGGCTTG
>CAYUNS010000025.1:15029-31040 GCA_964446155.1 uncultured Tepidisphaeraceae bacterium | reverse complement strand
AATCTCCGTCGCACTGCTGACGGCGCGCTGAAGAAAGCTCACCGCCGCCGTGAGTGTCCGCGGCGCCTGGTCCAGTTCCATCTCGAGCCGTTCGATCCGGCGGATGATGTCGCCATGCACGGGCGGGTGAACGGACGCGGCGCCTTTCTTCGATAATCCGACGACATCGAGCAGCACGCGCGCCGTGTCGCGCACCCCGCGAAGCGCGCGGGGCTGGAGGATCGGAAGATCGATCAGCTCGATCAGTCCGGCGCGCAGCACCAGCAGATGCCCCATGAGGTTGCCGCTGTCCACCGTCGACACATAAAGCGGCAGCAGCGGCTGGAGCGTGCGCGTGTCATACCAGTTGAAGAAATGTCCCCGGTAGCGTTCCAGCCGCTCCATCGTCGCAAGCGTTTTGGCGGTGCGATCGATGCACGGCCCGGCCGGGCTGAAGCCGAAGTCGTAGGCCGACAAATTCGCCAGCAGCGCCATCCCGATGTTCGTCGGCGAGGTGCGCGGCGCCACGATCGCCACCGGATGCTCCTGGAAATTGTCCGGTGGCAGCCAGTTGTGTTCCGGGCCGATGAAGACCTGAAAATATCGCCACGTCGTGCGGCTGAGCTTCTCCAGGAAGACGACATCTTCCGTGTCCAGTTCCGACCCGGCGGGTCGGATCGGCCGGCTGAGCCACCATGCCGCCGGCGGGGAAACGAGCCACAGAAACAGAAAGATCCCCGCAGCTGGAATCGACGATGGATTGGCGAGCAGCAGCGCCAGCCCCGTCATCCCGGCGGCGACGGGGGCGGTCCACATCGACATCCAGAAACCGGCCAGGTCCGTGCGGGCCTGACGCTCCGCATCATTGGCGGTCTGCCACTCCAACAATCGCCGGTGGGACACCAGAATTCGCCACAAGGTCCGGCCGATCGCGTCCAGGCTGACAAAAGCGTCATATGGCAGGAAAACCACGCTGCAAATGAACTGCCCAAGCTGCCGGGCGGCGTTTTTCCCCACCATCGCCAGGTGCAGGAGAATCGGCAGTTCCGGCGCCTTGCGAAGAAGGTCCACCAGGACGCTCATCAGCATCGGCAGCGCGAGAATCAGCGCCACGAACAACGTCGCCACCGCGCTGGCCGATTGGGGCAGGACGAACCACGACAAAACCAGCAGCGCCACCAGCACCGGTGAAACCAGGCTGCGACGGAGGTTGTCGAGGATCTTCCAGCGCGAAAGACTGGAGATCGGATTGCGCGCCGGCCTCCCATCCGGACCGGGCACGCGCGGCAGAAGCCACCAGGCGATCTGCCAGTCCCCGCGAATCCATCGATGCCGCCGCGCCATGTCGGCGGTGAATCGCGACGGATACTCCTCGAAAAGCTGCACGTCCGACACCAGCCCCGCCCGCGCATAGGCGCCTTCCAGCAGGTCGTGGCTCAGGATCGTGTTCTCGCGGAAATTCGCGCAGCACTTCTCGAAGGCGTCCACATCGTAAATCCCCTTGCCGATGAACGAGCCTTCGCCGAACAAATCCTGATACAGGTCGGAGACGGTCCGAGTATATGGATCGATGCCCGGATCGCCCGCGAACAACCGCACGAAATGGCTTCGTCCGGCGCTGGGCAGGCTCACTCCCACGCGCGGCTGAAGAATGGTGTATCCCTCGATGACGCGCCCCCGACCGGCATCGAACCGGGCGCGGTTGAGCGGATGCGCCAGCGTCCCCACAAGCTGCCTCGCCGCATCGCGCGGAAGCTGCGTGTCGGTGTCCAGCGTGATGACGAACTCGATGCTCGGCAGAAGCTGCATCGATCCGACAATCGTCGAGAATCGATCGCGGCCGCCCCCGCGGAGCAGTGAATTGAACTCGGTCAGTTTTCCGCGCTTCCGCTCATATCCCATCCAGACGCCTTCGCGTTCGTTCCACCGGCGCGGGCGATGGAACAGCAGGAAAATCCCCTTGCGGTCGTGAGCATACTTCTCATTCAGCGCGGTGATGCCCTGCACGGCATATTCGACCAGCGCCTCGTCGCCGGGAAGATGCTCCTCGGGGGCGTCCCGGAAATCCGTCAACAGCGCGAAATAAAGCCGGGGATCGCGATTGGCGAGGTATCGCACCTCCAGCCCCTCGATCAGTTCGTCGATCGCCTCCTTGCCGGTCAGCATGGTGGGAACGACAACCATGGTTGGGAACTGCGGATCGATGCCGTTGGAGTAATCCATCCGGGGCAACGTTCGCGGGCCGGCGAAGACCGAGACGAACCAGTTGACCAGGGCGATCGAGGAGTGGGCCGCGCCCAGGACGGGGAGAATCCCCGCCGCCGCGAGCGCCCAGCCGGGCACGCCCTGCCGCGCCGCCCACCACAGGATGCACGCGGAGATTCCCCCCGTCAGGATCGCCACTGCGCCGGCATAACCGATCAGCGGATATCGTCGGCCAAGGCGCTGAAGGATCAGCTTCGGCGAGCGGCGCATCTGAACCGCGCGCTCGAGCCGCGGCAGCCCCTTGTCCACCAGAAAATAGCCGACATGAGCGGTTCGGTCCCCCGTTCCTGACGCATCGACGGCGGCGCGGGCGCGGTCGATCGCCTTGCGCGCCACCTCCTCCTCGGTCAGATGACTGCCGCGCGCGATCCGCTCGACGACGTGCCGATATGTATCGCGGGTGGCGAAATCCATCGAGAGATAGACCCCGGCCGGATCGGACCGCAGCACGCGCTCCACCGCGCTCATGGATTCGACGAATTCCCGCCAATCCATCGAGGCGAGAAAACGCAGGCTGCCGATGCTGTTCCCGATCGACACCTGGTCGGCGGCCTGCGCCTGGCTTTCGGCCAGCACCACCCCTTCGATGTGCTGCCCGGCGTCGGCGAGTTGATGCTCGAGCCAGTTCATCACCAGCGACAGCGCGGGATTGCGGCCCTGGATCCGGCGCACCAGTTCGGCGACGAACGCGCTGTTCGTGGGCGGCTTGGCGCGGGCCATGTCCGCGAGAACCAACACCACGTCTCCGGGGCGTTTCTCGACGGTCTCGAGCATCTTCTCCGCCCACTCCGTCGCGAGATTCCGCTCGATCCGCCCCACCGTCACGCGGGCCGCCACGCGGCGCAGATTTTCGATCAGCGCCAGGCGCAGCATGATCGGAACCGCCCACAGTTCGCCGAGTTTGAGCGTCTCCACCGCCTGGTAGGACGAGATGAACCCACTCAGACTGACCGCGTCGATTCGCCCGTCCACGTGTGAGATCAACTCATACGCGAGATCGTACACGCGCGGATAACCGGCCCGCGCGCCGTTGGAAAGACGCGGCAGCTCACGGCTGTATCCCTTGGGAAAGTGCCGCCTGGCCGTGCGGATCTGTTCTTCGATCAGGTAGAAGTTGTCGAGCAGCCATTCCGCGGCGGGCGCGATGCGACGCTCCTTCCGCACTGCTTCATTGATCAATCCATAGGCGCGCAGCAGAATGCTCTCGTTCTCGCGCAGCCGCGGCAGAAGCTTGTCCGGTCCCGGACCCTCGACCAGCGCGTGCCACCCCGCCAGACCGCGGGCATGCCGCTCGAGCTGCTCCACGCTGAACAATTCCGCGCGCAGCGGCTGCTCATCCGTGGAAATCTCCGCCGCGTTCATACCGGCGTGCAAACGATCCGCGATCAATGTACGCAACTTGCCTGTGGACCGGAAATCCAATGCCCGTGACTCCTTTCAACCAAACAACTCGTTCTGGGGACCAACGCAAAATCAGCGTAAACACATTCCCAGAGGACTTATAAGCCAACTTGCGAATCTGGGGAAGTGGGCAATTGATTCCGATGATGCCGAATACGAAAGGCCGCCTTGTGAATCCACCGCCTCACGCGACACGGGACGGTTGTTCGCGTATGATCCGGCATTGGTTCGAATGAAGCTCGCTTGATGACGGTTTACCCCAATTCCCTGCTTCCCGCGTTGTCTCTCGCCCGGCGAGAGCTGGTGCGGTTTCTGCGCCAGCGCCATCGGGTGATCGGCGCGCTGGCGACGCCGCTGGTCTTCTGGCTGCTGATCGGCGCGGGGATGAACCGCAGCTTTCAGGCGACCGACGCGGCCAGGGGGGGATACATGGAATACTTCTTCCCCGGCACGATCCTGATGATCCTGCTGTTCACCGCGATTTTCTCGACGATCTCGATTATCGAGGACCGCCATGAGGGATTTCTCCAGGGTGTGCTGGTCGCTCCCATCGGTCGGATGTCGATCGTGCTGGGCAAGGTGCTGGGTGGAACGACGCTGGCGTTCGGGCAGGGCGCGATCTTCCTCGCGCTGGCGCCCACGGTGGGGATCCGGCTGACGGCGGCATCGGTGGCGCTGGCGCTGCTGACGATGTTCATCGTCTCCTTCGCGCTGACGGCGCTGGGATTCTGCATCGCCTGGAGAATGAGCTCGACGCAGGGGTTTCATGCGATCATGAACCTGTTTCTCATGCCGATGTGGTTTTTGTCGGGCGCGCTGTTTCCGATCGAAGGCGCGTGGTGGGGGCTGCAATGGGCGATGCGGCTGAATCCCCTCACCTATGGGCTTGCATCGCTGCGTCGGGCGATGTATTTCGATCAGGCGCCGCTGGCCGAATCGTTGCCCGGACTGGGCATCGGGCTGGGGGTGAGCGTGTTGTTCGCCGTCGTGATGTTCACCCTGGCGAGCGCCATCGCCGGCGGGCGCGTGTCGGCAGATCTACAGTAGTGAGCGTCGCAATCGTGAACTTGGTGTGAATGTCTCTTGGTGTGAATGTCATGGAAACTCAGGAAGCGAATCAGGAACAGGTCAATCCGGAGCGGATGCCCCCCGGCCGCAAGGTCATTACCACCGTACTGTGGGGCGTACTGGTGCTGGGGATGGTCGGAGTGATCGGAACGGGCCTGTGGGCGCGGCAGGACGGCGGTCCGGCCGTCAATCTGCCCGTGCTGTTTGAAGCCGCCCCCTTCGCATTGACGAATCAGAACGGCCAGCCGGTCACCCACGAGGATCTGCGCGGGCGGGTCTGGGTGGCGGCGTTCATCTTCACCAACTGCCCGGGCATCTGCCCGATGATGACCGGCCGAATGTCGGCGATGCAGGAGACGATCGACGACGAATCGGTGAAGCTCGTCTCGTTCACGCTCGATCCCGATCGCGACACCGAGGCGGTTCTGAAGGAATACGCCGCGCGCATCGGCGCCGACGAGAACCGCTGGCAGTTCCTTCGCGGCGAGGAGGCGACGATGTACGAACTGGCCGGCGCCATGAAACTCGCGGCGACGCCCCTGCCGGACAAGTCCGACATCATGCACAGCGACCGGCTGATTCTCATCGACGAGCTTGGGCGGATTCGCGGATATTACAGCACCCGCGACGAGGAGAAGATGCGGCAACTCGCCATGGACGCCGCCGCCCTCGCGGAGGCGGCGCGGAGGAACGCGCCGTGACCGACCCCGCCAGCGGCAAGGAACTGCTCGCCGCGATCAACGCGACGCTCAACGGCACGAGCGGCGTGCTGCTGGTCATCGCGTGGATCATGATCAAGCGCCGCAACATCCGCGCCCACGGATACCTGATGGCGTCGGCCGTCCTCGTCTCGACCGTCTTCCTCGGATTTTATCTCACCAGCTATTTTCTCTACGGCGATCGCACCTCGGGACTTGATCCGGGAGCGCTGCGGACCTTTTACTTCGTGCTGCTCGCCTCGCACGTGCTGCTGGCGATCATCGTTCTGCCGATGGTCCTCGCCACGCTCTGGATGGCTTATCGGCGCAACTGGCGTCGTCACCGGCTGATCGCCCGGCCAACCTTCTTCATCTGGATGTATGTGTCGGTGACGGGGGTGGCCGTTTACTGGATGCTCTATCACCTGTTTCCGGGTATAGTCGCCGCGGGCTGAATTAGAAGGAGATGCCGCGATGAACCATCGCCTGCTGCCGCTGCTGATCGTCCTCGCATCGAGCGCCGCCGCGTTCGCCTGTCCCAACTGCAAGGACTCGATCCCGCAAACCGGCGCCGAGGCGGCCGGGAACCTGCCCGGTGGATTCAACGCCAGCATCTATACCATGCTCATCGGCCTGTTCAGCGTCATGGGACTTGTCGGCACGATCATCGTCAAGGGCATTCGCGGTTCTCACCGCGCCATCCACCAGCCGATCCCCGGCAAGTGACCCGCCCGTCAGGCCACCGCGGCGACGGGCTTGGCGCCCTCGATGATCCAGCGGCGGATGCTGCCGGTCCGCCCTTCCCAACCACTGGAAGCACGAAGCTTGAGAAAGGCGTCGAACATCGCATCGATCGCCTTGTTCAAGTCGCGCAGCAGCGCGATGCGCTCCTCGAAGACGACGCGCGGCGTCTCGGCGTCTTCGATGTCGGGAAGCTTCGCCGCGCCCAGGCCAAATGTTTCGCCGTTGAAGGTGAAGGTGAACTGCGAGCCGTGAGCCTCGAGGATCACCCCGGCTTTGCGAGGCATCTTGCCGCTGCGGAGGGCGTCGCGGGCCTCGGGCATGCGGCTCGGGCCGTCGCCGCGAAGCGAGTCCCTGCCGGTCTGTCCGTAGGCGCAATCCAGATCAAGGGACTTGTCGATGAAGACCGTCGCCTCGCCGGCGTCGGTCTGGATCGCCCCGCCGCGGTGATCCGCCTCGTGCCACAGCCACAGAAGGAATTCATTGCCCGCGAAATCCTTCGGCTCGGGGCCTTTGGCGACCCATGGATAGTCGGGATACTGCTCCTCTCCTTCCGGGCCGGGGACGAATCGCGTCGGACGCAGGTCTTCATAATCGCGTCGTCGCCCGCGAGGCTCGAGCAGGCGCAGCGCCAGCGAGCCGGCCGTAAGCGGCTGAAGCTCCAGACCGAACGTGCGCTCGAAAATCTCCATCAGCTTTTCCAGCGATTTCCCGCCGGCGTTGCAATGGATCGTTTGCGTGGGCAGATCCCACAGGATAGGCAGCAGCTTGCTGCGGCGGAAGCGACCGCTGCGAACCTCATCGTCCAGCTTCCGCTGAACGTTCTCCTTCGCCTCTTTTTTCTGCTGCTTGCTGATGAAACCCGACGGATTGCCGGCGGCCAGAGCCTCCTCCTCCATGAGCTGATAAGCTTTTTTCAGCTCGCCGGGCGTCTTGTTGGTGTCGATGCGCAACGCGAAATGGAGGGCGTCGGCATAGACGTTGTTTTCAAACGAGAAATCCCCGTCCAGGACATGCCGGCCTCCGCTCCAGCCGTACTCCTCCTCCTCGGGCACGCCGAACTCCCCGGGCTTGAGCGAATGTTGCGAAAGCTTGTCGAGCAGATTCTGGTCGATCGTTTGGGGCGCCTCGCCCAGAACGACGAAACGACGGAATGTAATCGAGCCGGCGGCAAAACCCATGGCAATGGTCCTTCCAACAAAAACGACTTTGGGCGAGAATCGGGGGGCGGATGCTAACAGTGGTTCCGGGAAATTCAAACCCCCGGTTGCGACAATGACAGCGGCGGCGCATCTTATCCACAATGGATGTGGAGAATGATGCCGCACAGGATGGTTTTCCGGGTTTGGATGAGCGCCGTCCATCGGGATCGGCTCCTGTCCGTCAAGGTCTTTTTAACCGCGAGACACATTTGGTTCACTCCCTTTCATTCCTCCGACATTCCACGTTTCCCGTTCTGTTCATCGCCCTTGGCATGGCGATGCCACTGGTCGGCTGCGCGACGGCGCGGCCGGCGGGGGATCGACATCCCACCCCGGGGATTTTCCCCAGCGCCACGCCGGAACGGGTCGTCGAGGTGACGAACCGGATTTTTCCGGCGGTGGTGCGGCTCGACGTGGCACAGGAGATTTATTCGGATGGGAAGCGCAATCTCCAGCGCGGGCTGGGATCGGGCGTAATCATCGACGCCGAGGGGCGGATTCTCACCAACTATCACGTCGCCGGGCGCGCCGCGGAGATTTACGTCACGCTCGCCAACAAGGAGCGCGTCCCCGCCAGGCTGATCGGCGACGATCACTGGACGGATCTCGCCATCGTGCAGATGGACATGGAGACGGTGAACCGCCGCAACATCTCGTTCGCGTTCGCCGAGCTGGGGACCAGCCGCCAGCTCGTACCCGGGCAGGACGTGATGGCGGTGGGCACTCCCTTCGGATTGGCGCGCACGATGACACTGGGCGTGGTGTCGAACAACGAGCGCACGTTCTATCCCCAGCGGATGACGATCGACGAATACGAGACGGGCGAATTCTCCAACTGGATTCAGATGGACACCCCGATCAACCCCGGCAACAGCGGCGGGCCACTGCTCGATCTGACCGGCAAGGTCGTCGGCATCAACACGCGCGGCGGAGGACAGAATCTCAACTTCGCCGTGCCGATCGACACCGCCCGGCAGGTCGTCGAGGCGATCCTCCGCACCGCGACGCCCCAGCGCAAGGGGCGAGTCGATCGAAGCTACATCGGAATCGACCTCAAGCCGCTCCAGGACCTCGAGACGTTTTATGACATCGACATCAACCAGGGGGTGCTCGTCAACAGCGTCGATCGCGGGTCGCCTGCGGCGAAGGCGGGCGTGAAATCCCAGGACATCCTGCTGGAGTTGAACGGCGAGCCGATCAACGTACGTTTTCCGGAGGAAATCGCCGCGGCGCGAAAGCGCATCGCGGACCTGCCCATTGGCGGCGAGATCGATCTGAAACTGAAGCGCGGCCGGGAAAACGTCACGGTGCGGCTCAAGACGCAAAAGCTCGAGGGCGCGGTCGGCGAGGAAAAGAGCGTGCCGGTCTGGGGGCTGTCGGTGCGCGACGTCACCGGAAAATACGCGAACAAAAACCAGCTTGACGACGCCGACGGGGTCGTCGTCACCACGATGAGCGGCGGCTTTCCCGCCGCCAAGGCGGAGCTTGCGAACGGGGATGTGATCCGATCGATCAATTTCAAACCGGTGACCGATCTCGACGAATTCATGATGTTGTACAATGCGTCCATCGAAAAAAAGGAGGAGCGCGTGCTGCTGGAAGTGCAGCGCGGGCGAGGCCGACGCAGCGCCGTCCTCCGGGTCAACAACTTTCCCGATCCGCCCGCGGAGGAGAAGTGACACATGGCCCCGGCGCGGGCGTCCCGCGCGGGCGAGGTCGTTCACCGGTTCGTCAAACATCATTCACAGGGGCAAAACGCCGCTGTCACTTGAATTCCTGGAGACCCATGACAAGTCGAGTTCTTTCGCTCATCGTCCTGATCTTCTCCTTCGCGTTCGCGCCTGATGCGCGCGCGGAGATGTCCCCCGCCGCCAAGCAGAAGCTGTATGACGAGATCGCGCCTTCCCTCGTCGCGGTGAAGTACACCTGGGAACATGAGATGGGACGGCAGGAACTGATCGGCGCGGGCATCGTCGTCAGCGACGATGGGTTGGTCATGACGGCGATGAACGTGTTCGACATGCGCATCCCGGACGATCAGATGAAGGATTTCCAGGTCATTGTCCCCTTGCCGGACGAAGACGCGCTGGAACTGGACGCGACCTTTGTCGGGCGCGACGAGCGCACCAACATGGCGCTGGTCCGCGTGCAGGGGGAACGCGATTGGAAGCCCGTGAAATTCGTCGAATCGCCGCCGGGGATCGGCGAGCCGGTCTATTCGATCGGGCTTCTGCCGAAAATCGCGGGATACCGTGTCTACCTGATGGAGGCGGTGGTCTCCGCGCATCTGCGGGGTGAAACCCCGCAGGCGCTGGTCGGCGCCGGAGGGCTGGCCGCGATCGGCTCGCCGGTCTTCAACGACGACGGGGAGGCCATCGGCGTGGTGAATCAGCAGCCGGAGCAGACCGTCTTTCTCAACAACCCTCGCAACGCCATGCAGGCGATCGACCAGCCTCCGAAGTTTTTTGTCCCGACGCGATTTTTCGAGTTGAGCCTCACCGATCCCCCCATCGCCGGCGAACCGATGAAGCTGCCGTGGATCGGCGTGCCGCAGCTTACCGGTTTGAACAAGGAGGTTGCGGAGTTTTACAATTTGAAGAATCAACCCGCGATTGAGATCGGCGACATCATCCCCGGCACGCCGGCCGACCAGGGGGGACTGAAGCGCGGGCAGATCATCGTGAAGCTCGACGGCCAACCCCTCGAGCGCGGCGATGAGCCGGAAGAACTGCCCGGCATTCTCCGACGTCATCTCATCCGAAAAAAGATCGGCGATGAAATCACACTCACCATCCTTCCCGCGCCCGGCGAAGCCCTCCAGGATGTGACGCTCACGCTCGGAGAGCAACCCAAACGCGCCAACCTCGCGCAGCGCTTCCAGGCCGATGATCTCGGCTTCACCGCGCGGGAAGTCGTCTTCTTCGACACCTATGTGCGCAAGCTCGAGCCGAATCACGGCGGCGTGGTCATCAGCTTCATCAAGCCGCAGGGCGCGGCGCAGAACGCGAAGATGGAGCGGGAGGATCTCGTCCTCAGCCTGAACGGCGAAGATGTGAAGGACCTCCCCGGATTCCAGGCGGCTTACGAAGCGTTCCGCAGGGAAAGTCCGCGCGAGGCCGTCGTGCTCGTGGTCCTGAGAGACGGGAAGGATGAAACCATCCGCATCGAACCCCCGCAATGACGGGCGATTCGCGCATCCATGAACAACCGGGAGGCCAGCGCCGATGCGATCGACGAGGCCTTCGCTTCAATCCGTTTTTCCCTTGCTGCGGGCAACGGGATAGAACTCACCCTTGAAGTCCTTGGCCGCCTCCTCGGTCGGAGGGGGAGGCGAAAGCGTCTCGACGGCGGAGGCGTTCAACTCGCGGATCGGCGCCTCCTGGGGCGGTGGGGGTTGGTCGGTCATCGCGATATCCGAATTTTTCAATGAAGCCTCGAGACCCGCTTCAACCGCCGCAAGCCGGGCCTGGTCTTCCTCGCTCATACCGACGGCGCCCGCCGCCGCGACCTCCCCACCCTTGCCGAATCGATCCAGATCATATTCGTCCCGGCTCTTTTGCCCCCCACTAAACCCCGCTCCGGTGAGCAGATGAATGAGTGTCGGCCAAACCAGTCCGATCACGACGAAGCTCCCGCCGATGCACATCGCATAGACATTCCTGGGCGTCACCCACCACGCATTGCGATAGGTGACGTGATCGAGGTTCTCCTTCAGCCGATCGAGGTAATCCGCGATGCCGGATTCCTCGCCCATCTCGATCGCCGCCCCTCTCCGGCCGACGGGCTTGTAGGGGAAAGGGAATTTCACGTTGTATCGCGTCGCCACGCCCGTGCCGTCTTCCGCGGGAACGACAAGATCAAACTCGACGACGTTGATGCTTTCGGCCGGCTTCCCGTTGCGGATGATCTCCTCCACGGGATAGATGACGATGTTCTCGAGGAACGGCCTGCCTGAATCCGGGCGGTTGCGCACATCGTGCTCGAATCGCTCCGTTCCCATGCTGGGGCTGCGCGTCACCGACTCGCCGGGATCCATCTGAAGGCGTGAATACCCCAGCGCCGCCCCCACGAGCAGACTGATCACAATCCAATGCCAACGCTTGAAATCCTGTATTCTCATCTTTCCTTCCCCGGTATGAACAGGGATCACCGCAGCAATATCCCCAAAAAATCCGGAACCTTCCGCTCCCTGTACTACACCGCGCACGGAGAGAAGTTGATGAGGAAAGCAGCGTATTTCCCCCCTCGCGTGGATATGCCGCCCCCGAGGCCGCCATGCTCCGAACGCCCGCGCCTGCGCCTGCGCGCGGATGTCATCGACCAAAAACCTGATTTCATCCCGCCTGGTAATGAAGCAGGGACGGGAGTGGAGCCCAGGAGCAGGCTACAGGTTTTCCTGGAAGAACTTCACGATCGCCTGGGTGATCCGCTCCATGGGCGGGTCGATCGGGGCGTCGACTTGCCAGAATCCGTGCTGGGCGTTTTTGACGCGGATGTAGTCCACCGGGACGTTGGCCGCCTCGAGAGCTTTCACGAACAGGTCGCTTTGCTCGATCGGCGCGATCGAGTCCTTGTCGCCGTGAATCACCAGAAACGGCGGCGCGTCGGGGGTGATGTGCGTCACGGGAGAGCCGGCCTTGAGCAGGTTGTCGGGAAAGACCTTTTGAATGATCTCCTTCAACTGCGGCTGCGTGATCCGGACCAGATCATGCACGGCATACAGATCGACCACCGCCTTGACCTGGCTGGACTGATCCAGATTTTCCCCGACATCAAACCCGGCCGAGCGTTGGGCCAGCCCCAGCAGCGCGACCAGATGCCCACCGGCGCTTTCGCCCATGGCGCCGACGCGATCGGGATCGATATGAAACTGTTTGGCGTTGGCCCGGACAAACCGGACGGCCGCCCGAGTGTCTTCGATCTGCGCCGGAAACAGGTGTTTGGGCGCCAGCCGGTAATCGATCGAAACCACGATGAAGCCCGCCGTCAGCAGTGGAACGCAATCGCGCCTGCCGCCAAAAGCGACTTCACGGCTCCCCGCCGCCCATCCCCCGCCATGCACATAGATCACCGCCGGCGCGACGCCATCGCCCACTGAGGCAGGCGTATAAACATCCAGCATCAACTGTTCACCGTCGATGACCCGATACACCACGTCCTTGGTGACGCTCACCCCTTCCGGCAATGGCGGGTTGAGCATCTTCAGCATCGGATCTTTCGGTGAATCGCCCCACGCCGCCAGCGGAATGAGAAGCCCCGCGATCAAAACAATCGGTGTCCAGTTGCGCATCATTACGATCCTCCATCATAAAAACCGGAGAAAGTCCCTTCGATAATCTCGCCATCGCGCGGCGGTCAGTCGGTCAGGCGATCAGTCCTGGCCTTCGTACTTGAAGGACAGTTTCACCTTCACGCGATAGGCCTTGATCCTGCCATCCTCGATCGTTACGTCGAAGTTGGACACCTCGGCCACGCGGAGATCGCGCAATGTTTTGGCTGCGCGGGAAACGACCGTTTGCGTCGCTTTCTCCCATGACTCCGTGCTTGTGCCCACCAGCTCGACGATTTTGTACACGCTTTCGGACATGTCCGGCTCCTTTGAATGGGTGAGCCGCGATTATACCCCGGATGGCCGCGTTCCTGTTGATAAATCGGCCGAAGGAGATGGATTCGGCTCGATTCGCGTCAACTGGACGATGCGTTCAACCTTGAAAGTGCGGGGCTGGTTGCGAAGGTGACAGTGGGCAATGAGGAGCAGTTCGCCATTGTCGCGGCGGACATATCGCGGCTGGATGACACGTTGCGTCCGACGATTGTCGGCGTCGAGGTATTCCATGGTCACGGGGGCGCGGAGTTCGAGAGCCTCATCGAGATGGAGGGGCAGGAGGTTTTCCCGCTCGGAAGCCGGTAGGAGGCTCATCGCCCCGCCTTGCTGCTGGAGGGCGTCGCAGAGGCGCATATTCCAGCCGCCGGCAGGCGCCATGAGACATTCAAAGACGCCGGCGGTGGTTTCGGCGTCGGCGAGGGCGCGATGGGCGACAAGGGGGTCGAGGGAAAGCCGTCGCGCAAGATTCTGAAGCCCGTTGCCGCCTCGTCCGAATCGCCGCCGGGCGATGCGGAGCGTATCGAGTATGGGAACCCCGCGCAGCATTTCCTCGAGGTCGTGTCCGGCGCGTCGAAATTCGCTTCGGAGGAACGACAGGTCGAACCGCACATTATGGCCGAGGATCGCCGCGCCCCGGAGCAGTTCATACATGGCAGGAAACTGCCCGGCGAAGGAGGGTTGCCCGGCCACCATGGCCGCGGAAATGCCGGTGAGCGCGGTGACACCCGCGCTGATCCGCCGTCGCGGATCGATAAGTTGCTGATATTCCGCGACCTTGACGCCCCCCTCGTAACGGACGATGCCAACCTCGATCACGCGATCGCCGAAAGCCGCCGAGGCGCCCGTCGTCTCCGTATCGACGAAAGCGAAGGGAATGTCGCGAATCTGGGTCAGGAGGGAAAACAACATGGCGTTCCATCACCGAATCGAGTCGACGGCGCGGTTCTTGCGCGAATGAATTGTACGGATTTTCCGGCGGGAAGGTTGGGAGCGGCGGATCCCAAAAATCCACCGGCCGCCGCCGGATCGGATTAAAACTCCGTGCCGATGATCTTCGCCTCGAACACCACGGCGCCGTCGACGATGCCCTGGACGGCGCAACAGATTCGGCGATGGCGGCTCCAGAGCTTGAGACCCAGCATGTGCATCCGGCATCCCGGCGTGATGGGGAGACGGAACTTGCAGTCCTCGACCCCGCCGAATCCAATGAAGCCTTTCCATTGCTCATAGGTGCGGGTGTAGAACGACGCGAGTTGAGCGCCGTATTCGATCATCAGCACGCCGGGCAGCAACGGCCGGCCGGGGATGTGACCGGAAACCCAGAATTCGTCATCCTTCACGTCCTTCCAACCAACGATCTGGCCTTTTTCGGGGTTTGCGTAGCAGATCCCGTTCAGTTGCTCCATGTCGCCGCGCTGTGGATTGGCCTGGCGGACGCCTTCCTGATCGAAGAGGACGTTGTCGAGGTTGATGCCGGTGAGATCAAAGAGAAATTGTGGGGGCATGGGATTTACAGCCTGGAGGAAATAAAGAACAAGGGGCAAGGGAGCGCCGCGGCGCAGCCTCGCCCTCTGTTCTGATATCTACACAACACGAGATTGACGGTATTACGACTGGGGAATACCAGGCTCAGCTTCGCGGCCTTCGAGGATTTTCTTACGGACTTCCTGGGCGGCGGACTTGATTTCCTGCATCTTCTTGCGGACGCGGGTTCCGGCCGCCTTGTTCCCGCCAATCGCCTTGTTCACATCATCCTCCGCCTCGACGACCAACTGCTTGAGTTTCTCATACTCAATCATTCGAAACCTCCAGTAAATGTAAGGAAAAAACTCTACTGATGCGATGCGGAAGTGTCAATTCCGCCGCAAAAACCACGCCGCAACAATCGACAATCTCCGTGACGGCTATGCCTGCCGCACATGGCGATGGAACGCCTCGATCAAGCGTTGGGTGATCGGCCCCGGCTCGCCGTCGCCCACGGCGCGTCCGTCGATCTTTGTGACGGGGATCACCTCCGCGCCCGTGCCGGTGAGGAAGCACTCATCCGCCACATAGCAGTCATGCCGTTGCAGCGTGCGTTCGACGCAGGGCAGATCCAGCGTGCGGCACAAGTGCAGGATGGCGCGGCGGGTGATGCCCTCGAGAATGCCGTCCGTCGCGCTCGGCGTCATCACCACGCCGTCTCGCACGAGAAAGATGTTGTCGGACGTGCATTCGGCCAGGTTCCCCTCATGGTTGAGCATGATGGCTTCGGGCACGCCGGCGTCGATGGCCTCGATCTTGGCGAGGATGTTGTTGAGATAATTGAGGCTTTTCACCCGCGGCGACAGCGCATTGGGATGATTGCGGATGTATGACGACGTGATCACCGCCATCCCCTTCTCGTACATTTCAGGCGGGTAGACCTGGATGGAGTCGGCGATGATGATGAGCGACGGCGTCGGGCTTTTGTTGGGATCGATGCCCAGCGTGCCAATGCCGCGGGTGACCACGGCGCGGATGTAGCAGTCGGTGAAGCCGTTGACGGCGACCGTCCGCTCAATGGCGGCTTCAAATTCCCGCATCGGGATCGGAATGGTCAGCCGAATCGCCTTGGCCGAGTCGTACAGCCGGCGCAGGTGGGCCTCGCATTCAAAAATCCTGCCGTTGTAGACGCGAATGCCCTCGAAAACCCCGTCGCCATACAGCAGACCATGATCGTAGACGCCGATACGAGCGTCGCCTTTTTCAACCAGCTTTCCATCAATCCAAACCTGAAGGCCCATCCGACACTCCCAAAACGGGGCAACCGCGTGCCCGACATCCCGCAAGGCCGTCGGACCTCGCGATTGGTTGGTGAATATTGTTGCTCGAAACCCGCGCCGATGCAAAAGGCGCCGTTACGGGGAGACGAGCTTCCCGTCCGCAAGCACGAGAACACGATCGGCTTCGCGCGCCAGCGTGCGATCGTGCGTCACCATCACCACGGTCTGCCCGTGGTCGCGATGGAGCTTTTCGAGCACGTCCATGATCTGCCGGCCGGCAATCTCGATGCCGAGACCGGCCGGCAGAT
>CAYUNS010000025.1:0-14979 GCA_964446155.1 uncultured Tepidisphaeraceae bacterium | reverse complement strand
GGCATCGAGATTGCCGGTCGGTTCATCGGCGAAAAGCAGCCGGGGGCTGCTCATCAAGGCCCGTCCGATCGCCACCCGCTGCCTTTCCCCGCCGCTGAGCTGGCTGGGGCGATGCCGGAGGCGGTGATCCATGCCGAGTTGCGTCAACACCTCGACGGCGCGTTCGCGAAGCTGCCGGGACCGGGAGCGGAATCCAAGCCACGAATGCTCGATCATGGGCGCGAGCAGGACATTCTCGATGACGTTCAGTTCCGGCAGGAGATGATAAAACTGGAACACGAAGCCGAACTGCGTGTTGCGCAGCCTGCTCCGGGCGGCGCCGCCCAGCGAGGCGAGATCGCGGCCGTCGAACTCGATCACGCCGCCGTCGGGTTCATCCAGCGCGCCCAGGATGTGCATCAGCGTGCTCTTGCCCGAGCCGGATCGCCCCTCGATGGCCAGGAATTCCCCCGCGCGAATGGTGAGATCGACGCCTTTGAGGACTTTCACGTCGGCCTCGCCCATGCGGAAGGTCTTGCGGACATCGCGGGCGCGGAGAATCGACGCGGCTTCGCCGGCGGGGGAAACGGCTTGTTTCTGTTGCACGTGCATGTCCTGGTTCAACGGGGCCTTGCCGCGTCCTCGACGCTCCGCTCATTCCCATCGCAGCGCCTCGACCGGGCGCATCCGCGCGGCGCGAATGGCCGGGATCAGCGCCCCCACCACCGACGCGATCACGGCGACGATCAGAATGACCGTCACGGTGAAGGGGTCCATCGTATTTGGAATCGTATCGAACGCATACACCGCCGGGTCCCAGATCGGCCGGTGAATGAGGTCCGAGACCTTCGCGTGGAGATAGTTGATGTTGTGAACGATGAGATAGCTCATCAGCAATCCCATCAGGCTGCCGACGATCCCGATCGCCAGCCCGTACCCGAGGAATATGCCCCCGACCCCCGCGCTGGTCGCCCCGACGCTCTTGATGATCCCGATGTCGCGAGTCTTCTCCACCACGATCATGTAGAAGATGCAGAAAATCAGGAACACGGCGACGACGCTGATGAGGCTGAACAGAAAAGTCACCAGTGTCACTTCGTTCTCGATGGCGCTGAGAAACGTGCTTTGGCTTTCCTCCCAGGTTTCGACGGTGAGCGGCGCGGTGCGAACCAGGTCGTACTTCTCGAGCACGCCCTTCACGGCCACGTCCACCTTGGCCCGCGCGTCGTTCAGATCCACGCCGGGGACCAGGCCGACATGAATGTCGCTGGTGCGCGCGGGAATGGTGACGCGCTCTCCCGTCACGGCGTCCCGACCGGTCTGCTCGTCCATCCCCAGATCGACCTGCACGACCTCGAACGGAACGTACACCGTCGTCGAATCGTATTGCCACAACCGCGTGTGGCTGTCATCGACCAGCCAGTAATTGCGCTCCGCCTTGTCCCCCAGGTCCACGGAGAACCCGCCGGTCGAAATCCCCAGCACGGTGAGCTTGACGGGAAGCTGGTACAGCCCCTCATGCCGCCCCACCACGTTGCCGTGGGAGTCCCGGCGGATGTTGACCACGCCCGCGCCCGCGATCATACCCGGCCAGCGCGCCACGTCCCCCTTCGCCTCGGGCATGATGCTGCGATAGAAATCATCCGGGTACACCTTGTCGAACGACGGCGGGCGATCCGCCTGCGCGAGCAACGCCTCCCGTTCCTTCGGGGTGATGTCCGCACTCTCCGCCTCGTCGAGGAAGGCATTGTATTGCCGATGGAGCGACTCCCGGAACTTGTTGATGTCGGCGATGCGATCCGCGGGAATTCCCAGCACCTGCACGCCGTCGGTCTTCACGTTGGCGATGTTGATCAGCCCAAAGGTGCGGATCGTCGGCACGGCCGAGCGAACCTCGGGGATTTTCTCGATCTCCTCGATCATCTCCTGGTAATGCGGAAATCCCGTCAATGAAGTCGCCGAGACGATCACATCCCCGGTCAGGCCATGAAACGACTCCCTGAACATGCGCAGCCATCCCCCCATGACGCTGATGACGACGATCACCATCGTCGTGCAAAGCATGACGGCGATCAGCGACACCCACGCGATGCGGCGCTTGCGAAGGTATTTGAGGATGAGAGCGAGTTTATACATCCGGGTGCCGGTTAAAACGCACTGAAGGACGAAAAGTTTCGATCGACGGCGTCATTCCACCGGCCGCATGAGCGGAAACAGGATTACATCGCGCAGGCTGTCTTGTCCCGTCAGCATGGCGACCAGGCGGTCCACGCCAAGCCCCATGCCCCCGGCCGGGGGCATGCCATACTTGAGGGCGGTGAGAAAATCCTCATCGACCTTCTGCCGCTCCTCCTTGTCGCCCACCTGGTGCGCGAAATGCTTCGCCTGCACGTCGGGGTCGTTCAGCTCCGTATATCCCGGCGACAGTTCCTGGCCGTTGACGGCCAGCTCGTACACGTCGGCGAAGAACGGATCCTCCTCGCTCTCGCGCGCCAGCGGGATGATGACCGATGGCACATGCGTGACGAAACACGGGTCGATCAGCGTCGGCTCGATCAGCTTCTCGTACACCTCGACAAGCTGCTCGGCGGGCGTGCCATCCAGCCGAAGGTCCTTGCCGGGATTCGATTGCCGCAGGGCGGCGACCTGTTCCGCCGAGGCCGGCTGCTTGTCGAACCGCCAGCCGGTGCGCTCGGCGACGAGATCCACCATCGACACCCGCCGCCAAGGCCGCTCGAGGTTGATCGTGCGCGTCACTTCCCCGGCCGCGTTCTTGTGCTCGATCTTCAGCGTGCCGAACACCGTCTCGGCGATGTGACAGACCATGCCCTCGACCATGTCCGCCATCGTCTCCCAGTTGCCGAACGCCTCGTAGGCCTCGAGCATGGTGAACTCGGGGTTGTGCCGCGGGCTGATCCCCTCGTTGCGGAAATTCCGGTTGATCTCGAAAACCTTGCTGAATCCTCCAACGAGAAGGCGTTTGAGGAACAGTTCGGGCGCGATGCGCATGAACAGCGGAATGTCCAGCGCGTTGTGATGCGTCTCGAACGGCCTGGCCGCGGCGCCGCCGTGGAGAATCTGGAGCATCGGGGTCTCGACCTCGATAAAACCGCGATCGCCGAGATACTTTCGCATCTCCGCGATGATGCGGATGCGCAACTTCATCACGCGCATCACGTCGGGGTTCGACCAGAGATCGACGTAGCGCTGACGATAGCGCAACTCGACATCGCCAAGCCCTTCCCACTTCGCCGGAGGGGGCAGCAGCGCCTTGGCGGCCATGCTCACGCCTGTCGCCCAAAGGGTGATTTCGCCCTTGTTGGTGACGCCCAGCGGACCTTCGACGACGATGAGATCGCCCAGATCGAGCAACCCGCGAATCTCCCAGCCGCGATCATCGAGACGCCTGCGGTCCAGCGCCACCTGCAAGTCGCCGCTCTCATCGCGCAAGGTGAGGAAGCTGAGCTTTCCCATGTCGCGCTTCAGCACGATCCGCCCGGCGCCTTTCACGACGGGTCCGCCGTCGTGGCCCATTTCGGGCTTGAACAGCGCCTTGATCCGCGCCAGCGGCGCGACGCCGTCGGTTCGCCGGCCGTAGGGGTCGGCGCCCAGTTCGGCCAGCTTTTGCCGCTTCTGACGGCGTTCCTGTTCGTATTCGTTGATCTCACTCATGTCAGGCGTTTCATCCTCTCACGAAACCATCCGCCGGTTGGCGCATCCGAAGAGTTGGACGATGATAGTGATGCCGGTCCAAAAGTAAAAACGACACGACGAGCGCGAGGAAGAGTTTCTGGTGACGAATCAACGCCAATGCCCACGCCCGAAGCCTGGAACCCCAGGCTTTCGTTGTGAACGCGATCGTTCCGATTCGCGGCGGCGGGCATCCATTCGAGGCGTTGTTCTGTTCATCCTCCTCGCGATCGGAGCGCTGCCGGCTTGCCCGGCGGCCGGGGAGGACCTGCGGATTCTGCATTCCCGGCACTATCGCGTGCATACGGACGTGGACGAGGCGTTCGCGGAAGACCTGGCCCGACGAATGGACGCCATGTACGACGAGTACGCGCGCCGACTGGCCGACTTCCGACCGGACAGGGACCATGAGACCTTCGATGTCTACATCTTCCGGCGACAGCAGGATTACATGCGATTCACGGACAACCGCCTGCCCAACTCCGCGGGGGTTTTCATGCCCGCGCGAAACACACTGGCCGCGTTTCTGGAAGGTCAGGGGCGCGACCAGCTTCGGCGCACCTTGCAGCACGAGGCGTTTCATCAATTCGCCTTCACCGCGATCAAGGGGGAGTTGCCAATCTGGCTGAACGAAGGGCTTGCGCAGCTTTTTGAGGAAGGGATATGGACCGGCGAGCGTTTCTGGATCGGGCAGGCGCCCCCGCGCCGCGTGCGCCAGTTACAGGCCGACATCCAGGCCGGAAAACTGATCGATTTCCAGACCCTTCTCGCGACCTCCCATGACCAGTGGGCGAAAAACCTCGCCGATGACGCCGATCTCGGCGCCACACAATACAACCAGAGTTGGGCGATGGTTCACTTTCTCGTCTACGCCACCGACGCCTCCGGCCAGGCCAAATACCGCGCCCGCCTCGAGAACATGCTTCGCATGATCAACCGCGGCGTGCCGCCCGACCGAGCCTTTCGCGGCGCGTTTTCCGACAACATCGCCGGATTCCAACAACGTTTCCTCGACTGGGCGCGCACGCTCGCGCCCACCATGGAAGCCACGCTGATCGAGCGTCAGGACATTCTCGCCGATCTGCTCAAGGCCGTCGTCGATCACGGCGAGGCGGTCGATTCGATGGATGAATTTCGCGGAATCGTCACGAAGCGCCGATTCCAGCTCACCTACACCAAGGGTCATCTCACCTGGAAAACCGATTCCGACCCGGCCGCCTATTTTTCGACCCTCGACGGCCGGCCTTTCGGCAGGGACGAGCTGTTCTTCGAGTCCCGCACGTTCGCCCCCCACCCCGACATCGTCTGCCTCGCGTCTCCCCGGATGCGGCTGCGCGTGCGATTTTACACCGCCGGCGACCGCATCGAACATGAAGTGCTCATCGAACCGGCGCAAAGACGATAGCCCGCGCGCTGCCGGATGGACCTTCGCGGCGGTATCTTTCGTCCGTTGACCCGCTTCCCCCCGTGCCTACAATCGCCGCTTTCCGTTTGGACCATTTGCAAGGACGACGAAAACGACATGAGCGACAGCTATATCCAGAATCTCTTCGCCGAACGGATCGGCGGGAAGATGTACGGCAAGGGGACCGGGATCTACAAGTTCGAGAAGATCAAGCGCGCCAAGCGCGCCGCGATGCAGGCCAATCCCGGCGCGGAACTGATCGACATGGGCGTCGGGGAGCCGGATGAGATGGCGTTTCCCGACACCGTCGAGGCTCTCTGCAATGCCGCGCGCGACCCCGGCAACCGCGGCTACGCCGACAACGGCGGCGGGGAATACCAGGCGGCGGCGGCGCGCTGGATGAAGCATGTCTGCGGCGTCGAGATCGCCGATCCGTCGGCGCGGATCATCCACAGCATCGGCTCGAAGGCGGCGTTATCCATCCTCCCCACCTGCTTCATCAACCCCGGCGACGTGGCCTTGATGACCACGCCGGGCTATCCCGTCTTCGGAACACACAGCCGATACCTCGGCGGCGAGGTGCATAACATCCCGCTGCTGGAAAAGAACGGTTTTCTGCCGGATTTACGGTCGATCCCATCCGACAAGCTGGCGCGGGCCAAGACGCTGGTCATCAATTATCCCAACAATCCCACCGGCGCGAGCGCCACGCCGGAATTTTTCGCCGAAGTTGTCGCTTTTGCAAAGAAGCACAATCTCATCGTCATCCACGACGCGGCTTACGCGGCGCTGCGGTTCGACGGCAAGCCACTGTCGTTCCTCGCCACGCCGGGCGCGATGGAGGTCGGCGTCGAGTTGCATTCGATGAGCAAGGGCTTCAACATGACCGGCTGGCGGCTGGGGTTCGTCGTCGGCAATCCGCTCATCGTGAAAGCCTATGCGGACGTCAAGGACAACACCGACTCCGGGCAGTTTCTCGCGATCCAGCAGGCGTGCGCATATGCCCTGGATCACCCGGAGCAGACGCAGAAGATCAGCGACAAATATTCCCGGCGGATGGATACCCTCGTCGGCGTGCTGAATCGGCACGGACTGGACGCCAGAAAGCCCGGTGGATCGTTCTTTCTCTATGTCGCGATCCCCAGGGCGGCCACCACGGACGGCCGGCGGGTCACGTTTGAAAACGCCGAGGCCTTCAGCCAGTGGATGATCACCGAGAAACTGATCAGCACCGTTCCCTGGGACGACGCCGGCGCCTATGTGCGTTTCAGCGTCACCTTCATCGCCGGCGACGCGCAGGATGAGCAGCGCGTCATCGGCGAGATCGACAAGCGGCTGGCGTCCAGCAAATTCGAGTTCTAACGCGCCCGTGCGGAGGCGCGACGGCAACAGTCGATGTGAATCTTTTCCGCTTCGCGCCCCGTGTTGAACCGCCCCGTGTTGAACCGCCCCGTGTTGAACCGAGTTGAAGATTTATGTCCAACCGCCCGACCACCACCGTGCACATCGCCCTCGGCGCCAATCTCGGCGACCGCGAAGGCAATATCCGCATTGCGCTGGATTCGCTGAAGCTGCTGCCGGGCATCAAGGTGATCCGGGTTTCATCCATGTATGAGAATCCCGCGGTGGGCGGGCCGAGCGACTCCCCACCGTTCATCAACGCCGCCGCCGAGTTGCTCGTCACGAAAAGCCCGCGCGAGTTGCTCAACGATCTGCTGGAGGTCGAGCGTGAGCTTGGCCGCGAGCGCCGCGTCCGCTGGGAGCCTCGCCCCATCGATCTGGACCTGCTGCTGTTCGGAGACCAAATCCTCAGCAGCGCCGATCTCATCGTGCCGCATCCCCTCCTGCACGAGCGCCGCTTCGTCCTGCAACCCCTGGCGGAAATCGCGCCCGACGCCCTGCATCCGGTCCTTCACCTGACAAGCAACGGACTGCTCGACAATCTGGGCAGCCCGTCCACCGCCCCATCCGGCGATTCCGCCTTCGGGGACGAAGCCTGAATCAACTCGGCGTCACCCGCGCCCCCGCGGCCTGGCCACGATTGGTCGCGGCGGTGATGCTGGTGTGAATCGCATAGCCGCACCATCCCGCGATGCCCATGAGCTTCAGACCATCCTCCAGCAGATGGTGATATTCCTCCGGGACGATCGCCATCTCGAAATCAATATCCAGTGCGTCTTCAGGATGCATTTTTGAAACCTCAGGAATATCCATACGGCCAGCAATCCCTCGGCCAGCACCATCCCCTTCTGGCTCCGGCCGAACTGCTGGAGGATGAACTCGTGCATCATGAATAAATCATCGACCAGCAAAATGGCGGTCAACGCTCCGAACCACATCAGGAACAGCCACATCTCCCGTCGCATGGGATGCGATGGATGAAGCGTCGCGGCGGCGAAGAAGCAACTCGTCGCGCTGATCGTCCACAGCACCGCGCCCAGGTTCGAGAGATATCCGCCGTACAGCGGCGCCTCCTTGGTGTACACGATGGCCGCGTCGCGGGTGAGATCGACGAATGGAATCCCCAGCCATTGCGTCAAGGCGAACGCCCCGGCCAGCAAAGTGGCGGCGGCGAAATAAATGATCGCCGGAAGCCGCCACGCGGTACGCAACCCCGCATCATTCAACAACACGGACGACATGTGAACACCCGATCTTGCCTGGGCAATGTTTTCAGTCATAGGCATGTTCCGTATATCGGCCGGATGCGAAGCACGCTTTTGATAGAACGGCGACAAAGATCGCCTCCACGAGTGACCGGGTCGGTATCGAAGCGCCTTCGCGCTTGCCGATCCATATATGGGACGGATATACACATGCCCTGATGCGCCGCTGATCGGTTCACCCCCGCCGACAGGAGCATGATCGACCCCGGCTTGATGGCCGATAAGATCGGTGCAGGGCGTTCGCACGAGGGCGCGGCCGATCCATGATTCCGTGAAATGATATGAACGTTTGTCAGTCAATCCATGATCTTCGAGCGACGCGAGGCGATCTCGGCAGCCTTGCCCTGGTCCCCACGATGGGCGCGCTGCATACCGGGCATCTTTCGCTGATCGAGGCCGCGAAGCGGCACGCCGACCACGTTGCGGTCAGCATCTTCGTCAATCCCACGCAATTCGGACCGCGGGAGGATTTCAACAATGCGAGCGAGCCGGCGTGGACCTGGTCTTCAATCCCGCGCCCGAGGAGCTGTATCGTCCCGACGCCCCCGAACTGGTGATCGATCTCCCCAGTCTCACCACCGTGCTGGAAGGCAAGCATCGCCCCGGCCACTTCAAAGGCGTCTGCCAGGTCGTCGCCAAATTATTCAACATTGTCCAGCCGAACGTCGCGTGCTTCGGGCGGAAGGATTTTCAGCAGCTTCGCGTGATCACCGCGATGGTCGAGGCGCTCGACTGGCCGATCGAAATCGTCGGTTGCCCCACCCTCCGCGAACCGGACGGGCTGGCGATATCGAGCCGCAACCAATATCTCTCCCCCGACGAGCGCCGACGCGCCCTGTCCATCAGCCGCGCGCTCCTGCTCGCCGAAGGCGAGGTCCGCTCCGGCGTCCGTCAAGCCAATCGCCTGATGGCGACCATGCGGAATGTCCTTCTGGATGTCGGCGACCTGGGCAGAATCCCCGTCTCCGTCGATTACGCCGCCGCCGTCGATCCCCACACCCTCAAACCCATCGAGACGCTGATCGGCCCGACCATCCTGGCCATCGCCGCGCGCGTCGGCGCGACGCGCCTGATCGACAACCTGCTCGTCGAGCCGCCTGAAGCCGGTTGATCGGGCTGAAGCCCGCGGCGGCGCTCAACCCTCGTTGAACCATTGCTCCAGTTCGGCGTTCAGGCGCTTGTCTTCATCGCCCTGCCCAGGCCAGGTGAAGTGTGCGGCTTCCCGCACGAAGAGGCGTTTTTCACCGGCCAGGCAGTTGTACACGGCGAATTGCCCCGGCGGTGGAACGGCCGGATCGAAGACGGCGGCGGCAACGAAGGTCGGCGTCGTCGTGTGTCTCGCCGCCAGCGTGGCGTCGTAATACCGAAGCACGTCCAGGATTGCCGGCTTCGTCCGCCAGAGCCTCTGGATCGATTGTCCGCTGCCGCCGCATTCGCATTCGACCCGCACTGGATGATTGCCAAAACTTGGTACATCCAGGAACGCCCGCTTGAAGCGCGGCTCCCAGGGCAGCGCCATCGCCCCGATCCCTCCGCCGAAGCTGCCCCCGACATAATGAACGTGCGAGGCGAGTTGCGGATGCAATTCAATCAGCGCGCTCGCCGCCGACCACATATCGGTGATGCAGCCGCGATGCAGATAGGTGTCGCGCGATTCGATCCCCACCAGCACATGCTGGTGACCGGTGTTGGGCAGATCCGCCCTCGCCGACCGATGAAACCCGCGCCCACAGGGGAAGATCGACACCGCCGGCGGACCGGGCAGATTCGGCGTCGCCTCCGATCGTCCGCCATATCCATGCCCGACGACGACGCCGCGCACCGACTCGGCGTGCTTCGGGACGGTGATCCATCCCCCCACCCGAAACCCGTCCAAGCCGTCATACTCGATCTCGAACGCCTCGTAATCTCCGATGGGATCGATCCGCTTCAGCGTCGGCCGGGGCGGCGTCGCCAGCGTCCGCGCATAGGTGTCGCGCCAAAATCGCTCATAGTCCTCCGGCTCGGGCGGCGAGCCGACCTGAAGCAGCGTGTCGAGACTGTAGCCATAAGTGGGATCGAAGGAATAATCGTGTTGCATGATGCCCTGCCAGAGCGCGATGGAACCAATTCAGGAGAATGAAAAAAGGCGTGCGCGTCAGGCCCCTTCGCGAGTGATGATCTTGTAGTTCTCGCGCTCCCCGACGCCCCGCAGCGGATAATCCTTGCGAAGTGGATAGCTCCCAAAGCCGTTCCAGGTCAGGATACGGCGCAAATCGGGATGGCCGACGAAAATGATGCCGAACATGTCGTACACCTCGCGCTCCATCCACTCCGCGCCCGGCCAGATGTCCGTGACGCTGTCCATCTTCAACCCCGGATCGCCCTGCTCGACCGCGTCCTCATCGCGCACATCCGTGCCCGGTGAGGTGTCACGCTCGGGATTGAGATACACCTTCAGCCACAAACGATTGTTGTTGGCAAGAGAGGTAAGACCGTAGTTCACACCGAAGCGATTGCGCGCGCCGGGATAACCGAGATAATCCACTCCGTTCAACTCCGCGAGCATGTCGTATCGCAGCGCGGGATCATCGCGCAAAAACCGGGCGACCGCCGTGATCGCCTCGCGGGGGACGATCACCGTCACCATGCCGCGAAACTCACCGACCAGAAACTTCGTCTCGGGAAAATTCGCCTTCAACGGCGCCAGCGCCGGATGCTCAATCGTATGGGCCATGACTTCCTTTCAAGCGTCTCACATCGGAAACGGGGATTGTTGAGGACGCGGGCAGGTTCGTCAAGGAAGCCGAAGGGAGAACCCGGCAATGATGGGTATACGCCGGCGCGCGGCGGTTTTCACCGGACAAAAGCGCATCCGGGAAGATTGTCCCGAAAAGCGCATCCGGCGATCGCCCCAGGGCCGCACGCATCCGTCTATTCCGGCTGACGGTAGGCCTGCAACTCACTGATGAACTCGAACAACGCCGTCGCGCTGTTGTGCTCGTGATCCTCGGATTGATGCAGCAGGGTGAATGTCTCGCCCACGCCCGCACGGGCCAGTTGCACCAGCGCGGCGCGGTAGGGACTGCGGGAAAGATGCTCGTGATAAACCCCGCGAAAATGCTCGTAGCCGTCAGGATGCTTCTCAAACCATTTCCAGATTGCCATCGGCGGACCGAGGTGCGAAAGCAGATGATCCACCCTGCACCATCGCCGAAGCTCCTTCGTCAAGCCGATCGGCTCAACCCAGATGCGCTTGCCGTCGTCCGATTCCACCGGATCCAGAAAATGTTTGATCTTAATCATGGCGGCCGCTCCTCGGTGACTCGCTGCATCGCGGAACGCGATGTTCCTTCACTGATTAAGACGCGCGAATCCTTGTGAAGTTGGGACACAATGTTCGAAAATATCCATTCCTCCATACGCTCCCGTTCACGCCGGGATCGTTTTCACCGAACGAGGCGCCGCGGTGAACAGGTGACCCTGTCCGGGATCGTCTATTGTAAAGGCGGCGATTCCATGGACATGCGATGCGAGTATCGCGTGCCCCGCCATTCGAGCTGTCCGGTGGCGCACAAGCGCAGCGACTTGATGTAAATGCCCAGCAGCATCACGGCGGCCAGCGGGAACAACAGGGCGTTGCGTCCCGGGTTTCCGCTCCAGCGGTAGATCAGCGCCAGCAGCACGGTCATGAAAACCAGGTGCAGCGCCGCGGCGATCAGCCACCACCAGCCGAGCGGTCCCGCCCCCATCGCCACGCGCCCGATCGCCCACGCCCCCGCCGCGTAGGCCGACAACCCGCACTCCACGGTGAAGATCATCCCGCCGATGATCCGCCACGGTGAACCCACCCCCACCGCGTAAAACAATCTCGACCATCCCCGGAAAATCTGCTCCAGCGAACTGTACATCCGCACCGCGGCGAGGTGATTGCCCCACGCCACCCGGATTTTGTATCCGGCGCGCTTCAGCAGTCTCGCCAACCGCACATCCTCGCAGAAATGGTCCTTCACCTGCTCATGTCCCCCGATCGCGTCGTAGGTTTTCCGGCGGATCAGGAGGAACTGCCCGTTGGCGAAGGCGTTGTTCATCTTGTGATTGTGATTCGACAACGCGATGAGATACATCGTGGACATGCTCGTCGCCGCCAGGGGAACCAGCAGCGATTCCCACAGACTGTGACTTTCCAGCCGGGGCAACAGACTGAACAGGTGAACGTCCTTCCGAACCGCGAAATCCATCGTCAGGCGCACGGCGTCGGGTTCGAGGATGACGTCCGAATCCACGAACAGCAGCCATTCGCCATCCGCGTGCCGGACGTGTGAATGCAGCGCGTTGCACTTGCCCGTCCATCCGGCCGGCAGGCTCCCCTCCCGCACATGAAACGCCCGCACACGCGAATCGCGCGCCGCGAACTCGTCCATGATCCGCCCGGTCTGGTCCGTGCTGCGGTCGTCGATGCAGATCACCGAATAACTGGGATAGTCCTGTGCGATGACGGATTCGAGGCAGGCGCGCATGCGCTCCCCTTCATCCTTTGCGGGAATGAGCAGACTCACCCGCGGCGGCGGATCGGGCAGGGCATGGCCCGGCCGACGCACCAGCAGCAACCGCTTCCGCCCCAACCCCATCGCCACGCCCAGCAGCAGCCATGTCACCGGCCCGAGCAGGCAATACAGAAACAACATGGAATACTCGAATATCACGTCCGCGCATATTAGCGATGCGCCCGCGGCATGAATAGTCATTCGGTCGCTTGCACGGCCACCCCACCTCAGGTGGGGTGGCCAAGCCCCCGTCGGATATGCCATCGCGTGCCGAGATCGCTCCCCACCACTGAACAACACCGCCCGGTCTTTTCAGAAACCGGGCGGTGGGAGGATTTCCAACGGACAGGATGAGGAATTCCGCAGGACACGCCACTGCGTATCGATTCCCTCAACTTCTTCGCCGACGAGCCATCAATCCCAGCGCCCCAACGGCCATCAGCCCAACCGATGCCGGCTCGGGAACCGCAGCGCCGATCACGTCGATCTCGCTATAACCAGCCCAGTGCCCTTCCTGCAGGAAATCAAACTTGACCTTTGCGACATTCGTCGCCAGCGGGCCGCTGTCGCTGCTCAAGCTGACGGATGTAAAAACATCCGTCCCCGCTCCATGAGAAGGATCGTAATTCACGGTCTGAAGGGTAATGAATGCGTCGGGATCATTGATGGTGGAATAGGAGACGGTCCACTTCTGGTGATCGCGGTTTTGATCCCGCCATCCGCCATAAACATTGATGTTGCTGATGTTGTAGCCCGCTGGGCTGGCAACCGTGTCCAGCGTGAAGATCAACGGTGTTCCGGCAGCCGAACCGCCCGGACCACCGCCGCCGGCTGACGCCGCCTGGTCCAAACCGGTGCTCCCTGCACTCCAGTTAAGACCAATTGTCCCATTTGTGAGGACGGGAATCCCACCTTTGGCTTCCTCAGTGAAACTCCCCGCGGAGTCCACACTAAGGAGACTGGTCTGAAGCAGGTCATCATTGGCCACGACGTAGGCCGGCTCGGTAAGCGAACCCGTAGAAGCGGATTGGACATCCGTCGTCACAATCACTGCCGCTCGCCCTGTTCCCGCACCGATCATCAGTCCGACGCCCGCCGCCGCCAAAATTGCCGTTCGCTTACCGTACTGCATTATGTGTTCTCCTATTCGTATGAATTCTCGCAGGCTCCGCCTTGGCGAACCGATCCGTTCATCAAATCCGCCGACGGCGCGCCATCAACCCAAGCGCCGCCAGGCCCAGCCCCGCGAGGCCGGTCGGCTCAGGAACGGGCGCGCCATGCACGTCGATCTCGCGATAGCCGACATAACCGGCGATCTGGCCGGGAAACTCGAACTTGAGCGCGGTCACCCCACTGAGATTGTCGATCGAAAGATGCATGTGCTGGGAACCGGGGTGGTATGGCGCATGCACCTCCGCGAACGGCGTGAAGTCATCCTCGCCGGGGTTGGCAACCGTCGCATACGACACGATGTAATCCTGCCGGTTCCGGCCGCTCCCGCGCGTCATGGAGGTATAGGTATCGATCGCCGTGATGTCATGCCCGCCGGGCGCTGCCCCCAGAATGTAGTACAGCGTTGTCCAGTCCGTCTCATTGCTGCTGGTCACAAAAATATAGGGCCGGGGGGTTGGGTGGTCTAGATATTCGCCAAACTCCCCGTCTGTCAGCACCACCGGGCTGGGATTCGTGATCTCCGCGCCAGGATTCGGGCCAAGGTAACTCAACGTTTCATCAGGCATCAGCCCCTCCAGCAAATCACTGCTGGACACGGGATAACCGGGAAAGTTCGAATCATTGGTGGATGCCGCGATACTTGATCCGGTAATCCCGTTACTGAAAACCACAACTGCCGATACCTGTCCCGCCATCAACCCCACTCCAACCACCGCCGCCACGAGGGTGACCAGGGTGTTGCACTTCTTTCGCCGCATATCAAGTCTCCGTTACCAATTATAAAAACATGAATTCTCGCAAGGTCCGCATCGGCGGACCGGTTCTCTCATCACGCCATCCGCCGACGGCGCGCCATCAACCCAAGCGCCGCCAGGCCCAGCCCCGCGAGGCCGGTCGGCTCAGGAACGGGCGCGCCATGCACGTCGATCTCGCGATAGCCGACATAACCGGCGATCTGGCCGGGAAACTCGAACTTGAGCGCGGTCACCCCACTGAGATTGTCGATCGAAAGATGCATGTGCTGGGAACCGGGGTGGTATGGCGCATGCACCTCCGCGAACGGCGTGAAGTCATCCTCGCCGGGGTTGGCAACCGTCGCATACGACACGATGTAATCCTGCCGGTTCCGGCCGCTCCCGCGCGTCATGGAGGTATAGGTATCGATCGCCGTGATGTCATGCCCGCCGGGCGCTGCCCCCAGAATGTAGTACAGCGTTGTCCAGTCCGTCTCATTGCTGCTGGTCGCGAAGATATAGGGCCTCGATCCTGACGCAAGATAATCGCCAAACTCCCCATCCGTGAGCACCACCGGATTGGAATTGGTGCTCTCCGCGCCCGGATTCGGGCCAAGGTAACTCAACGTTTCATCAGGCATCAGCCCTTGCAGCAAATCGCTATTTGATACAGGGAAACCGGGGAAATCCACACCATCGGTATCGTATGCTTCAGTCCATGATCCGGTAATCCCGTTACTGAAAACCACAGCTGCCGATACCTGTCCCGCCATCAACCCCACTCCAACCACCGCCGCCACGAGGGT
>CAYUNS010000024.1:19182-31832 GCA_964446155.1 uncultured Tepidisphaeraceae bacterium | reverse complement strand
GAGTGGCAGGAAGTCGCGCGGGCACAGTTCGTGGAATCCGCCATCGCGCGGACCTTGACGGGGGACATTTACCGCGCCGACAACCGCGCGATGGCGTCGGTGAACCGGGAAATCTTCGCGCAGCAGCATCAGCTTGCCGAAAAGATTCGTCGGATCCGCCCGCAGATGATTTACGGTTCTCCGGCGGCGCGGGAGATCCTGGGCAATGCCTGATCGGCGCGCCGTCCATCGCGCGGTTGCCGCGCGATCAGCGCGATGTCGGCAGGGGATAGTATTCCTTCAGCATCCGCTCGATGTCGTCGGCGTCGGCGAAGACGGCGCGGACGTTCTTCTCCAGAATCCGGGAGAGCATTTCGCACAACGAGTCATTGTGGGTTTCGGCGGTGGCGATGATCAACTCGTGCGAAAAACTCCGCACGGGGATGATGCCATGCAGCCACGCCAGTTCCGGGGAGATTTCCGCGACGGCCTGTGCGTCGATGCCGATCTCCTCGAGGCAGACGCGCTCATGGCGGTCCACAAGCTGCGCGGACCATGCCTGCCAGATATGCTCTGGCGTGCAGAATCCGAAGGTGAGGGCGACTTGTCCGAAGCGCTGCCCGGAATGGCGCTGTTCGTGAAGGATTTCCTCGATATCGTGTGACGACAGGTTGGAAACCTGGGTGAGCAATTCTCCGAAACGCGTTTGCATGGCGTGTCCTCCTCCGGCTTTCTGGAACGACGGCATTGGGACGATCCCGACGCCTTCGGTCAGTGTCGTGATCTTTCAATCGTGACAGCGCCGACGATGAAAGTTACGATTCGGCGCGCGGCGATGCGGAGGAAACAGTGGCCAATGCGCGCCCGATAACACGGGAATCATGAGGGTCAGGCAATCTATGCGGCTTGTGAGCTATAACATTCTTGACGGCGGCGAAGGCCGCGCCGATCCGCTGGCGGAAGTGATCGAGGCGCAGCGCGCCGATATCGTCGTGCTCGTCGAGGCCGACCACCCCGAGGTGAACGAGCGGATCGCGCGGCGGCTGAAGATGGACCTGGTGCATGCGCCAGGCAATGCCCGCGCCGTCGCCATCCTGACGCGCTGGACAATCGTCGATTCGATCAACCACGCGCCGCTGCGGGGAGAACTGAGCCGATGCCTGCTCGAGACGACGATCCGGTCTCCGCGCGGAGCGGAATGGTCGATCTGCGCTTTGCACCTGTATCCACAATCGCGAGAGTCGGGTGAGCGGAAGCGCGAGCGTGAGCTTGACGAAGTGCTGGAGGTGACGAGGGCCTGCCGTGAAAGACGGGGGGCGACGCATCTGGTCGCGGGGGATTTCAACGCCAGTTCGCCGATTCAGAAGATCGATCCCGAACGGTACAAGCCCTCGACGCGCGAGCAGTGGGAGGAGAACGGCGGAGGGGTTCCCCGGCGGGTGATCGAGCGGATGCTGAAGGAAGGCTACATCGACACGCTGCACGCGAATCGGGGCGAGTACGCCGCGACGCATGGAACGTTTTCAACACAGTTTCCCGAGCAGCGGATCGATTACATCTTCGCGCATGGGATCGATCCGCGGCGCATCGCCTCCGCATGGATCGAGCGGGATCGTCTTGCGAAATACGCCAGCGATCATTTTCCCGTGGGGGTGGAGATCGCGGAGTGATCGTTGAGCGGCGTCGAAGGCGCGCAGGCGCTTTCGGGGCGATCGCGCGCAAGGCCATTCATGAGTAGTTGGAGACGATACAGCGATTGGGCGAAGACCAGCCCGTTGGCGCTGCGCCTGGCGGATTGGCTGGGGCGCGGGCGGGGGCGATGGCGCTGGTTCGACCGGCTCGATCCGCCGCCGCCGGCGATTCGTCCGAATCTGAAGGGATGGATGGATCATTCCCTGGCGGCGGTGTGGATCGGACATGCGACGGTGTTGTTGCGGATCGGGGAGAAGACGATCCTGACGGACCCGGCAATGTTTCCGCGCGTGGGCGTGGGGCTGGGGCTGATGACGGCCGGGCCGCGCCGACTGGTCGCGCCGGCGCTGACGGTGCATCAGCTTCCACCGATCGATCTGGTCCTGGTGTCGCACGCGCATTTCGATCATCTTGATCTGCCGACGCTGAATCATCTGCCCCGCCGCGTGCCGGTCATCACATCGCACCACAACCAGGACCTGATCCGCGGGCTGGGGTTTCGCGACGTGACGGAATTGCGCTGGGGCGAATCGATCGAGCGGGGAGAGTTGAAGGTGATGGCGCATCCCGTTCAGCACTGGGGCGCGCGGACGTTTCGGGATGAGCATCGCGGCTTCGCGGCGTTCACGATCGCCTCGCCGCGACATCGGGTGCTTTATGGCGGGGACACCGCGTACCACGAGGGGTTCCGGGAGATCGGCCGGGTGGACCTGGCGATCCTGGGCATTGGGGCATACGACCCGTATGTTCGCGCCCATGCCACGCCGGAGCAGGCCTGGTCCATGGTCGATCACGTTCGCGCGGATCATCTTCTGCCGATGCATCACAGCACGTTTCGATTGAGTCATGAGCCGGTGCATGAGCCGATGGAGCGGCTGCTGACGGCGGCGGGCGGGAATGAGCGGCGCGTGGTGGTCCGGCGGGTCGGTGAGCAGTGGAGTCTCGGGAAATGACGGGTTTCACCCGTCCATCCAAACCCGCACACACGTTTCATGGAATGTCCGCTATCCGATCTGCGCGAGGCCCATCGTTTCCCCGAACTGCTTTTCGAGGGCGGCGCGAAGGGGGCGATATTTCGGATCGGCGAGTTTGGGGTCTTTGTCGAGGATGGCGAGGGCGTCCTCGCGGGCCTGCTGAAGCAGCTCGATTTCGCGGGTGATGTCGGCCATCTTGAATTCCGGCAGACCATGCTGACGTGTGCCGAAGAATTCTCCCGGACCGCGCAGTTGCAGGTCCATCTCGGCGATTTCAAATCCGTCGTTGGTGTGCGTCATCGCGCCCAGCCGCCGCCGCACGGTTTCCGTCGCGTCTTCGGCGATGAGGATGCAGTGGGATTGGTCCTCGCCGCGTCCAACGCGACCCCGAAGCTGGTGCAACTGCGACAGCCCGAAGCGATCGGCGTTGTCGATGAGGATGACGGTTGCGTTGGGAACGTCGATGCCGACCTCGATCACCGTGGTTGCGACAAGCACGTCCACCTCTCGATCACGGAACGCCGTCATGGTCCGCTGCTTCTCCTCGGTCGTCATCTGTCCGTGCAGCATCGCGAGGCGTGATCCGTGCAACGGGCCGTTGGAAAGCCGGTCGAATTCCTGAAGGACCGACCTGGATTCGTTCATCCCGTTGTCGTCGATCTGCGGGAGGACGATGTACGCCTGCCTGCCGGCCGTAACCTGCCGGCGGATGAATTCGTATGCCCGGTCGGCCTGTCGCGGCTTGAGCCAGGTGGTGCGGATCGGCTTTCGGCCTGGGGGAAGCTCGTCGATGAGCGAGAGATCGAAATCCGCGAAGCAGGAGAGCGCCAGCGTTCGCGGGATGGGGGTCGCGGTCATTACGAGGTAATGCGGTGAATGCCCCTTGCCTTTGAGCACCGCGCGCTGCATCACGCCGAGGCGATGCTGCTCATCGACGACGACCAGGCCGAGATTGGCGAAGTCGATGTCCGGCTGGATCAGCGCCTGTGTGCCGATGGCGAAATGAACCGTGCCGTCGGCGAGTTTTTTGAGGATCGAGCCTTTGCTGAGGCGCCTGGTTCGGCTGGTGTAGAGTTCGAGGGTGACATTG
The DNA here is from genome assembly GCA_964446155.1 of uncultured Tepidisphaeraceae bacterium. Classification (GTDB taxonomy): domain Bacteria; phylum Planctomycetota; class Phycisphaerae; order Tepidisphaerales; family Tepidisphaeraceae; genus CAYUNS01. The sequence continues at coordinate 28,097 of CAYUNS010000024.1, read as the reverse complement.
GAATCGCGCAGCAGATTGGACAGGTTGACGTAATGCTGTTCGGCGAGCACCTCGGTGGGCGCGAGCAGGGCGGCCTGCATCCTGTTGGCGACGGCGACGAGCATGGCATAGAGGGCGACGGCGGTTTTGCCGCTGCCGACATCGCCCTGGAGGAGCCGGTTCATCGGCCGGCCGGACTGGACATCCCGCACGATGTCCCACACCGCGTTCCGCTGCGCGCCGGTCATTTCAAAGGGGAAGCGTTTTTGGATGCGCTGATCGAGGGTTTTGTCGAGGCGCAGGACCGGGGCGGTGACTCGCCCGTCCCGCAGCCTGCGGCTCATGCCAAGCGCGAGCTGGAGCAGCATCAGTTCATCGTAGATGATCCGCCGCCGCGCCTGCGCGGCGGTGGGGAAATCGGCGGGACGATGGATCGCCCGATACGCCTCTCTCCGGCCGATGAGCTGCCGCGAGCGCAGCAACGCCGCGGGAAACCATTCATGGACATGCTCGAGCGCGCCGTCGAGATGCCCGTCGATCACGCTTTCGATCACGTCGCTGCCCAGCGCCTTGGACGCGGGATAGATCGCGCGGAATTTCGATTCCTCGATCCGCTCCGCCGTCTCGTCGATGACCTGCCATTTGGGGTTGACCATCTGGGGGACGTTTCGGTGGAAACGCACCTTCCCCTGCACGCGAATGAGCAAACCCGGATGGATTTTGTTGCGCAGATAAGCCCCGTTGAACCAGACCAGCCCGAGTTTTTCAGTGCCGTCATCGAGGGTCGCCTCGAATCGCGGACGGGGGCGCACGGCGACGTAATCGACGGCGACCACCGTGCCGCGCACGGTCTGCATCTGCTCGGGAAGGAGCTGGGAGATCGGCAATTCCGATGATTCAAAACGGTAGCCGCGGGGGAAGTAATCGAGCAGGTCGGCGAGTGTGTTCACGCCGAGCCTGCGAAACGTCTTGGCGCGGGCCGCTCCGACACCGCGGAGGGATTCGACGGGTTGCGTGAGGGGAGGCGCGGCAGGTTCGATCGACGGGATGGCGTCAGGCGTGTTGGCCATGCGGTTCGCGGCGGGCGTCAGTCCTCGCTCCAGCCGTTTTTGCCAATGAGCTTGACGAACCGGCAACCGCAGATGTCGGCGGTCTCCAGTTTGTCGCCGTTGCGGCGGACCTCGACAAGCATCTGCCGGTCCTGTGGACCGATTGGCAGGATCGCGATCCCGCCGTCCTTCAACTGTTGCTTGAGCAACTCCCGGGGCAGTTTCGGCGCGCCGGCGGCGATGAGGATGCGATCGAACGGCGCCGCTTCCGGCCAGCCTTCCGTGCCGTCGCCGTAGCGAAAACGCACGTTCTTCACGCCCATTTCCATCAGCCGTTCCCACGCCTCATCCAGCAACGGCTTCACCCGCTCGATCGAATACACCTCCCCGGCGAGGCGCGACAGCAGCGCGGTTTGATATCCACTGCCCGTGCCGATCTCCAGCACGCGATGCTCCTCCCGCAAGTCCAGTCGGTGCGTCATCAGCGCCACGATGTAAGGCTGGCTGATCGTCTGCCCGTGGCCGATGGGGGAGGCGCGATCCGCGAAGGCGTCGTCGCGCGATCCGTTCGGGAAGAATTTTTCCCGTGGCACATTCCGCAGCGCATCGAGGATGCGCTGGTCGGTGATCCCGCGTTCCATCACCTGCTGCTGGATCATCTGCTCCTGCGCGGAATGTTCTCGCACCTGGTTCATATGTTTCATTCTAGCCGATAACCGCGCGCCGTCCATTGCATTGACCGCGGTCCCCAACGGTTTTATTCTCGCTCCGTGACGAGAATGCGGGACGATTCATCCTTCCTCCGGCCGATCATCACGCTGACGAGCGATTTTGGTCTTGATGATTTTTATGTCGCCGAGATGAAAGCCGTTCTGCTCGCCGGTTGCCGCGATGCGCGGCTGATCGACGTGACGCACGCCGTGCCGCGCCACGATCCGCTGGCAGGCTCAATCGTGCTCGAGCGTGCGATATCGGTGTTTCCCGAGGGGACGGTGCATGTGGCCGTGGTGGACCCCGGTGTGGGGACATCCCGCCGACTGCTCATCGCGCGCACTCGCCGTCAGAGGATCATTTGTCCCGACAACGGGCTGATCACCTGGACGCAGCGCCGTCATGGGCTGGATGAAGTGCATGAACTGCTTTGGCGGCCGGACGCGCCGAGCCGGACTTTTCACGGCCGCGACATCATGGCGCCGGCGGCGGCGATGATTGCATCGGGGACGGCGATCGAGGCGATCGCGCGGAGCGTGAACGATCCGGTGCTTCTGCCGGTGCGTCTTGCGGAGGTTGGCGCGGCCGTCGCGACGGTGATTCACATCGATCGTTTCGGCAATGCGATGACCAACTGTCCCGCGGATCACTTGCATCCGCCGCCGCGGGCATTTGTCGTGAAAGGGCACGACATGGGAGAGTTGAGGCGGACCTATGATGATGTGCGGCCGGGCGAGGCGCTGGCGCTGATCGGGAGCGGCGGTCTGTTGGAGATCGCGGTCAGGGAAGGCTCGGCCGCCGAGCGATTGGGGGTGCGCGTGGGGGATATGGTGGAAATTCGTTCATGACGACCGATCAACTTCAGCAACTCGACAAGCGGCATATCTGGCATCCCTTCACCCCGATGAAGCTCTGGATGGAGGATGATCCGCTCGTCATCCGCGCCGCCGACGGGATGCATCTCATCGATTCCGACGGCAACCGATATCTCGACGCCATCAGCAGTCTGTGGTGCAACGTGCATGGGCATCGTGTGAAGGAGATCGACGACGCGGTGCGCGCGCAGCTCGACCGGGTCGCGCACAGCACGATGCTGGGACTGGCGAACGAGGCGTCGATTGTGCTGGCGGATCGGTTGATGAAAATCGTTCCACAAAACCTGAAGAAAGTCTTTTACAGTGACAGCGGGGCGACGGCGACGGAGATCGCGTTCAAGCTGGCGGCGCAGTATTGGTACAACATCGGCCGGGGGGAGAAAAACGAGTTCGTCGGCTTTGCCGAGGCGTATCACGGCGACACGGTGGGGGCGATGTCGATCGGCCGGACCACTGCGTTTCATAAGCCGTATTTCCCGATGCTGTTCAAGGCGCATTTCGCCCCGACGCCGTTTCCATATCGGTTCAATCCGTCATGCGACTGCGGCAATGAGACATGCGAGCGCGTCGGCTGCAAGCCGGATTCGGATGTGAAGACGCAATGCCTTGCGTGCCTTGAACGCATCCTTGAACGGAATCATCATCGCATCGCCGCGGTCTGCATCGAGCCGATCGTGCAGGGCGCGGCCGGAATGATCGTTCATCCCGAGGGGTTTCTTCGCGGCGTGCGGGAACTCTGCACACGCTACGACGTGCTCATGATCGCCGATGAAGTGGCTGTCGGATTTGGACGAACCGGCAGGATGTTCGCGTGCGAGCACGAGAGCGTCGAGCCGGACTTGATGTGCGTCGCGAAAGGCATCACCGGCGGATACCTTCCGCTGGCGGCGACGTTCGCGACCCAGTCGATCTTCGATGCGTTTCTCGGCGATCCATCGGAAAACCGCACGTTCTTTCATGGTCACACTTACACCGGCAATCCGCTTGCGTGCGCCGCGTCCATTGCGTCGCTGGAGTTGTTTGAGAAGAACAAGGTCGTCGAGTCGGTCGAAAGCAAATCGCGTGATCTGTCCCTCATGCTCGATGGGCTGCGCGGGCTGCCGCACGTTGGCGACGTTCGCCAGAAGGGGTTCATGGTCGGCATTGAGCTGGTTCGGGACAGGGAGACGCGCGAGCCGTTCGATCCCGCCCGCCGCGTTGGCGCTCAGGTCTGCCGGGCCGTCCGAAAGCATGGCGTCATCATCCGTCCCCTCGGTGATGTCGTCATCCTCATGCCGCCGCCGGCGATGGGGATCGAGGAACTGGGAAAGATCGTTGAGGCGGTGAGGGAGGAAGTCGCGTTGTTGACAAAAATCGGAGGCTGAACGTTCATTCCAGATTCACTGGTTCAACATCGTCGATGGACAAACCATGCTTAAATCAATTGCCATTCCCAGTCTGTTCATCACCGGCACGGACACCGGCGTCGGCAAGACGCTGGTGGCCGGGGCGATCGCGGATTGGTTTCGACGGCGGGGGAGGCGCGTGGCGGTATGTAAGCCCGTCGCGACCGGATGCGTGAGACGCCGGGAGGGATGGGTATCGGAAGATGCGGAGTTTCTCGCGCATTGCGCGGATGCGCCGCACCCGCTGGATGTCATTTGTCCGCTGCGATATGCCGAGCCACTGGCGCCCGCGATTGCGGCCGAGCGCGCGGGCGATCCGCTGGATTGGGCGGCGATCCAGCGAAGCCTCGATGCGATGGCGCGCGGCGGCGACGTGATGATCGTCGAAGGCGTGGGTGGAATCATGGTTCCGATGGATTCGAAGCACACGGTGCTCGATCTGGCGGGATGGATCGGCGCGCCGGCGGTGGTTGTGGCGCGGCCGGCATTGGGGACGATCAATCATACCCTTCTCACGATCAACGCGCTGCGGCGGGCGAATGTCCGGATCGCCGGGGTCGTCATCAACCGCTATTCCGCGGAGGCGGCAAGCATCGCCGAGGAAACCAATCCGCGCGCGATCGAGAAATGGGGCAAGGTTCCGGTTCTCTGCATCGTGCCGGAGGTGGAGGATTTCAACGCGACGGCGTTGCCGGCGGACGTGGTCGCGGCGATCGGGCATGTCGATTGGGACGAAAAACTCAAGAGTGGATAGAGACGGCCGCGGCGCGCCTTCGTGAGCGGGATGGCGCATCCACCGTTCAGGCCGCGAAGGGAGCCTTGTAGATGCGAACGCAATTGCGGTTGTTGTTCTTCGCCTCGTAGAGCGCCGTGTCGGCGGCGGCGAGGAGATGGGGCAGCGTGAGCGTGTTGGCGGCTTTGTCGCGCTCCGCGACGCCGACGCTCAGCGTCGGCTGATCATCGAGATGCGCGATCGCGGACGAGAAATCGACGGATGCGAATGCCTGCCGGAGTTTCTGCACAACCTGCTGCGCCTGCGCCACCGGGGTTTGCGGCAGCGCGATGATGAACTCATCGCCGCCGTAGCGGAACGCCAGGTCGGTCTTGCGGAGGGTGATGCGCACGCAGTCCGAGAACGCGCGAAGCAGGTGATCGCCGGCGGCGTGTCCGTGCCCGTCGTTGATCTGCTTGAAGCGGTCCACGTCGATCATCACGATCGACAGCGCATGTCCATGACGTTCGGCCAGCGCCACCTCGCGTTCGAGAAGCTGATCCATCGAGCGGCGGTTGAACAGGCCGGTCAATCCGTCCGTCATGCTCTGCTGTTCGGCTTCCTGGAGCTGTTGCAGCGAGATAAGCAGCGACTGGGCGGAGTTCACATAGGTCTGCGCGAGTTGATGGCGCTGTTCGGTCCAGGTCTGACCGGGGGCGACGAGCATGTGAACGAGCACCTGCGTTTTTCGTCCGATGTTGAACGGGATGCAGTACGCGGGGTGATCGGGGGAGAGATCCAGGGATTGGTCGATCGCGCATCGCACGGGCGCGCCATCGGCGCGGAAGTGACGGGGGAGACCCTGTCGAAGGCAGGGGCACAGGCAGGCGTCCAGTTCGTTCAGCAGATGATCCGTCTTCACCAGCGTATCCGGCCAGGCGGCTTTGAGCTGGGTGACGGGAAGCGCGTCATGATCGGAAGCGAGGATGGCGACGCCGGTGAGGTCAAGCTCCGTGCGAAGGTAGTGCGCGAGCGTGGGGAAGACCTGGTCGGCTTTGCCGGCGCCCTGGATGGTTTGCGAGAAATCGAGCAGATGATCGACCGTGTTTTTGCGCGCGCTGAGGGTTTGCTCGGCCTGGCGGTGGGCGTGGGTGAGGAATCGCAATCGTCGCAGCGCGATCGTTGCGACGGCGGTGGGAACGGCCCAACCGACAAATTTGGCGATGTGCCAGAGCGCGCGATCGTCGGCCGGGGCGAACATCATCACCGCGCCGGCGGTCAGGACGAGCAGGAACAGGCCCGCGGCCGCAAGGTGGCGTGATGTGATGGAAATGAGGAGATTGGGAAATCGCACGTCGCCGCCATTTCGTTGAATCCTCCCGTCACAATCCGCATAAACCTCATCGGCAGATCGCCTCGAACGCCTCCAGCCTCCCCATCTCCCCCAATCCTCCCATGTGGACCACCGACTGGTGGCGCGCAATATCAGGCAGAGTTGAAATATGATATTTTGCTGCATATATTATGGTCACTATGAGTGAGCCATCGCCTGCTTCGCAAGCAACACCTAATGTCATCCATCAGGAATTGCCCGTTCTGACCGAGATCGGGCATATTTTGTCCTCGACGCTGGAGTTGAGAGACACGTTTCAGAAAATGATGCAAATCATTTCTGATAAACTGGATATGCACCGGGGCACCCTGGTGTTACTGGATGAATCCACAGGGCGGTTGCGCACGGAAGCGGCGGTCGGGCTGACTCACGATGAAATCGAGCGTGGAAAATATGCGCTGGGCGAAGGAGTGACCGGAAACGTTGTTGCGACCGGTCGTGCGCGCATCGTGCCTGATCTTCGGGCAGAGCCTGATTTTCTCAATCGTACCGGCCGGCTCGGATTGACCTCCTCCGCGCCCGTCAGTTTCCTTTGTGTTCCGATCAAGATCGAAGGGCGCACCGCCGGGGCGCTTTCGGTGGACAAGCCATTTGTCCATGAGGAGCAGCTTCGGCAGGATCATGCTTTTCTCAACATCATCGCGGCGTTTCTCGCCCAGGCGATTCAGATCAACCGCATGGTGATGCGCCAGAAGGAGGAACTGCTCGAGGAGAACGCCCAGCTTCGGGCGCAGGTGCGCGATCGTTATCGCTTTGAGAACATCATCGGCGATTCTCCGGCGATGCACGATGTCTTCGCGACGGTGGGGCAGGTCGCCAACAGCCGCGCGACGGTGCTGCTGCTCGGGGAGACGGGCACGGGCAAGGAGATGATCGCCAAAGCGATTCACTACAACTCGCCGCGCAAGGAGCGGCCGTTCATTCGCGTCAACTGCGGCGCGCTGACGGGCACGCTGCTGGAGAGCGAGTTGTTCGGGCATGTGAAGGGAAGCTTCACGGGCGCGATCAAGGACAAGATGGGGCGCTTCGAGGCCGCCGACGGGGGCACGATTTTTCTCGATGAAATCGGCACGATGGAGCCGGTGCTGCAGGTCAAGCTGCTGCGGGTGCTTCAGGAGCGGGAGTTCGAGCGGGTCGGTGACACGCAGGTGGTGAAAGTGGATGTGCGCGTCATCGCCGCGACCAACGTCGATCTTCAGGAGGAAGTCGCCAGGAACAACTTCCGTGAAGACCTGTTTTACCGATTGAACGTCGTCAGCGTTTATTTGCCGCCGCTGCGGAACCGCCGGGAGGACATCCCGAGGCTGATCGATTACTTCCTCGACAAATACAACGTGCTCAACGAGCGCCGGCTGCGCCGCATCAGCCGCGACATGCTCAACATCCTGCTCCGCTATCCCTGGCCGGGCAATGTGCGCGAGCTGGAAAACGCCATCGAACGCGCCGTCGTCCTCAGCAACGACGAGGATTTCACGGAGGAACTGCTGCCGTTGAGTGTGCGCATGTTCGCGGCGCAGCGGCGGACCAACCAGGCGTCGGAATCGATCGAAACCCTCACCCGCCGTTTGTCCGATCAGGCGATCAGCGATTATGAAATGCGCGAAGGGGAGATTTATCAACTCGTGATTGACCAGATCGAGCGAGCGCTTATCACTCGCGCCCTCGCCAAGTGCGGCGGGGTGAAGACCAAGGCGGCCGACTTCCTCGGAATCAACCGCAACACGCTGAACAAGAAGGTGAAGGACCTGGGGATTGAATCCGCAAGCGAGTCGTGAGCGGAAGACGGCGCATGCCGATCCCCCGGCGGGGAGGAGGGTCGATCAGACCTGGAATCGCTGTCGCAGCGACTCGATCTCCTCCTGCAATTTGCGGAACTGGGTGACAAGCTCGGGCAGCCGGCGGAGAGCGGCTTGTTCGCGGAGGCTTTGGCGGTGCGGCAGGGCAGGCATGCCGCTGACGACCGTTTTGGGCGCGACGTCTTCCGCGATGGCGCTTCTCGCCGCGGCCATGGCGCCGTCGCCGATGGTGATGTGATCGCGCACCGCGGTCTGTCCGCCGAGGACGACGCCCCTGCCGAGCGTGGTCGATCCGGCAAGCCCGACCTGCCCGACGATGATGCAGTGCGCGCCGATCTGAACGTTGTGCCCGATCTGCACGAGGTTGTCGATTTTCGTCCCCTGCCCGATGCGCGTGCTGCTGAACTTCGCCCGGTCGATGCAGACGCACGAGCCGATTTCCACATCGTCCTCGACGATCACCGTGCCGATTTGCGGAACCTTCTCGTGCTTCTGCCCGTTCCATCGATAACCGAATCCATCGGTGCCGAGCACGCTGCCTGCGTGGATGATGACGCGATTACCGATCGTGATTCGCTCGCGGATGACGACATTGGGAAACAACTCGCAGTGATCGCCGATCGTCACGTCGTCGCCGACATGGACACCCGAATGGATGACGCAATGGTGTCCGATGCGGGCGCGTTCGCCGATGAAGACGTGCGGAGCGATGGCGCATGCCTCGCCGATCGTCGCGCTGGTCGCGATCGCCGCCGACGCATGCGCGCCGGTCGCCGGTCGTGGCACGGGAGGGGCGAACAGCGCGATCACCTTTGCCATGGCCAGGTCCGCGTCCTCGACGATGAAGAGGGTCGTCGCGGGAAGGGTCGGGGGAAGCTTGACGCGCTTCTGGACGATCACGGCCGCGGCGCGGGTACCGGCGAATTTTTTGAGATAGGTTTCCGATCCCAGGAACGACAGCTCATCGGGCGTTGCATCGTCGAGCATCGCGAGGCCGGTGATGCGGCGCGATCTT
>CAYUNS010000024.1:18208-19172 GCA_964446155.1 uncultured Tepidisphaeraceae bacterium | reverse complement strand
GGGCGCGGGAAGATCCAGTAAATCAGCGATCTCTCCGAGTGTGACTGGGGTCATGCCTGCCATCCAGGGTTGTGAAAAAGTCGCGATGCTATTGCTGGGACGCGGCGGGGGGAGCGGCCTTGTATCTGGCGTCGAGCGATGCGATCACCTCGTTGGTGATGTCCAGCCGCTCGGCGGCGAACAACAGGCTCCGCTGATACATCCATTCCTTCACCTGCTCGAAGGAGACCTTGTCGAGATTCTCCGGCAGTTCGGCCGATTGCTTCGAGAGCACGAGGTCGAGTTGTTTTTGTTCGGCGACCTCCTTGATCGCCCCCTCGACCTTGTGAAAGAGCGTCACGATCTGAAGCTTCTGCCTGCGCTGATAGTCGGCCTGCATGAACTCGTTCCATACGCGGAACTCCAGCTCGGCCTCCATCACCTGCTTCTGCTTTTCCGCATATTGCGGATGATCCGTGCGGAGCATGTCGCGCTGCTGACGGAGGTTTTTGATGTTCTCTTCCTTTTTCTGGCCTTCACCGATCAGCGCGGCGCGGTCGTTCTCGAGCTTCTGCTTGAGATCCCTGGTCTCCTGCATGTCATTGAGGACGCGCACCGCGTCCACCGTTCCCACTTTCGGCTGGGTCTCCTGGGCCTGCGCGAAGGGGCAGGAGAAGACGCCCACAAGCAAGGCCGCGATCAAATGGCGATGAATCTTCATGACAGTCCTTCGGAATACCATCCGTGAAAATCAATTCGAGAAACCAAACGAGAAGCTCAGAATCTGCGTGTCGTCCTCGCGGTCCTTGTGGACGGGGTACGCGAAGTCGATCGCCACCGGGGCCTGCCCGAAGAAGGGCAGAATCAGGCGGATGCCCGCCCCGACGCCGACACGGATTGTACCGAATCGGACTTCTTCCTCAACCGTTCCGGCATCGACGAACACCACCCCGCGCAGGGTGTCGCTGGCCAGCGGGAAGCCGAG
>CAYUNS010000024.1:13030-18198 GCA_964446155.1 uncultured Tepidisphaeraceae bacterium | reverse complement strand
AGTTCCGTCGTGCCCGTCATCGAGAAGATGCCGCCGACGCGATCCTCGTCCGGTCCGGATCGCGGCGAGATTCCGCGGAATTCAAACCCGCGCACCGATCCCAGCCCGCCGCCGTAAAAGCGCTCGAAGAAGGGCGCGTCGCCGTCGATGTATCCCGTGTCGAGATGAAAACTGAGCACGGTCTTTCGTTCGAGCAGGTCTTCGTGAACGGGGAAATAGGCGTTGAGGCTCAGCGTGTATTTCTCGAAGAAAAACTCCCCGCCGAGCAAACCATAGGATTCGATGCCGAACGCGCTGTTGGTTCCCCGATAAGGCATGAACCCGCGATTGGTCGTGTCGCGTCGGACGAGAAGGGCGGCGCTGGTGAGCGTGTTGTGCCCCTCGGCGTCGAGGATTTCGGCGGCGCGTTCCTCCTTGTCCTCGATGTCGTCAATGCGGACATCCTCCCCGCGCAGAAAGATCGACGTGGACCAGGTGTAATTGAACCGCTTGCCCAGCCCGAGCCGGGCGCCGCCGCGGCGCTCGTCGTACTCCCTGCGCACGCGGTTGCGCAGATAGGCTTCGGCGGTGAAACTGTAAGGCTGATCGAGGAGCCAGGGTTCGTAAAACCGGACGCTGGCGTTGGAGCTTTCCGTGCCGGGTTCGACGGAGGCGCGAAAGGTCTGTCCGGCGCCGATGAAGGAGCGGTCGGTGAAGGTGTCGCGGAAGCTGTTCGGCCAGTTGGCGATATCGAAGTTGCGCTGTTCGTAGGTGATGTTGCCCGCCGCCCCGCCGTTGCTGCTGACGCCGCCGCCGAAGTTCAGCGATGCGGTCTGCGCCTCGTACACTTCCACGAGCAGGTCGCGGGTGTCGGCGTCCTCGCCGATCGGCGTGATGCCGACCTGACTGAAATAGGGGCTGCCCTGCAACCGCTGCTGGGCGTCCTGTATCTCGCCGGAGTCATACAATTCCCCGGGCGCGACCCGCATTTCCCGCCGGACGACTTTCTCGTCGGTGCGCGCGTTTCCCTTCACGAGAATCCGTCCGAGCCGGAACGGTTTTCCCTCGGATATCTCATACAACAAGGTGAGCTTTCCCGGCTCGCGGCGATAGACCACCCTCGGCTCGATGTGCAGGTAATCCGGATGCTGCGATTGCGGGAGATAGATGAAGCCGTAAGGGCTGAATTTTCGGACCATCTCGCGAATGTCGCGATGGACCGTCTCCGCGTCGTAGGCCATCCCTTCCCCGAGGCGAAGGCCGTCGCGCAGCCGCTCGTCGGTGAGCACGGTGTTGCCCTCGAACCGCACCTCCTCGATGACGTATCGCGGGCCTTCCTCGATGAGGAACTGGACCATCACCTCGGTCTGGTCGGGCGAGATGACGATCTTTCGGCCGACGCGCGCGTCGCGAAAGCCCTTGTCCTGGTAGAACCGCCGCAACGAGGCGACATCATCCTCCACCTGGTTGAGATCGAGCTTGCCCGTGCGCAGCAGCAGGATCCACGAACTGGTGCGGATTTTTTTGCGGAGCGTGTCGGGCGAGAACGAATCGTTGCCGACAAAATCCACCTTGCGGACGCGGACATTGGGGCCTTCGACGATTTCAAAGATCAACTCGCCGTTTTCGAGCGGTTTTTCGGGGACGTCGACGTGCGCGAAAGGGTGGTTTTTCTCGCGGTAGAGCGTTTCGATGGCCTGTCGGGCGAGTGAGATCTCGAAGCGGTCGATGACCTCGCCTTCCACGACGTTGATCACGGCGAGGATGTCCTCGGTCGCGACATGCGCCGAGACATTGCCCCGCACGGCGATGCTGCGGATCTGGTCCTGCTCCTGGACGACGAACGCGACGATCACGCCCCCCGCGGGGGTTGGCTCGATCTTGGCTTCGACGTTGGAGAACTTTCGCAACTCGTAGACGCGCTGGTAATCGTCCTCGATGGCGTGCGGATTGAACACGTCCCCCTGTCGGGTGCGAATGGCATTGAGGATGACGGCGGTGGGCACGTCGCGATTGCCGATGACGCGCACCTCATCCACGGGCCGGCCGCGCAGGTCGGTGGGAATGGTTCCCGAGGCGATGGGGGGCGCGACGGCGGCGGGTTCGGAAGCCGGGCGGCTCTGTGCATGAACGGGCGATCCCGCCATCAGCAAAGCGAGAGGCAGACTGACAATGAGTTTCCTCAACGCCGGAAGTCCCAGATCGTCCAATTCCACGCAGTGCCCGAATCGAGTGTCTGTTTACAACCCTCCATGGTCCGGCATCGGCCGGCGCGGGTCGGGCCAGTGTAACGGGGCGATGAGGGATGTCAAAAAGGGAGAATCACGCAATATATGCCTTCTTTTTCCGGCCGCTCAGATAGCTTTCCATGATGCACGACGCCAACTCACCGCCGCTGGTGTAAAACGCCACGCCTTTCGTGAGCCTGGTCATCTGATCGACGAATCCCACCCAGTCCATGCCCCAGTAATCCTCGATCAAGGCGAAGGTGCTGATGCGGCAGCCTTCGCGTGCGGCGAGAACGGCTTCTTTCAAAGTGGCGACGGTGCTGCGCTGGTCCGGCGGATAAAGGAGATGAACGAAGTTCCCCTCGATATGCGCGGTCGGTTGGCCGTCGGTGATGATGAAGAGTTGCTTGTTCTCACTGGCGCGCCTCTGGAGGATGCGGCGCGCCATCTGGAGGCCCATGTGCAGATTGGTGAAATGTTGCGGGGCCTGGTCGATCCGGTGCAACGGAACCCGCAGCCGCACCTGATAGTCGTGGGTCGTCACGGGTTTGGGCATCGACAAGGGGAGCATCGCCTCGGGAATACCGGCGGCGCCGGAATAGAAGCCGACGAAGTCGATGCTGTCCTGGGGGAATTTCGATCGCACCAGCGCCTGCATCGCCATGGCGACTTTTTTGGCGGCGAGAAACCGGCCGTAGCGCATCATCGATCCGCTCATGTCGAGAAGCACCACGGTCGAGCAGCTTGTCATTCCCTCGTGCAGATGAAGCTCCAAGTCGCGTTCATCAAACCGGATGGCGGCGCCCCGCCCATCGGGCAGTCCATGACGGACAAGGGCGTTGCGCAGGGTCTGATGCAGATCAAGCTCGCTGACGGGGTCTCCGAACTGATACGGCCTGGTCCCCTCGATCCGCTCGCCGGTCTGTCCGGGGGTGATTTTTTCATGGCCGTCGCGCTGCCCCTGGCGGAGGTTGGCGAAGACTTCCATCAAGGCCCGCCGCTGCATTTTGTTGATGGCGCGTGGCGTGAGACGGAGCTTGCCCTGTCCGTCCTTGTCGAACATGCCTTCCTTCAGAAGCTGCTCGAGCATGTCGGACTGATCCTGGTTATTGGGATCGTTCATCAACTGTTCGATGGCTTTCATGGCCTGATCGCCGTACTGCATGATGAATTGCATGATCCGGTCGAAATCAAACAGCTTGTCCCGCGTCGGGAATTCCTGCCCGTCGTACTCGCCGTAGAAATACTTCATGATGGAATTGTAGCCCCCTCGTCGGGGAGAGGGGATTCCAATCTTCAATTCACCCTTTCGTCTGCGCCGCGCGGAGGGCGAGCCAGGGGCGGGAGGCTATTCGTACCGCAGGTTTCGCCGGGGCACGGCGCTGCCGGCGAGGCGGATTTTGTTGTCGCCGGCCTCGACTTCAATCGCCACGGAGATGCGCACCACGAATTGCACGTTGTCGCCGTTGATGTCGTCGGTGTCCTGCTGGAATTCCACCTTCGCGACATTGCCGCACAGCCGGTTGGAGGTCGTCTCGACGCCATCATCGCGGATCAGCCGCAGTTCGCGCGTGTCGGGGGAGTATTGATAGGTATATCGCTCCTCTTCCTCCGTCGCCGGATTGAGCTTGAAGAACGAGACGGATTTTCCGCCGTCGCCGATTTCGATCTCCTCGACGCGCCGGAGCTGGGTGAGCATGTGCGTCAGGCTGACTCGCGCCGCCTGCGTGGCGCGGAAGAAGCTGTCGTTGTTTTCGATCGCCTGTGCGGATGCGGAGAACGCCCCCGCGACGGCGGTGAGCAGCATGGCGCAAATCGCCAGACTGATCAGCGCCTCGACCAGGCTCAGTCCTCGCCGGGCGGGGCGGCGGGCGGGGCGGCTTTTTCTCATGGCGACACCTCCGTGTAGGTGTCGGGCAGGGGAGTGAAGCGGCTTCCGAATCGCATCCCGGCGGGGAACGCGCCGGTCCCCTGGCTTTCGATGATGATGTCGGAGTTGCCCTGCAACGACAGGGTGGTGTCATCGAGGTTGATGACGCTCCCCTTGATCGTGCCGCCGGCATTGCCGCTGAATTCCATTTTGCTGGCGGCGATGGCGCCCCCGATCACGCCGAAGTTGCCGCGCATCTTCAGCGTGAAGTTGGGCGCCAGCAGCATCGCGTGCCGGAGATCGCGCAGCCCGCCATAGGAGGCGGGCAACTGCTCGACGCCCTTGAACGTGACGTTGCCGCCGAACTCGATCAGGTTGTCGTCCACGTCGCCTTTCGGATCGTTTTCGACGACCACCACGCCGGTGAGAGTGAGATTGCCGTTGAACTTCACCTTGTTCGGGGTCTCGATGTAGACCACGCCGTTCACCGTGGTGTTGCCGTTGAAGGTCGGGTTGGAGTTGGCCTTGATGCGGATGTTGGAAAACGTCTGGTTCCCCGACTGGTTGCCGGTGATGAGATTGGTGGCGTAAGGTTCGAATTCCGAGGTGTCGATGGTGGGGAATTCCGGTTCGGTGGCGTTGTAATGCACATGATCCTGGAACGAGGCATGATTGGGAGTGTAGCCGGCGACCTTGCAGTTGCCGGCGATGTCGACGGCGGCGGAATCGCTGGTCATGGTGATGTCGCCGGAGATCGAGCTGTTGCCGATCATCGAGATGGTCGGCGTGCGCCCGCTGGTGGACAGGACGCTGCCCTGCGCGGGGCTGCCCTTGCCCTTGATGCTGGTGTTGCCCACCATGCTGATGGGGCTGCGGCTGGCGATTCCATAGTCGAAGATGCCGCTGGCCTTCTGGGCGACGGCGTATTTCATCTCGATCGCCCGGGCCATGTTCACGGTCCCGTTCGATCCGACGACCCGCGCGACGATCTGCGCGCCGTCGCGCGAGAGCGTCGCCCTGAATCGCGAGCCGTCGCCGTCGAGGGCGATGTGCCCCCCATTGGCGGGAATGAAGATGGTGTGGCCGTCGTA
>CAYUNS010000024.1:11676-13020 GCA_964446155.1 uncultured Tepidisphaeraceae bacterium | reverse complement strand
GTTCGCGGTCCCCTCCAGCGCCCCGACGAGATCAAGGTGGATTTCATCGAGCAGTTCATCCTGAGGCGTGTTGCCGGGGATGCTCAGATTCCAGAGGTGGTATCGCAGGAACTGCATCCCCGACTCGGCGGCGATCGCGGCGCGGTTGGTCTTCAGCTCGTTGCCGGAGATGCTCATCGACGTCGTGACGACGCCGACAAACCCGATCGCCAGCGTCGAGAAGAGCATGAGGAACAGCATCGCCAGCACGGCGGTGGCGCCGCGGCGATTGTTTCCGAGGGAGAGTTTGTTTGTTTTCATAAGTCGCCGCGCTTTCTCGTCAATCGGAGGCGTAAACCATGATCCAGCTTTGCCGATGGATTTCGCGGCCGTTCTGCCGGATGCGAACCGTGACGCGATTCATTTCCGTCGTGCCCGGCTCCACGGGGGTGGAGGCGTCGAGATCGAGCGGATTGATCGTTTCCACCGTGATCGCCTGACTCCAGTTGGGATAATCGTCGAGGGTTTGTCGGCGGGCGTCGATCGGCGGGGAGAAGACCGCGTTGTGGAAATCGTCCACATCGTCGTAGGGATTGGCGCCGGTGAGGGATTCGCCGGTGTCCGGTCCGAAGGTCGCGGCCGGGGTCTGCGGATCGATGAAGTCCAGGCTCAGCGTCAGATCGCGAATGGTGTTGGCGAGCTGAATGGCCGTAGTGAGCTTGGCGGTTTCGGCGTTGGACTGCGTTCCCGCGCCGATCAGGCTCATCAGCGACACCACGCCGACACCGATGATCACGGTCGTGATCGCGGCCTCGATCAGCGTGAAACCACGCCGGCGGGATCGGATATTGCCGGAAGGACAATCCATATCCTGTTCATCCAATTGCCAACGGATCGAGTCAAGGCGGGGAAAATGACAAGGCGCGGCGGGCGGCGCGCGGGCGGAGCGGTCGTGCGGGATGTAACGTCTTTAATTCACCAGGCTGCTGAGCTTGAAGACCGGCAGGATGATGCTCATCGCGATGAAGCCGACGATGCTGCCCATGAGGACGATCATCAACGGTTCGATCATCGCGGTGACGCTCTTGATGACGCTCTTCAGCTCGCGCGAATAGAACGCGCTGACCTCGTCGAGCACCTCGCCGAGCTTGCCGGATTCCTCCCCGGCGCCGATCATCTGCACGACCGCGCGGGGGAGCAGGGGGCTTTTGTTCAACGGCGCGCTGATCTTCTTGCCCTGCTTGACGGCGGTGTAAACGGCCCGCCACATGCGGCGGTAAAGGGCGTTGCCGCTGATTTCGGCGGTGATGGCGATGGTGCCGATGCTCGACACCATCGCCATCACCGCCGAAATCAGCGGCAACG
>CAYUNS010000024.1:0-11666 GCA_964446155.1 uncultured Tepidisphaeraceae bacterium | reverse complement strand
GAACGCCACATCCGCTTGTAGTGCGTGTTGCCGCTGATGTCGGCGGTGATCGCGAGCGTGTCGAGCATCGGCACGCCGGCGTTGATGAGCTGCCCCATCGTGTGCAGCGACCGGCTGATGTAGAGCGCCCGGAACAGCTTCTTGAACAGGGGGACCGAGAGCTTGGTCTTGTCCCACCAGAGCCGCCCCCAGTCGGTGCGCAGCATCAGCGCGAATCCCCAACCGGCGGCGATGACGGCGAAAAGCAGGACATACCAGTAGTTGACCATGAAATTCGACAAGGCCAGCAGCAGCTTGGTCGGTGCGGGCAGAGCGGCTTCCTTGCCCGCGAAGATGACCATGAAGCGGGGCAGGACGAAGGTGAGCAGGAAGATCGTCGTGCCGATGGCCATGGTTCCGATGATGCCCGGATAGATCATCGCGCCACGGACCTGGCTGCGGGTTTCGATCTGCTGGGTGAGGTAATCGGCGATGCGATCGAGCATTTTGCTGAAGCCGCCGGAAAGTTCCGACGCCTTCACCATATTGATGTAGAGGGGGCTGAAGACCTTGGGATATCGCATCAGCGCGTCGGAGAACTGCTTGCCGGCCTCGACATCCTTCTTCATCTGGATGAGCATGGCCTTGAATTTGGGGTTTTCGGCCTGGTCGGCGATGCCCTCGATGGCGGCACGGATGCTGATGCCCGCGCGCATCATGACGGCAAGCTGGCTGGTGAACGCCTGGACATCGCGCATGCCCGGTCCGAACGAAATCTGCATGTTGAGGAGCGGGCTTTTCCTCTTGCCCTCGTCAGCCGGGGCGAGGGCGAGGATGTACTCGCCGCGCTCGCGCAACTGCTTGGACGCAGCCGCGAGGGTTGCGGCGCTGAGCACGCCGACGGTGATCTTGCCGCTGGCGTTTCGGGCTTCGTAGCGATAGCTCGGCATAGCGTCGTTCCTCGCCGGTTTCCGAATCGCCGCTGCCTGCGGGACGGTTGTCCGCGCGGCTGTCGGCGATTCACAAGCACCGGCCACTTCTCCTTTAAGCCACCAATGCGCGGTCCAGTTTCTCCGGGTGGGCCGCCTGCGCGACGGCGTCCTCGCGGCTGATGTAGCCGTTGACGTAAAGCTGCTTGATCGAGCTGTCCAGCGTCTGCATCCCCAGCGCCCGACTGGTCTCGATGATGTTCGGAATCTCGAAGATGCGGTTCTCGCGGATACAGTTTCGCACCGCCGGGGTGCAGAGCATGATCTCCAGCGCGGGGATCATGCCCGGTTGGTCGGCGCGCCTGAACAGGGTCTGGCTGATGACCGCCTGGAGCGTGTTGGCGAGCATCGAGCGGATCTGGTTCTGTTCGTTGGCGGGGTAGACGTCGATGATGCGCTCGATCGTCTGGGGGGCATTGACGGTGTGCAGGGTGCTGAAGACGAGATGGCCGGTTTCCGCCGCGGTGATGGCCGCCGCGACCGTCTCGAGATCGCGCATTTCACCCACCAGGATGGTGTCGGGATCCTGGCGCAGCACATGACGAAGTCCTCCGGCGAAGTTGGGCACGTCGCTGCCGACCTCACGCTGCTCGATGCAGCACTTGTTGCTGACGAACGCATATTCGATCGGATCCTCCAGGGTGATGATGTGTCCCTGTTCACGGTTGTTGATCGCGTCCACCATGCCAGCGAGCGTGGTGCTCTTGCCCGATCCGGTCGGTCCGGTCACGAGGATCAGTCCGCGCGGCAGATGGGTCAGCTTGTTGACGATCTCGGGCAGGAAAAGCTCCTCGATCGGTCGGATCTTGTCATTGATCGTGCGAAACGCCAGCGCCACCGATCGCCGCTGGAAATGCGCGTTGACGCGAAAGCGGCTCACGCCGGGGATTTCGTAAGAGAAGTCGGCGTCGCGGTCCCGCTCGAAATCGGCCCAGCGCTGCTCGTTCATCATCTCCTTCGCCAGCCGGGTGGCGCCCTCGGGGGTGATGACGGGGAAATCCGTCGGCGTCATGACCGTGTGAATTCGAAACAGTGGAGGCAGACCGACGTTGATGTGAATGTCGGACGCCTTGACCTGCACGGCGTTGCGCAGAATGTCGTTCAATAAGCTCATATGCATTTTCTCCACTTCACGAAGCCCGTTTTCGTCGGGCGCTTCTTACAGGGCGTTCTCCGTCACCCGGATGATTTCGTCCACGGTGGTGAGGCCCTTCAGCGCTTTTTGGAATCCGTCCTCCCGCAACGACACCAGCCCGCGCTCGCGGCAGAGCTTGCGGAGCTGGTTGACGTCGGGATTGCGCGTCACCATGTCGCGCAGCGAATCGTCCATGACGAGCAGCTCATAGATGCCGAGCCTTCCGGAATATCCCGTCTTTCGGCAGCGGTCGCAGCCGCGACCCTTGCAGGTCGTCGCGTCGCCGTAGCCCTGGAGCGCGAGGAACTCCTTTATTTCATCCGACGGTGTCCAGTCCTCCTTGCAATGCGGGCAGATTTTGCGAACCAGCCGCTGGGCGAGGATCGCGTTGACGGCGGCGCTGATGAGGTACGGCTCGACGCCGATGTTGATCAGCCGCGTGACGGAGCTGGGGGCGTCGTTCGTGTGCAGCGTCGAGAGCACGAGATGCCCGGTGAGGGCGGCTTGCACCGCGATGGTCGCGGTTTCCTGGTCGCGGATTTCACCGAGCATCACGACGTCGGGGTCCTGGCGCAGCAGCGCCTTGAGCGCCTTGGCGAACGTCATGCCGATCCGGTCGTGCATCTGCGTCTGGCTGACGCTGGACAGGTGATATTCCACCGGGTCCTCGACGGTGCTGATGTTCAGCTTGTTCGAGTCCATCTGGCGGAGCGAGGCGTACAGGGTGGTCGTTTTGCCCGATCCGGTCGGACCGGTGACCAGCAGGATGCCGTTCGGCTGGGCGACCTGGTTTTTCCAGATCGCCAGCGCGTTTTCGCTGAAGCCGAGTTCATCGAGGGAGACGTTGATCGACTTGTTGTCGAGGATGCGCATGACGACCTTTTCACCGGAGACGGTGGGGAGGGTGCTCATGCGGAGATCGACCTTGCGGCCATGGACGACGGCGCGGATGCGGCCGTCCTGGGGCAGACGGCGCTCGGCGATGTCGAGGTTGGCCATGATCTTGAGGCGGCTGACGATGGCGGCGTGCATGTTGTGCGGCGGATTCATCGACTCGAACAACACGCCGTCGATGCGATAACGCACCTTGAGCGATTTTTCCTTCGGCTCGATGTGGATGTCGCTGGCGCCCTGCTTGATGGCGTCGAAGATCAGGTAGTTGACGACGCGGATGACCGGCGATTCGCTGCCGAGTTTTTCGAGGTCGGTGACGTCGTCCTTTTCCTCCTTGACGACCTGCACGTCATCCTCGGCCATGTCCTTGATGATGTCATCGACGATCATGTCCGAGGCGCCGGTGGCGATCTGCTCGGCGAGGCGGGTGATGTCGGCGGGGGGGATCACCACGACGCGCACGTCGCGCCGGGTCTTTCGGCGGACCTCATCGAGCAGAAAGACGTTGCTCGGATCGCTCATGCCGACAATCAGCGTTTCCTCCTCGAAACGCAGCGGCAGAACCGCGTGCTTGCGGATGTAATCGACGGGCAGAAGCTCAAACGCCCGCGGGTCGATCCCGTTTCGCTCGGGCGTTTCAAACGGCAGACCCATCTGTTCGGCGAGTGCGGACAGGATCTGCGCTTCGCCGGTGGCGCTCA
Organism: uncultured Tepidisphaeraceae bacterium; assembly: GCA_964446155.1. GTDB lineage: Bacteria > Planctomycetota > Phycisphaerae > Tepidisphaerales > Tepidisphaeraceae > CAYUNS01. The sequence continues at coordinate 7,968 of CAYUNS010000024.1, read as the reverse complement.
TCGAGAGAAGAATCTGCGCGATGGTCTTGCCCGGCGTCTGCGCCTGGACGGTTTTCGCCTGCGTCAGGTGGTCCTCGCTGATGCAGCCGCGTTCGAGCAGAAGCTGCTCGAGCGTTCGGCGCGCGGGCGCGGCGGCGGGGGACCACAGGGGCTGGAACTCGTTGCCCGGCTCCTCGTGGGCGGGCTGGTCCGCGAGAACCGCCGCTTCGGCGGTTTCAGAAGTTGTCGATTTACGTCCGAACATCATGGAATCATCATTCCGATCGTGATTCAGCGGTGCATCCGAAGCTCGAAGCGATAAGCCGATCGCTTTACGACCACGGCATCGGGGTTGATGCGCTCGATGACGAAGTCGCCGACCTGCTGCCCTTCGCGATAAAGCGCGTTGTTGATCATGCAGGCCTTGCGGGTCTCGCCATACAGGATGCTTTGAAGGCGCAGAGCCTGAACGGCGTTGAGCGCCGCGAGGCGTTCCTCCTCGCGTTTCTTCTCCATGTCCTCACCGCGGGCGTCGGCCGCAGGGGTGGAGGAGACGTGGCGGAACGGGTTTCCGTTCAGGTCGTCCAGGGGAATCTGCTTCATGCTCGGGTAGCTGTGGAACTGATCGACGACCGCCTGGGTGTTGCGGAGCATGGATTCCATGAGCTTCATGTTCTCGGGTCCGTTGTCGAGGAACTGCTTGATGGCCTGCTTGTCCTTGCCCGACACCGCGCTGGCGGCGGCGGACTGCGGGCCGCTGCGCGCGTACATGAAGTACAGTCCCGCCGCCGAGGCGAGGATCAGCCCGAAGACGACGACGGTGCTTTTGCTGAGGGGCTTCTTTTCCGTGGAAAGAAAGTCCATTTCGCTCTCGGCGAGCGCGTCGTTGAGTGGCTCATCCGGCTCGGGGGCGTTGTCAATCCGTTCCTCATCGTTTGGCATGTGTGTTCTCCTGCCCGGCGGGCGGTTTCATCGCCCTGACGCGATCGCGTGGCGATCGGGTTCAAAGAAGATGCTGAGGGTCATGTTCGCCTGCATCTCACCGTCGCGGTCGTTGATTTTCTGAAGCGTCATGTCGGTGACGCGGGTGATGCGATCGAGCTTCTCGAGCTGGAGCAGGAAGGCATAGAAGCCGTTGAAATCGCCACTGAGGCTCATCTGGATGGGCTGCTCGCTGTAGTTGGCGTTTTTCTCGTTTTTCAGGGTTTTGACGGTCCTGGTCTGAAGCGAGTTGGCTTCGGCCATCTGCCAGACTTCCTTGAGAATCTTGTCCACTTCCTTTTCCTGGGGGAGCTTGGACTCGAAGAAGGTGATGGCCTGCTGAAGCTCGTCGATCTTGCGATTGAGATCGGCGATGCCGGCGGTGGATTTCCGCAGGTTGGAGAGCGTCTGCCGCTTGGTTTCGATCTCCGCGAGCTTGTCGGCCCGACGAAGGTTGGCCTTGTTGAAAAGCACCCACGTCGCGCCCAGCAATCCGAGCAGCACACAGACGAAGACCAGTTCGCGCCATCCGAATTTCATAACAGCCTCCTCGGGATCAATCCCGTTCTCCGTCAAGCTCGATCGCCGCGGTCGTCACGGGCGTCTCCCTCTGAAGCGACTCGACGCTCGCGCGGGGATCGAGCATGGCGTCGATCTGAAACCGGCGCAGCGTCTCGTTCTCACGGGTGAAGCGGTCGCTGATCACAAGATTGACATCCTTCAGGAGCGAGGACTGCGAGAGCGTTCGGATGAGCTGGGCGACCTGCACGTCGGTGGAGGCGATGCCGGTGATGCGCATCGAGACGTCGTAAACCTTCGCTTCCGCCTGGGGAATAAGGGTGTCATTGTCGGTTTTGGATTTCGAGCCGCGGCGCTTGGACGCGAGGGCGGCTTTTTTCTGCTCGAATGCCGATTTGGGTTGTTGCACCGTCATTTTGCGGGCCTTGGAATTCATATTGAAATCCAGCAGGGACACGCCCGAGGGGAGCGAGTTGGTCAACTCGGCGAGGATGAAGCTGCGTGGCACTTTTTCGAGCAGCGAGGCGGTCAGTTCGGCCTGCTGGGCCATGCGGCGCTGTTTCTCATTGAGCTGCCGGACCTGCTCGATGCGCTTGGCGGCGTCGGCATAGAGGCGCTCGACTTCCCCGTGCTCGCGATCGACCTCCCGCGTGGACCGCTCGGTGACAGTGAAGGCCAACCCGATGGTCGCGCCGACGACGAGAAACAGGAACGCACAGATCACATTGGTGCGCTGCCGCGCCTTGCGCGCCAGATAGTCTTCGGGGAGGAAGTTCACTTGATTGGGAACGCTCATGTTCAATCTCGTGGTTCAAGTGCGGGTGTTCGAGGCGTCGGCGCCGCCCATGCTCAATCCAATCGCCACGGTCCACGCGGGCTGCGGCTGGCGCGGGTCCAGGCCGCTTTCGGGATCAATGGGGAGCAAGTCACGGTTCATCCGGGCGAGCGGATCACCGAGCTGCGCCACCAGCGACATTTCCTGCGCGACGTGCTGACACAGGGCGCGGTGCCGCGCTTCGCCTCCGATGAAGACCAGCCGGTCAACGGGTTTGCCGGGGAAGGTGGCTTCGTAATAGCGCCGGCAGAGATTCAACTCCTCGACGAGTTTTCCGAGAGGATCGGAGCAGGCGCGCATGACGCGACGAAACTGGTCGGAGGAATCGTCCGGGTTTGCGGTGACGGCGCGTGGCGCGGTCTCGGCGCCGGGGGGCGTCATGACGGCGGCGCCGGCCGATTCCTGCGCGGCGGCATGGGCATGACGGCTCGCCGACAGCAGCGCGAAGCTGTTGTTCTCGTCCACTTCATTCGCCGGGGATTCCTTGTGCGGCGCTTCCACGGGCGCGCGACGATCGACCGGCGGTTCCTCATTGCCGGTGAAGGCAAGCTGGATGCGCAGGAGTCTGGCTTGTTCCGCCGCGATCCCCATGGACGCGGCGGTGGCGCGGGTGAACTGATCCCCTCCCACGCCGATGTTTCGTGCGAACAGAATCCGCATTCCCCGCGCGATGATGGCACGGGTTCCGCTGGCGCCGATGTCCACGAAGCAGATGGTGGTGTCCGCATCGCTTTTGCGGCGGAAGATGTTGGCGAAGCAGTCGATCGTCGCCTGCGGCTCGACGTTGATTCCCTCGACATCGAGCTTGGCGCGGGAGGCGGTCGCGATCATCTGGTTGACTCGTTCGCGAGCGGCGGCCATGAGGATGACCTCGGCCTTGGGTTCCTGATCCTGGTAGATGTCGCCAGCGACGAGATGACGCAGCACCGCGTGAGAAGGATCGATGGGCAGCTTGCCGCGCGCCTCCCACGGGAGGGCTTTTTTCAGCGCTTCGTCATCCATGCGGGGCATCCGCAAATGCTGGATGAACATCGATGAGGAGGGGAGTCCGAGGATGGCGCGGCGACCTTTGAAGCGTCCTTCCGAGAGTAGTTCGCGAACGGCTTCGATGAAGAAATCGGTTCGGGCGGGACCGTCGTGACGGACATGGGAGGGGATATCCCTGCTCGCGGCGGCGATGAGTCGGTATTCACCGTTGATCCGCTGCACCTGCGCCATCCGCAGGCAGTCACTGCCGAAGTCGACGCCGATGGGATTGGCGGCGGGCGCGAACCAGTTTTTGAATCCTCCAAACATCATTTTCTCCGCTCGATCCGTGATGTGACCTACGATACGACTTGCAGCAGGTCAAACCGGGTCGATTTGCGAAGCGGCGCAAACCCGGGCGCGCTTCATAAGACGGCCATCTCCGCAGGGTTCATCGACGATGGAGGCAAAGCCGTTTAATGCTTACGAGAGGGAATGCGTCATTCACCCGTCTTGAAAAGCGGCGCGGGATTTCGTTTTCCGCCAGGCAGAAATGCGTCAAATCCATCTTTCCGCGAATGAATGGGCGGTGGGGAATTTTTGGTGGGCGGCACGCGCGGCAGGACCGGCATCACCGGATTGTCCGGCCGATCCGATACGGTTGGTGCATCCGTCACAGATTAACACCCACTGGAGTTGTGCGGGTTGAGGGGGGTTATTCGCAAGCCGCGAGAAACTCGCTCGCGAGAGCGTCGGCGACGGGCAGGCCGGCATCGGTCAGGCGGATGTGCCGGTCCTCCGTGCGGAGCAGACCGGCACGGGTGAAACGATCGACGACATCATGGAACAATTCAATCGGATCCTGATCGAGAACGCGGCGAAACTGATCGACCTCGATGCCGTTGGTCAGCCGCAGCATCAACATGGCCAGCTCTCCGGCTCGTCGAGCGGGAGAGAGATGCTCGACATCGATCGCGGGAAGTTTCGTGGCATCGACGGCCTGCTCCCATTCGCGGAGGTGGGGGCGGTTTCGCCACCGCCAGCCCGTGACATGCGATGCAGCCGACGGTCCGAGGCCGATATAGTTGCCGCCGGTCCAGTACATCAGATTGTGCCGACACGCCTCGCCGGGGATTGCGAAATTGCTGATCTCATAGGCATCGATACCCGCAGCCGATAGATTTTGTCGGGTGTGCCGCAGCATCTGGAGTTCGAGTGTCTCCTCCGCCTGCCGCAACTGGCCGAGCCGGCGTTTGACGGCGATTGGCGTATTCGGCTCATAGGTCAGCCCGTAGCACGACAGGTGCGGCGTCTTCAGCGCGATCGCCTCGTCCAGTGTGCGCCGCCACGATTCGAGCGTTTGCCCTGGAATGGCATAGATGAGATCGACATTGAGGCGCGAATATCCTGCTTGCCGCGCGAGTTCGACGCTGCGGGGAACATCGTCGGGATCATGGTGGCGCTCGAGCGCGGCCAGGTCCGCGCGATCGAAGCTTTGCGCTCCGAAGCTCAACCGATCGACGCCCAGCTCATGCAGCATCCGACAGTAGTCCAGCGTCACCGTGGCGGGGTTGGCCTCGATGGTCCATTCGTGAAGACGTGAACAATCGAACCGCTCGCGCAATCCCCGGATGAGGCGCGCCATGGCCTCAAGCGGCAGGAGCGAAGGCGTTCCCCCACCGAAGAAGATGGTTTCCGGGCGCACCTTCGGGCCTGTGGAGGGGCGAATCCACCGATCCGCTTCCGCGAGGATGCGGCCGACAAATTCATCCATTCTCTGGGGCGTTTGCCGGGTGATGCTGTAAAAATCGCAGTAATGACACTTGTGAAAGCAGAACGGGATGTGGACATAAAGCCCCGTCACCGCCGCGTCGGGCAGGGCGTCGGGCCGCAGATCGATCGATCGCTGTGGGAGAACCAGGGGCACGGGGAGGATTATAGAGCATCTTTGCTGCTTGATGCGATCCGCGATGCGCGATAGCCTACGGTCGCAGGTGGGAAGGGTGGCTTCACCGTTCTCGCGTCACAGGTTCCATGTCGTTGCCGTTATGAGGATAGGCGCATATGCAGGTAGTTCTGGTGATGTTTCGGGCGGATGGCGAACGAAGGAGCTTTTCCATCGTTCGGGACATGACAGTCATCGGCCGGCGGGAAGACTGTGATTTGCGCATTCCCCTTGGCGACATTTCCCGCAAGCATTGCAGATTGATCAAGGACGGGGAGGCGTTGCGGATCGAGGACCTGGGCAGTTCCAACGGCACGTTTCTCAATGGTGAGCGCGTCCAGGAAAGCATTGTGAATCCGGGAGACACGGTTCAGCTTGGTCCGGTGGTCTTCGGAGTGCAGATCGATGGGTTTCCGTCGGATGAGGAACTTCAGCCGTATGCCTCGGCGGGGGGTGGGGTGTCCCTGGTGGAGGAGGATGCCGTCGAGGCCGCTCCCGCGAATCTCGACGATCTCGAACCCACCGCCCAGAGCGATGCCGGTTTCGCGGTTCCCGCCGACGACGCCGAAACGTTCGAGGAATTGGAGCCGATCGAGGAAGCCGATGACGCCGCGCCTCAGCCGCAGGAGATCGCCGAGTTCGATTCGCCGGACGTTCTCGAACCCGAGGTCGATGCGATGTCGGACGATTTCGATGTGGTGATCGAAGACTCGCAGCATGGCGATTCGGCCGTGAACGTCGATATCGATCTCGGCGATACGCAGCGCGATCAATAGCCGTCGTTCATCCCTTCGGCGTCAGCACGATCTCGATGACCTCCGCTGGGCAGAAGACCCGCACCGGAAATTTCGAGAACCCCATTCCCCGATTGACGACAAGCACCGTTCCGTCGATGTCGTGAACCCCGCCGCTCATGTGGCGGGGGAGGGAATCGTGCGTGATGATCGCCCGCTTGCCTGGGAGGCAGATCTGCCCGCCGTGCGTGTGTCCGGCAAGATAGAGATCGGAACGCAGGGGGGAGGCCTGGTGGATTTCATCAGGGAAGTGCGCGAGCACGATGCGCGGGAGATCGGGCTGGCGCCGGGGTTGCGAGGCGATGAATTCGCGCGTGAGGTCTTCGCGATCCGCACCGGGCAGCCCGATGAATTCGATGTGTCGGCCACGCGCCTCGAGGATCAATCGCCGTTCACCGACATAAGTGACGCCCCATTTCCGCAGCCGGGGAAGGAGGAGATCTCCATCGTGATTTCCAATGATCGCGAGCTTGCCTTCCCGGGCGCGCAGTTGCGTCACGAGGCGTTCGACGAGCGGAAGGGAGGGGCGATGGTCGATCTTGTCATGCACGAAATCGCCGGTGAAGAGGATCAGGTCCGGCGGGTCGCGACGGGTCTGTTCGATCAACTCGTCATAGGCGCGGCTCCAGCGGGTGTGAAAATGCATGTCCGTGATGTGCATGAGCCGAACCGTCCCGCCTTCGCGCGGGAGGGAGGGGAGGCTGAGGCGCAGGCGTTTGTGCTCGTATCGCCACGGCCCGAACACCTGGAGAGGCGATCCCCGGCGGATCACCTCGATGGAGCATTTGGGCGCATCCGATGCGGGAGGCGCCGGAGCGGATGAGCGAATAGTCGGTGGAATGTCGGTCATCGGGATGATCGGCTTCGTTGTGTGTGGCATCGTCGATATTATCGAACCGTCGCAAAAGCGGGCGAACCTTGCAGCCTCGCGGCGCATTCGTATAAGATAGGCAACGAGCGGAACTTTCAATCTTCACGGTTCAAGCCCGGGCCTTCATGGGACGACCTCGCAGGCATCATGCAGTCGCGATCGCATTGTACATCAATGCGGCGCTGTTGTTCGCGCTGGTCGTGATTCTGTTGTCCCGCGACGGCTCCCCCCGGTTCATGCCTGCGGCATTCGCACAGGAGCAGCCGCCGATCGCGGGAGGCGGCGGCGTGTTCGTCATGCCCGCGCAGTTTTCCGTCAACACCTGGGGATGCTATCTGCTCGACATCGATGCGCAGACCCTTTGCGTTTATCAGTTTTATCCCGGCGACAAGCAGTTGCGGCTGCTGTCGGCGAGAAATTTCCGGTTCGACCGCCGGCTGAACAACTTTAATACCTTCCCCATGCCCCGGGAAGTGGAAGAACTGTTGGAGAAGGAGCGCGCCGACGCGCGCGTCCTGGCGCCCAATGAGGAACAAAAGCCCTCGCCCGAAGCGGGGCAGTGACACGGCGATGCGTGATGCAGGATGACGCGGACGCCGTATGATTCATGTTATGCGATGGTGAAATGAAACGAAGGATTCACCTGTCGCACCAGCGCAACTTTGAGGAGTCACCCGATGGCCAAGATGTTCTACACGTTGGAAGAAGCCCGCGCGGCCCTTGGCAGGAGCGAGGAAGACATCAAGCAGTATGCCCGTGAGGGACGGCTGCGGGAGTTCCGCGATGGCCCGCGATTGATGTTCAAGGCCGATCAGATCGAGCAGCTCAAGTCCGAGCTGGGTGGCGGAGGCGGGGATCAGATCGATCTCGGACCGTCCGACAGTGGCTCGCCGATCGGGCTGGTCGACAGCAAGGGCGCCAGCGGGACCGGCATTTCCCTCAGCGATACCGACGCCGGCGGGCGAAGCCCCGGCGGAGGGATGCAGCTCAAGGACGACACCGCGCTGTCCGCGGATCTCGGGCTTTCCGGATCGATGGGAGGGCTTCCCTCCCCCGGCCGTTCCGGTGGGACCGGAAC
>CAYUNS010000023.1:26190-32382 GCA_964446155.1 uncultured Tepidisphaeraceae bacterium | reverse complement strand
ACCAGCTTCTCACCGATCTGCCGATGGACCCGGTTCGCGCGCAAATCGCCGCCCACCCGCGCGATGCGAAGATCGCCCTCGCGAAACACATCATCACATGGCTGCACGATCAGGAATCGGCCGATGCAGCCGAGGCGGAATTCAAAAAGGTCTTCACCCAGGGCGGCGTGCCGGACGACATGCCCGATGTCCCCGTCCCCGCAGGTCCGCTCAAGCTCGCTCCCCTGATCGTCCAGGCCGGACTCGCCTCAAGCAATGGCGAGGCCATGCGAAAAATCAAGGAAGGCGCCGTCAGCCTCGACGGAGAAAAAGTCACCGACCATCAAAGGGAATACGCCTTCGACAAGCCGACCGTCCTGAAACTGGGACGGCGATTCGCCCGGCTGAAACCATAAACCCTCCGGTCGATTTGGTTCATCAGCCCATCGTCCTGACCCGCCTCCGTTTCATGTTCCGCCCGTTCCGGGTAGGGTAGACCGGGTGCGGTCGCGATGCCGTGCGGTTCGCGATGGATGAGCGCGCAGGATTCGTGGAAATTCACCATGCCCATCGGTCGTAAAAAAGTCGTTGTCGCGATGAGCGGCGGGGTGGACAGCTCCGTTGCGGCGGCGCTGTTGCTGCGCGAAGGGTATGAGGTGCTCGGCGTGTTCATGCGTCTCGGATCGCCTCCCGGCGTTGAATCGCATGACGAGTCTTCGTCGGCCGACAGTTGCTCGACGAGCGGACGGAACAAGCAGGGGTGCTGTTCCGTCCTCGACGCCGACGACGCCCGGCGCGTCGCCGGGATGCTAGACATTCCTTTTTACGTCCTCAATTTCCAGGAGGACTTCGGCAGGGTGATCGATTATTTCGTGGACGAATACAACCGCGGCCGAACCCCCAATCCCTGCGTGAGGTGCAACGACTGGCTGAAGTTCGGCAAGCTCGCGCAATACGCCCAGGCCGTCGGCGCCGACTTTGTCGCCAGCGGGCATTATGCACGCATGGGCCTCGACCCCGTCACGGGGGAGAAGGCGCTGATGCGCGGGCGCGATCATCGCAAGGATCAAAGCTACGTTCTGTTCGGCATGAGCCGTCCTGCGATGGAGCATACGCTCCTGCCGATCGGTGAATTTGAAAAGCACGAGGTCCGCGCCATCGCCGAGGAAATGAAGCTTCCGGTTTTCAACAAGCCCGATTCGCAGGAGATTTGCTTCGTTCCCAACCAGGATTACGCCGCGCTGGTGCGGCGCCGCTCGCCGGAGCGCTTTCGCGAGGGTGAGCTTGTCTCACCGGATGGCGAAGTGCTCGGCCGGCACGCGGGGCATCAGCATTTCACCATTGGACAGCGCAAGGGCGTTGGCGTGGCGGCGGGATATCCCTTGTATGTCATCAATATCAGTCCCGATGAAAACCGGGTCATGCTCGGCGGGAAGGAGGCGCTGCTGCATTCGGCGCTGACCGCCCGGCAGAGCAACATTCTCAGCTCGCGCCTGCACGACGCGACGGGCGGCATCCGCTGCGGCGCCAAGATCCGCTACAACCATCAACCCCAGCCCGCGACGGCGAGGATCACCGGGGAAGACGAGTTGACCGTCGCCTTCGACGATCCCCAAAGCGCCATCACCCCCGGCCAGGCCGTCGTCCTCTTCGATGCCGACACCGTTCTGGGCGGTGGATGGATTGACACTGCATTTTAATGTGACATGGGAATCAAAATGTCCCCTGAATGCGGTTTCAAATCAGTAAATCGGCATAAAATATTTTATAAAAGGACTTGACAGTCCTTATTTTGGATGTATTATTCACTCAGATCAACCACCGAGTGCTGCTCCTGGTTGTGCCGGTGCGAAGCCTTCCGGTGGTCCGCAAATGTCCGGGAAGGATCAGCGCGGCGAGGAGTATCCGACGTCGCTCGGTGTGAATCGCAGCCTCCTCGCTCGTTGTGTCGTAAGATGCCCGTGGATTGGTTCCACGGGCATCTTCGTATCATCGCCTCGCCTGATCGCGGTCCGCTTACCCAATAGCGCATATTCTGGTTTATCCATGCTTTGGCTTTGATGATTGTGGAGGCCGCGCGACGCGGATTGGTGTAGAATCGGCGTCATGATCGCGATGGGCCGATTGGCTGCCCGGCTGGTGAGCATCGCCGCCGTGGGCTGGTGGTTTCTGCAAGGAAGTGCCGGCCGCGCTGCCGAGCCGCTACAACTCCCCTCGGTCGACCACAGCCGGGTTGTCTACGTTTACGACTTCAGCACACAGTTGTTCCAGACGGACGATGGCGAGATCTGTATTGATCGCGAACCGGACATCTGGAACGACCACTGCATCGAGCGCTATGCCCGCCGGGAACTGCCTTTCCCGCATCGCCGGCTACGGGCGCATCGGTCGAACGATGCGTATCTATCGGGTAATGTGCCGCTGAGAGGCGTCGATCCGGCGGGGCGCGCCTGGTTCGGACCGCACGGTTTGAAGGAGGAACTGCTGGTTCGCTGGATCGACCGGGGGGTGTTGTTTCAACGCACCCTGGGGCGCGGCTATCGGAAGGGGCCTGCCGTGACGGCTTGCCCGCCGCGCTGGCCGTGGCTGGGTGAGGACATGCTCGGGTCGGATCAGGGAATCTGGATCGCCGGCACGGACCGTATCCATCTCCTCGATGGCGGGCAACGGACCGAGCAGCCTCTGCCCAGGCCCAAAGACGCCGGTGACGAGCGGGATCTGTTCGGCGATGGGCCGAATATCATTCATTGGTCCAATCAGCTTTATCGCTTTGGCGATGAGCGATGGCTTGTCCGCTCATTCGACACCAACTGCAAGCATCCGGGCAGCTTCGTCATTCGGCTTGTCGGCGAACCGGGAACGATCGTCGCCCGGCTGAAGGATGAATTTGTCGCGGGGCTGATCCATCACCGGCAGGCGATCCATATTCTTATCGCGCGGAAGGTGGGGGAGAATCATCCATCGGAATATCAGCCGGCGCGGATTCTGCGATTCGACCTGGAAGGGCCGCTCGCCGAGCCGCTCGAGCGCATTCACGCGGAGATTGCCCGGCTGGGCGATCCCGACCGGCGGGAACGCGCCGCCGCCAGCGCGTATCTCCAGCGCCTGCCGCGAATGCAGGTCGCGGTGCTTCATCGCGCGCTTGACCAACCACTCATGCCCGAGCAGATCAACCGGCTGAACGACGCCATTCAGGCAATCGAGCAGCGCGACATCGAGACGACGCCTTCCCTGCTGGACGAGGCGCCGGCGGCAAAGCTGATGCTCGTGGATCGGCAGGGACGGCAGTATGCCCAGCTCTGGACAGAAGACGGGCCGACCGCACGCGGACTGATCTGCGACGGCGGTGCGGGCACGCCGCTGAAGCTGCCTTCCTCACAATTCACCTTCGATTGCCAAGGCGACGACGGACGGATCTATGGCCACGACGAACGGATGATTTATGTGCTGGACGACGATGCGCGGCTGATGCCGATCGCGGAACTGGGGAGCCTGGCCGGACAGGAGATTCGCGTCGTCGCGACCCATCAAGGGCTGCTTGGTCTTGGCGTGAAAATGACGGTCGGATCGCGGGAAGCTTTTGTGCCTCACTGGCTGGACCTGGCGAATGAGGCCGAGACGCCGTTGCTCGATGGTCAGTCCATCGCATCAGGATTATCGCGCGCGGGGAATGATTCGGATCACCTGCCCGTGACGCCCGGGCCGGATGGGCGGCTCTGGTTCGTTCGGAATCCCGATTCCGACGCGGAACTCCTCAGAGACATCAGAAAGAAGGTGGCCGCGCAACTGATGATCGCCGAGAGCGGCGTCGTGCGGCCATTGAGCGAACCAGTGGGGCTGAGTGTTGAGCAAACCGTCTGGCCGATTGCCCGCGACGCGGCCATCGTCGCCACGACGACGGGCTATCCCGGCGGCAATGTGTTGTTTCACGATCGCGGCAAGACGCATTGCGTCGAATCGCTTGAAGAACTGCTTCAGACTCATCATGCGAGGCTGCTCGAAGTCCTGCCGGATGGCGCCGCCTTCTTCGCCGGCAATACTCATGAACGATCCTGGCTGATTCGCCTCGGCGATTCGTTCTATGTGCAGGAGGTGGTGTTCCATCGCTTTGAGAACGGCTCGGGCTACTTCAATACCGCTGGTATTTTCCGCGCCGGCCAATGGGTGAAGCGTGCCGATGAGCGGTTGGGGCGCGAGCCGTTCCGGCCGATCGTCAACCGCATCGCCGGTATCGACCCCGCCACGCATCGGATTCTCGGATTCACCAACAATTGGAAGGACCTGGCGTGGATTCCCATCGCCTCCGATGCGCCCGATGCACAGACGCTTGAACGACATGAGATTCCGTGGGCCTGGACGTGGTACAACCAGACCAGCCGCCCGCGCATGGACGGCGCATGGACGCTCACACCGAAGGTGGCGGAACGGCTGATCGAGATGGCTCCAAAGCGAAAAGAAGAGGCCGCGGCGCGCGGATCGGATGTCCCGTCCGTGGATGCCCGCTACCTGTCGGATGACATGCCCGGCTTCCGCCGATGGACTGGAGGTGGATGGCGGGAAGTGCCCCATACACTTTACGGCGGTAAAGCCTGGGAAGACGCCGCCGACGGCGTGTGGCATGTCCGGGTTCGCGAGGCGAGTGTGACGTTTCCCGATGGCCGGTCGCAATTGATCCCACTCGACGCCGGCCTGCCCGACCAGTATCGACTGGCGATCGAGTCGGCCGACGCAGTATGGCTGGCGTCGGCGCATTCACTCACGCGGTTTCGTCTGGAGCAGGGCGTTGAGGGAAAACAATGGATTCCCGACCGCCGGCTGCGCCTCCCGCGCTTCGGCGCGACCTTTGCCGGCCCGTGGATCATCGGGCGGGACATGTACTACACCTCCGCCGGGGAACTGTTTCATCTGCCGCTGCAACAGGCGATGGAATCGGCGTCGATCATTCCCTCCGCGGCGTTGCCGGACTGATCGCCTCGGGATCGGCATGTCCGTCTCTTTTCCACCTTCCCGCGTTCCGGTACAACATCCTCCATGGCCGAACATGTGACGATCCTGGGCGATGGGGCGATGGCGACGGTGTGCTCGATCCTGCTGACGCAGGGAGGCAACCGCGTGACCATGTGGGGGGCGTTCGAGGAATCCATCGAGCGCCTCATGCAGGATCGCGAAAACCATCGGCTTTTGCCCGGTGTGCGCGTTCCCAATGAGGTGCTGCTGACCGCCAACGATGCCGAGTGCTTCCGCGACAGCACGATGATTCTGTCGGCCGTGCCGACGCAATACATGCGCGGCGTGTGGCAACGGTTGGGGCGGCATGTCCCCGCGAACATTCCCATCGTCTCCGTCGCCAAGGGCATTGAAAACGACACGCTGCTTCGCCCGTCCCAGGTCATCATTGACGTGATGCAGGAGTTCCGAGGCACGCAAAAGGGGGGTGACGGCACTTTCGGTTCGCGCCTCGCGGTGCTGTCCGGGCCGAACATCGCGGCGGAGATCGCGCGATATCTTCCCGCGACCGCCGTTGCGGCGGCGGGAGACGATGCGCTGGCTCGGCGGGTGCAGGCGGCGTTCTCGACGCAGTGGTTCCGCATCTACACCAACAGCGACGTCACCGGGGTCGAGCTTGCGGGCGCGACCAAAAATGTCGTTGCCATCGCCGCCGGCATCCTCGACGGGCTTGCCGCCGGCAACAACGCCAAGGCCGCCCTCGTCACCCGCGGGCTGGTCGAAATCACCCGACTGGGCGTCGCGATGGGCGCACGAGAGGAAACCTTCGGCGGGCTTGCCGGGCTGGGGGATCTCATCACCACCTGCGTCAGCCCCGAGGGGCGCAACCGCCGCGTCGGGGAGCAGATCGGCAAGGGGCGCAAGCTCCAGGACATCCTCGATGAAATGGACAGCGTCGCCGAGGGCGTGCCCACCACCCAATCCGTCATGCAACTCGCCCGGCGGTTCAATGTCGAAATGCCGATCACCGAAGCCGTTCATGCCGTTTTGTTCGACAACAAGGAAGTGATCCACGCCCTCACCGAGCTGATGACCCGCGAACCCAAGCCCGAACATCGCGACGTGTGAGGGAAGGACGCAGCGCATCGGCATGGAGAAAAGACCCCTGTCTTTTGCGTGCGCGTCGTGTTGGATTCATCCGTAGCGCATCCACGCCGCCATCCCGACGCCCGCCAGGATCATCGCGATCAGTATCCAGAGGCAGCG
>CAYUNS010000023.1:24237-26180 GCA_964446155.1 uncultured Tepidisphaeraceae bacterium | reverse complement strand
GAGGCAGCGGCGCAACCGGCGCGGGCGGAGGTATCGACGAACGTGGCGGCGCGCCGCAGGCGCGGCGAGCGATTCGGGCGGAGTGAGACCGGCATAGGCCTTGCCCATCGCCGCCGTGAAGGCGTCGTATGAGTCGCCCGCGATTTCCCGCAGCGATTTCTCCGCCGCCTGGAGATGATTCACCGCCGCTTCCATCGAGCAGTCCATGGCGATCGCCGCCTGCCGCGCGTCCAGTTTTTCGCCGTGGCGCAGCAGAAAACCCTCCTTCTGCTGGGTCGGCAGGGCGCGCATCGCGCGAATGAAGGCGATGTAGCCCGTGTCGCCGGTCCCGCTCGCGAGGACGAGCAGATCCTTTCCCGGCTCACGGGGCGGATCGGCGACGCGGCGAGCCGTCAGCAGCGTGTGGTGGCTGAACCACCGATGCGGCGCCGCTTCGTCCATCCACCGGCCCATCATCGGCAGGCTGCGGGAAAGGACGAACTGGACGACGGCCTGCGCCGCGTCGGACCGCCCGACCAGCGCGCACGCCATCCGATGCACCATCGGATAATGCAGCGCCAGCAACCGCTCCATCGCCGGCCGGCGGGCGCTTCGCGCGTCGGCGAGCCATTTCGGAGGAATCGTTGCGCGGGTCATCACGATGAAGAACCGAATCCTGTCTTCGTCTTGAAACGGCGATCGGAAAAAACGACTTTTCCCGACGCGCGGAACCATGTCGCGATTGAGCACCCGCTCGACTGCCGCCTCGAAGAAAAGCTCATCCGCGCGACGATCGAACAGATATCGAGGATGCCGGGATATTGAGGCTCACAGTGGGATTCGAAGGTACGGCTTGCTCGGACTGTTGTCCACCAGGTCTCAAAGGATGATCGCAATCGTTTCCCGCTCGCCCGGCCACATGAACGCGGTGTCGATCTCCGCCCGGGGAACCCATCGATGATCGGTGTTTTCATCGTTCAGCACGACGCCCGCATCGCGCGGGACGAATGCGCAGAACTGCGTGCAATGCCACAGCGTGTCCGTCGAATGAATGTAGAAAGTGTTGATTTTCTCAACGACGTAGAAGTCGGTCGGCGTCAGGCCGGTTTCCTCACGCAACTCGCGCAGCGCCGCTCGCCAGGCGGGTTCTCTCGCCTCGATGCCGCCGGAGAGATTCTGCCAGGTTTCTCCCATGAAAATGCCCGGGCGGCGCAGAAGCTGGAGGAACTGCGGTAATCCGTCGATCATCCGCACGACATAGCATGCGATCATGTCGTGACGCGCATTCATTTCATCGCCCGCCCGGTGTGACGCAATCCATACAATCCCCCTTGGCCGCGCCGAATAATGCCCCGGAGCGAGAGGCGCGTCAGTTCCTGAAGGATGACGGGGGCGGCCAGGGCGGTCCGCTCGACCAGCGCATCCACATCGGCTTCGTCGCCGTGCAGCGCGTCCACGATCGCCCGCTGCGCATCAGTGAGATCGAGCGGGGCGGATTTCGCTTCGGGAGGAGGCGTGTCGGGCGCATCGACCGGGACAGGCTCTCCGATTTCGACGGCCGACTGCGGCAGCGGGTCGAGCGCGTCGAGAATGTCTTCGAGCGATGCGGCCAGCACGGCGCCGTCGCGGATCAAACGATGCGGTCCCGCCGACAGGGCGTGATCGACGCGGCCGGGCAGCGCGAAGACGGTGCGGCCGTGATCGTCGCACGCCTGTCGGGCGGTGATGAGCGCGCCGCTGCGCTCGTCGGCCTCGATGACCAGCACGCCGCGGGACATGCCGCTGACAATGCGATTACGGCGGGGGAAATTTTCCTTCAGAGGCGATGTGCCCAGCGGATATTCGCTCACCACCGCGCCGCGCGCGGCGATCTGCTCGAAGAGGGTCTTGTTTTCGGGCGGATAGGGCACGTCCATGCCGCTGCCGAGCACGGCGATGGTGCGGCCTTGCGGGTGCGACATCGC
>CAYUNS010000023.1:23978-24227 GCA_964446155.1 uncultured Tepidisphaeraceae bacterium | reverse complement strand
CGACATCGCGCCGCGATGCGCCGCGCTGTCGATGCCGCGCGCCCCGCCGCTGACGACGGTCATCCCCGCGCCCGCGAGCGCCGCACCGAAGCGTTCGGCCTGCTCACGACCGTAATAACTGCATCGCCGGCTGCCAACGATGGCGATCCCGTTAAGATCGCGCGGCTCGAACGCGCCACGGATGTACAGCACATGCGGCGGATCGGGAATCTCACCGAGGAGGACGCGGAGTATCCGGTCCTCCTCGGT
>CAYUNS010000023.1:12029-23968 GCA_964446155.1 uncultured Tepidisphaeraceae bacterium | reverse complement strand
CGCGACAGATCAGCCGAACGCCCATCGCCGTCGCCTTTTCAATTTCTTCCGGCGTCCGATTTTCCGCCTCTTTCAATGATTGAAAAATCCGTGACGCCTTGGCCGGGCCGATGCCTTCAATCCTTCGCAGCATCGCCAGGCCGGCGCCGCACGCCGCTTCGATGCTTCCCGCCGCCTCGATGAGACGCCGACCGAGAATCGGGCCGATGCCTTCCGTCAACGTCAGTTGCAGCCAGTGCGCCAGCGCCACGTGTCATCCCTTCAACCGCTCCACCGCGCGGTGCATCGCTTCGGGCGTGATGTCGTCCCGGATCACCACATGCCCGATCGCATCAGGCAGGATCAATCGGACTTTGCCGGATTTCACCTTCTTGTCGAACGCCATGGCGCTCACGATCGCCTTGTGATCGAGCGTCAGACCCGAGATGGGCAGGCCGGCCTTTTGGATCAGGTCGAGAACCCGGTCTCGCGCCGTCGAGTCGATCATCTTCAGGTCGGCCGCGAGATTCGTTGCCGCGACCATGCCCAGCGCCACCGACTCGCCGTGCGAGTGGCTGTAGTTCGACACATGTTCGATGGCGTGCCCGAAGGTGTGACCGAAGTTGAGATGGGCGCGCTCGCCTTTCTCAAACGGATCGGCCTCGACGACGCGCGCCTTGATGGCGACGTTGTGGGCGACAAGCCCGGCGAGGTAATCGACATCGACGCTCAGCGCCTTGCCGATCTCGTTTTCCAGCCGCGCGAAGCCGTCGGCGTCGCGGATGATGTCGTGCTTGATGCACTCGGCAAGCCCGCCGCGCAGCTCGCGCGGGGGAAGGGTCTGAAGCACGGCCGGGTCGATGAAGACGGCAATCGGCTGGTGAAACGCGCCGATGAGATTCTTGCCGGCCGGGGCGTCCACCCCGGTTTTTCCACCGACGCTGGCATCGACCATGGCGAGCAATGTTGTGGGGATCTGCACGAACGGCACACCGCGCAGGATGGTGGCCGCGATGAAGCCGGCCATGTCGCCGACCACTCCGCCTCCCAGTGCCAGCACCGGGGTGGAGCGTTCGACTTTCGCGGCGAGAAAAGCGTCATAAACAGGCGGCAGCGTGCGCAGATGCTTGTGTGACTCTCCGGCCGGGACCGTCGCGATGACCGGCTCGAATCCCGAGGATTCGAGGGAGGATTTCAACGCGGGCAGATGAAGCGGGGCGATGTTGGAATCGGTCAGGACGGCAACCCGTCGCCCGCCCGTCAGCCCGCGCAGACGTTGGCCGACCGACGCGAGAAGCCCGGGCATGACCTGCACCTGGTAAGGCGAGGGGGAAACATGAACATCGATGGTGGAAGCTGTTTGAGACACGCGGGGATTGTAGCCAAAACACTCGACACGTCACATGCTCCAGGAGGCGCAGGCGCTTCAGGTGAAAAGACCACGACCCGCCTTTCGGACAGGGGATGCTTGAATGGAAAGGTGGTTTTCCGGATGAAAACGCCTTCTGCCGAATTGGCAACCGCCGATGCACGGATTTCCCGCCGACTGCCAGCCTGACAGTTGAAGCCCAGGGGGCGATTTGCCGAGAATCGTGCAACCACTTGATATATATTGGTTTGCATTCATTCTATTCAGGGGATTTCTCCGGCACTGTCTTTGTTATTGCCGTGCAGCACACGAACTTTTGCCTTCAGGCGAAGGGAGTGTGGAAATGAAACGACGAAACGCACAAACAATCAGTTCGTTCGAAAGGAGAACGTTGCATGGCCGCTAAAATGATCGCCTTTGATACCGAGGCACGGAAGTCGCTTCTCGAGGGCGTTGCGAAATTGGCGCGGGCGGTGAAAGTCACGCTTGGACCGCGCGGTCGAAATGCCGTCATTGACAAGGGATGGGGCGCTCCGACGATCACCAAGGACGGCGTGACCGTCGCCGAGGAGGTCGAGCTTCAAAACAAATATGAAAACATTGGCGCCAAGCTGGTGAAGGAGGCCGCCAGCAAGACTTCCGACGTTGCCGGCGATGGAACGACCACCGCGACCGTGCTCGCCGAGGCCATCGTCAAGGAAGGGTATCGCAGCCTGACCAGTGGCGCGGACGCGATGGCGATCGCCCGCGGCATTCGCAAGGCCGTCGAGGCCGTCACCGCGAATCTCCAGAAGCAGTCCAAGCCGATTAATGGCAAGCAGGATATCGCCAATGTCGCCAGCATCTCCGCGAACAATGACAAGGAGATCGGCGGGATCATGGCCGATGCGTTCGAGCGCGTCGGCAAGGACGGCGTCATCACCGTTGAAGAGGGCAAGGGCCTCGAGACGTATGTGGATGTCGTCGAGGGCATGCAGTTCGATCGCGGTTATCTTTCCCCCAACTTCATCACTGATACGGATGAGATGACGGTGGAGCTTGAGAAGTGCTTCGTTCTCATCTTCGAGGACAAGATCAGCGCCGCCGCCAAGTTGATTCCGCTGCTCGAGAAGATTCAGAAAGCCAAGCGTCCGCTGCTCATCATCGCCGAGGATGTCGAGGCCGAAGCGCTGGCGACGCTGGTCGTCAACAAGCTGCGCGGCATCCTCAATGTCGCGGCGGTAAAGGCGCCCGGCTACGGCGATCGCCGCAAGGCGATGCTGGAGGATCTCGCGGTCCTCACCGGCGGCGAGGCGATCATGAAGGATTTGGGGATCGAACTCGACAAGGTCGAGATCGACCAGCTCGGCCAGGCCAAGCTCGTTCGCATCGACAACGACAACACGACGATCATCGAAGGCGCCGGTGAGTCCAAGGCGATTCAGGGCCGTATCGAGCAGATCCGGCGCGAGATCGAAACCACGACCAGCGATTACGATCGCGAGAAGCTCCAGGAGCGTCTGGCCAAGCTCGCGGGCGGCGTGGCGCAGATCAACGTCGGCGCGGCGACCGAAGGCGAACTGAAGGAAAAGAAGTCCCGCATCGAGGACGCGCTGCACGCGACCCGCGCGGCTGTCGAGGAAGGGATCGTCGCCGGAGGCGGCGTCGCGATGATCCGCGCGATGAAGGCTCTCAACGGCGGCGGCAACCTCGCCACCACCGGCGATGAGGCGATCGGCGTGAAGATCATCCGCACGGCGCTGATGGCGCCCCTCAAGCAGATCGCCGAAAACGCCGGCGCCAGCGGCAGCGTCGTCGTCCGCCGCGTCATGGAGAGCAAGGACAACGAAGGTTACAACGCCCTGACCGGCGAATTCGTCGATGTCGTCAAGTCCGGCATCCTCACCCCGACCAAGGTCGAGCGCACCGCTTTACAGAACGCCGCGGAAGTGGCGATCCTGCTGCTGACGACCGACTGCATCGTCGTCGAAAAGCCGGGAGAAGCCGGCGCCGGCGGTCACGACCACGGTGGTGACATGGGAGGCATGGGCGGCGGCATGGGGGGCATGGGTGGAATGGGCGGTATGGGAATGGGAGGCATGGGCGGGATGATGTAAAGGGGAAAAGAGCGACCGGGCGACCTGTGCGGCAAAGACTTGCCGAAACCACGCGGGACGCTTGCGTTGCAGTCCATGCCAATGAGCGAAAAGTCCCGGGAAATCCGGAGTGAAAACGTTTAAGCCAATGGGCTGAAGCCCATCCAGAGATTGAGGTGAAAGGATTATGAAACTGAAACCCTTGCAGGATCGTGTGATTGTGAAGCAGTCGGAAGCCGAGACGAAGACGGCCAGCGGAATCGTGCTGCCGGACAGCGCCACCGAGAAGCCCACCCGGGGCAAGGTGATTTCCGTCGGACCCGGCAAGCTCGATGACAACGGCAAGCCGATGGCGCTGGGCGTTCGCGCTGGCGACACCGTTTACTACGGCAAATATTCGGGCACCGAGGTCGAGGTGGAAGGCGAGAAGTTCGTCATCCTCCGCGAGACGGACATTCTTGGCGTGCTTGAATAACTCTTCTCACGTTTCACGTCTTCACGTTTCATCCGACCTGTGGATGAAGTCCGTGAAACGTGAAAAGAAACTACGGAGCAGAACACATGGCATCGAAACAGATGAAATTTGAATCCGACGCCCGGGCGGAGATCGCCAGCGGGTTGTCGCAGCTTGCCCGCGCGGTCAAGGCCACACTCGGCCCGCGCGGGAAGAACGTGGTGTTGCAGAAATCCTTCGGGTCCCCCCGCATCACCAAGGACGGCGTCTCGGTCGCGAAGGAGATCGAGCTGCCCCAGCCGTTCGAGAACATGGGCGCCAAGCTCGTGCAGACCGTCGCCAACAAGACCGGCGATGTCGCCGGTGACGGAACCACGACCGCGACGGTGCTGGCCGAGGCGATCTTCCGCGAGGGGCTGAAGTACGTCACTGCGGGCAATGCCAATCCCGTGACGATCCAGCGCGGCATCCTCAAGGCCGCCGAAGTCGCCGCCGACGCGATCACCGCGCAATCGAAGAAAGTGAAAGGCCGCGACGACTACAAGCGAGTCGCCACCATCAGCGCCAACGGCGACGATCTCATTGGCAACCTGATGGCCGACGCGATGGAGAAGGTCGGCAAGGAAGGCGTCATCACCGTCGATGAAGGTAAGAGCACCGAAAGCGTCCTCGAATACACCGAGGGCATGCAGTTCGACAAGGGCTATCTCAGCCCGTATTTCCTGACCAATCCGACCACGTTGCAGGCGATCCTCGAGGATGCGTATATCCTGCTTCACGAAAAGAAGATCAGCAATCTCGCGGAGCTTCTGCCGCTGCTGAACAAGATCGTCACCGGCGGGAAGCCGCTGCTGATCATCGCGGAGGATGTGGACGCCGAGGCCCTGGCGGCGCTGGTCGTCAACAAGCTGCGCGGCGTGTTGAACATCTGCGCGGTGAAGGCGCCCGGGTTCGGTGATCGCCGCAAGGCGATGATGGGCGACCTGGCGGCGGTGACCGGCGGGAAGTTCATCTCGGAAGACCTGGGTCTGAAGCTCGAGAACGTCGAGCTGGAGGATCTCGGATCGGCCAAGCGCATCGTCATCGACAAGGACAACACGCTGATCGTCGAGGGCGGCGGCAAGAAAAAGGACATCGACGCCCGCACCGAGCAGATTCGGATGCAGATCGAGAAGACCACCAGCGACTACGATCGCGAGAAGCTCCAGGAGCGGCTCGCCAAGCTCACCGGCGGGGTGGCGGTCGTGAAGGCGGGCGCCAACACCGAAACGGAGATGAAGGAGCGCAAGGACCTCATCGACGACGCGCTGCACGCGACGCGGGCGGCGGCGGAAGAGGGCATCGTCCCCGGTGGGGGCGTGGCGTTTCTCCGCGCGATCGAGGCGGTGGACGCGGCCAAGAGCAAGGCCCGCGGTGACGAGAAGATCGGTTTCGACATTCTTTCCGAAGCGCTGCGCGCCCCGGCGCGCCAGATCGCGGACAATGCCGGTGAAGACGGCGAGGTGATCGTGGCGCGGATTCTCGAAAAATCCGGCAGCCACGGCTATAACGCCGCGACCGGTGAGTTCGGGGACATGTTCAAGATGGGCATCATCGATCCCGCCAAGGTGGCGCGCACCGCGCTGCTCAACGCCGCCAGCGCGATCGGCCTGGCGTTGACGACCGAAGTGCTGATCACGGAACTGAAGGAAAAGAAAGGCGAGGAAGCGACGCCGATCGCCGGCGCGGTGGTGTGACCTCGATTTCCAATCACCTTCGCGCGAAGACACAAAGATGACTCCCCGGTATCTTTGTGTCTTCGTGTGTTTGGTGGCCCCGCCGGGCGGTGCGCCTCCGGCGCGCCAAGGCCTGGACGGCCGTGCCGGCGTCGCCCGTGAAAACCCGGTCGTGATACAGACGTAGGATAACCGTGGCAGCGACCAAACGTGATTATTATGAAGTGCTCGGGGTGGCGCGATCCGCTGATGATGAAGAGATCAAGCGCGCCTATCGCCGACTGGCGATGAAGCATCATCCCGATCGCAACAACGGCGACGGCAAGGAGCAGGCCGAACTCAAGTTCAAGGAGTGCGCCGAGGCCTACGAGGTGTTGTCCGATCCGGAGCGCCGCGCGCGCTACGATCAGCACGGACATGCCGGGGTGAGCGGGCAGCACGACTTTTCCCATATGGATGTCGGGGACATCTTTTCGATGTTCGACGACATTTTTGGTGGAGGGTTCGGCGGCGGGGGGCGCGGCGGACGACGGAGAGGCGGGCGCGGATTCGATCTCGAAACGCATGTCGAGCTGACGCTTTCGGACGTGGCGGGCGGTGTTGAGAAAACCATCGAGTTTGAAAAGCAGGGCCATTGCGAAACCTGCAAAGGCTCGGGCGCCAAGCCGGGCAGCAGCCCGGTGGTCTGCGTGCAGTGCGGGGGGCAGGGACGGGTGGCGCAGCAGGGATTCGGCGGGATGTTCCGCATGGTGACGGCATGTCCCAACTGCCGGGGCAGGGGATCGGTCGTCAAGGATCATTGCCCGGCCTGCCGGGGTTCCGGTCGGACGATGCACAAGCGCGTCGTCAGCGTGAAAATTCCTCCCGGCGTCCATGAAGGGCAGGCCGTGCGAATCGTCGGTGAAGGCGAGCCGGGCGACGGCGGCGGGCCTCCGGGCGATCTTCACTGCTATATCACCATCCGCCCGCATCCGATTTTCACCCGGCACAACAACGACCTGGTCTGCCAGGTTCCAATCTCGTTCACCGAGGCCGCCCTGGGCGCGTCGATCGAAGTGCCGACCCTGAAGGGCAATGAGCATCTTGATGTTCCCGCAGGCACGCAGCATGGCGAGGTCTTCAAGCTCAAGGGCAAGGGCCTGCCCGACATTCGATCTTCTCGACCGGGCGATGAACTCGTACAAATACTGATTGAAATTCCCCGGAAGCTGACCGACGCGCAGAAGCAGCTTCTTCGCGACTTCGCGGCGACGGAAGACAACGAGATCATGCCCCAGAAGAAGGGGTTTCTCGACAAACTGAAGGACGTTTTTACCGGCGAGTGACACCATGACTGAACGCAACGAAGATCTGGAAACGCCCCCGCAGGATGAGGAAACTCCCATCGAGGAAGAACTCGTCGACAACACGGCGGTCGGTGACGACGCCTATGAAAAGCTCAAGGCCGATCGCGACTCCCTCTTCGAGCGTCTGGCGCGCACGCAGGCGGAGTTCATCAACTCCCGCCGCCGGCTCGAGTCGGAACTCGATCAGCGCGTTCAATACGCCAACAGCACGCTGATCAAGGCGCTGCTGCCGGTGATCGACAACTTCGAGCGCGCTCTGGCGCAGGATGCCGACAAGGCCGACTCCGCCTCCATTCTCAAGGGAATGCAGATCATTCACGACCAGTGGATCGACGTTCTCAAGCAGCAGCACGTCGAGGAGATCGCGCCCGAGCCGGGCACGCCGTTCGATCCGAACAGGCATGATGCGCTGATGCAGCAACCGGGCGGACAATACGACGAACCGACCGTCATGCAGCTTTTTCAGAAGGGATATTCCCATCACGACCGCACGTTACGTCCGGCGCAGGTGGCGGTGTCGAAGAAGGAGTAGAATCCGCCGGTTTCCCGGTTCGGGTCGCCGACGACGGATGTCGCGGGGTGAACGAGTTCATCGCAACGAGCAGGAATCCATGCCCACTTACGAATACAAATGCGACGCCTGCGGCCACGCGTTCGAGGCGTTTCAGTCGATCAAGGCCGCGCCGACAAAGAAATGCCCGGAGTGCGGGAAGCTCAAGGTCCGGCGCCTCATCGGCACCGGTGTGGGGCTGATCTTCAAGGGCAGCGGCTTCTACATCACGGACTACCGATCCGAGGGTTACAAGAACGCCGCGAAGTCCGACACCGGCGGTGGAACGAAGGATTCCGGCGGCGGGGAGTCCAAGGGAGGCGACTCCAAACCCACGGAAGCCAAGCCCGCCGCCAAAGCCGAGGCGTCGTCGAAGAAATCCGACGCGAAATCCAGCAAATCGAAATGACACCGCGACACTTCGGCGCGAGGCTCGCATCGTCGCCGGGTATTGGCCATGAATTGTCCAATCTGCAAAACCTCCGTCCCCGAAGCCGACGGTAGTCGGCCGAAGTCGTTTCCGTTTTGCAGTGATCGCTGCAAGCTGATCGATCTCGGACGATGGCTGAAAGGGGCATATCAGATTCCGGTGGAAGAACCGGATGAATCCGATTTTCCAGCCTCGCGGTCCGAAGACGAGTAGGGCGTCGGCGAGGTGTTCGCAATTTATGCGATTTGAAGACCTTACGATGGCGACTATAATGCCGCCCGACGGTCCTTGTGAATCGTCTCGGTGTCGTGGCGACTTTGCCGCGGGCATCTTCTGTTGTCGGGAATTGGGAAAGGAGCATCGGGCATGGCTGACGAAGCGCGGCCTTACCGTGGTATCAATTGGCGAGAGATGTTTCCGCTGACGCACGTCTTTCGCGCATTTCGCATCGCCATTCATCCCTCGAAACTGCTGCTGGCGCTGGCGGCGCTGTTGATGCTGTATGTCGGTGGGCGGATTCTCGATGGGATCTGGCCAGTGAGGCATCTCGCGGTTCCGGGTGAGATTCATCTCTACCAATCCGCCCCGAGAGCGGCGGATTTTCATGAGATGCGCAAGGGCGTTCGCGAAGGGATCGAACAAGCCTATGCCAACCGGCTCATGCGGCTGGAGAGCGCGGAAAAGATCAGCCGGACCGATGCCGAGATCGCGGCGCGGAGCGGAGATCGCCTGGATGATCTGAAGAAGGAGATCATCGCCCGACGCGATGCCGCCGCCGACGAGGCTCGCGCCGCCTTCGACAAGGAACCCGGCGACGCCGCCGCCGCGGCGCGCGACGAGCGCATTCGCCACGTCTACGCCAGCGCCTACCAGGAGCTTGTCCGATACAAGACGATCCGCGGCGCGGGGCTGTTCAGCACATTCTTTGACTACGAAGTCCGGCAGGTATACGGCGTGATCGGCGGTGTGATCGGCTTCAACTGGATCAACGACGACGGCGTGTTCCCGTCGATCTACCGCTTCTTTGCGGTTGGACCGGCGTGGGCGATGCGGCATCATCCGGTTTACTTCACGATCTACTCGCTGTTTTTCCTGTTTGTCTGGG
Source organism: uncultured Tepidisphaeraceae bacterium (assembly GCA_964446155.1). Taxonomy (GTDB): domain Bacteria; phylum Planctomycetota; class Phycisphaerae; order Tepidisphaerales; family Tepidisphaeraceae; genus CAYUNS01. Next base: position 14,945 of record CAYUNS010000023.1, on the reverse strand, counting down.
CGATCTTCGGCGGGGCGGTGTCGCGCATCGCGGCGGTCCATGTGGCGCGCGAGGAGAAGATTTCCGTGCGGCAGGCCTTGAGCTTTGCGGTAGGGAAATTCCTCAGTTTCCTTTCCGCGCCACTGATTCCGCTGCTGATCGTCGCCTTCATCGGTTTGGCGGTGACGGCCGGGGCGCTGGTCGGAAACATTCCCTACATCGGACCGATCATCATCGGATTGTTCTACTTTCTGGCGCTGATCGCCGGTTTTGTCATGACGCTGGTGCTGCTGGGCACGGCCGGCGGATTCAACCTCATGTATCCGACCATCGCCATCGAAGGCTCGGACAGCTTCGACGCGATCAGCCGCTCGTTCAGCTACCTGTACGCCCGCCCCTGGCGGCTGGCGCTTTATACGATCGTGGCGGTCATCTACGGCGCGCTCACCTTCCTGTTTGTGCGGCTGTTCCTGTTCGTGATGCTGACGCTCGCACACCAGTTCACCGATATGGGAATGTTCATCAACGCCCCGGACACGGGCGAGTTGTGGACCACGCTCTGGCCGACGCCGACGTTCAGCGCGCTGACCTATGACATCGACTATCTCACGCTGGGCTTTTTCGGCGACGTGGCCGCCGGGTTGATCGCGTTCTGGACGTTCACCACGGTCGCGCTGCTGGGCGCGTATGCGATCAGCTATTACCTCTCCGTCAACACGATCATCTATTACCTGATGCGTTCGGAAGTGGACGCGACGGAAATGGATGACGTTTATCTCGAACAGACCGACGAGGAATTCAGCGAATCGGCGCCCCCGACGGCCGATGAGACGGCAGCGCCTCCGGCTTCCACGACGCCGGGAACGCCCCAAGCACCATCCTCTTCCGCGGCATCGGACAATGCGCCGGTGGAGAATGTGCCGATGACGGATACGCCGGCGGCGCAGCCTGAAGGCGAATCGTCGCAGCCTCCGGCGACGCCCTCCGGCGATGCGTCGGCGGCGTCCGACGACAATCCGCCCGCGGATCGTCCCACAACCTAGCCGCGCATGCCCGCCGTTGCGGGGCCGTCGCTCTTTGATCGCTTCCTGCGATCGGAACGCCGGCGCCCGCGACGGCGGCGCGATGCTTCGCCCCGGAGAATCACATGCAAGTTGCCATCACCGGCGCCAGCGGTTTCATCGGAAGTCGCATCGCCGCGACGCTGCATCGTGCCGGCCATACGGTGCGTGCCATGGTTCGACCGACGAGCCGGCGCGACCACATCAAACCGTTCGTTCAGGAATTCCACATCGGCGAGATTGACGATCCGCAGGCGCTGGCGGGGCTTGTCGCGGGCGTTGACGCCGTCATCCACAATGCCGTCGATTGGTCGGCCTTGCAGCGATCCCCGCAGACCGGCTTTGAACGCAACGTCCTGGGCAGCCTGCGCCTGCTCGAATCCGCGCGGCTCGCGGGCGTGGGGCAGTTTCTCTTCGTCAGCTCGGTCGCCGTTTACCACGAGATTCTTCAGGATCGCAGGCTGGATGAGAATCATCCCACCTGGCCGGGATCGGTCTACGGCGCGTACAAGGCCGCGATCGAGCCGCATCTCAAGGCGTATCACGTCGCCTACGGCATGAACACCAGTGCGTGGCGTCCCGCGGCGGTGTACGGCGTCGCGCCGGACCTGTCCCGCTCGCAATGGCATGATCTCATCAGGACCGCGCGTGACGGCGGTGAAATATCCACCGACAAAGGCGGCAAGATCACCCATGTCCAGGACATCGCCGATGCGCTCACGCTGGCGATCGATGATGAAAGCGTGGCCGGGCAGTTTTACAATCTCGTGGACGGCTACATGTACTGGCAGGTCGCCGCGGAGATCGCCAGGGACATTTCCGGTTCTTCAGCGAGGATCGAGGATCGCAAAGGCGCGGGTCCGAAAAATCAATTCGACACGAGCAAGGCCATCGCGTTCTTCGACCGCCACGGCAACGCCATCGCCCTCCGCCGCGGCGTCGATGGCGTGCGCGAATATGTTCACGATCTGCTGTCTCGCCTGGCATGACGGAAAGTACGCTTCTCATCGCGAGAATGACGGTCTGAGCCGGCATCACCGAGGACATTTCAGGACGGTTTCGCAATTTTGATGGACTTCCGGCGTTCCATGAATGGGGGAACGCGTTCGGGAGGCCAACATGAAGCGAAATACGGTGAATTTCCTGATGGATTCCGCTTTGGCGCTCGTGTCATTCGGTTTGCTGGTGACCGGAACGCTGCTTTGGCTTGTGCTGCCCCATGGGAGTCGTGGCCGACTTTTGTGGGGATGGGGGCGGCACGACTGGGGTGATTTGCACGTTTGGCTGGCGGCGTTTGCCGTCGCTCTCCTGCTTATCCATCTCGCGCTGCATTGGCAATGGATCTGCGTGACGAGTTGGCGATGCCTCGGGTATGGCGAGCGGCGGCCTATGGGCGCGGCGAGGCGGAACATGATCGGTATTGCTTCGTTGCTCCTGTTGATCGGCGGTCTTCTCTCCTTCATCTGGATTGCCGGCCGAGCGGTCACCGAGGTTTCGTCATCACGTACATCTGCGGCAACCCTCCGGGATGCGACAATCGGGATGCGGGAGACAAATGCGGGAGGCTGGCCCCGATCCAATTCATCCACGTTCCATACGATCCGTGGTTCAACGACACTTGGGGAGGCTGCTCGTGTCGGCTCGCTTTCCGTGGAGGATGTGAGGGCACGTCTCCATCTGCCCGCCGGCATTCCAGAGGAAACTCGGATCGGGCATCTCGTTGCCGGCGGATATTTCTCGATGCGGGAGGCCCGTGAATGGCTGGGACTGGATCATCCGAATGCTCCGCAGGCGGGCAGGGATTGACCGGGGGCAAAACGGCTCATTTCAGGAGCGCGGCGCGGGTGAGGGCTTCTTCCCGCAGGTTGTCGCAAAC
>CAYUNS010000023.1:555-12019 GCA_964446155.1 uncultured Tepidisphaeraceae bacterium | reverse complement strand
AAGACCAGGGGAAGCCGGATGGAATAGCGGACGGAGTTGCCCACCTTTTCCCGCGCGAGCACGCCGGCCTGATAAAGCAGGCCCAGTTGCTTGGAGGCGTTGGCCTGCCGGATGCCGCCGGCCTTCATGATCTGCCCCACGGTGGCCGGGCCTTGCGCCAGAATTTGCAGGATGCGCAAACGGGTCGGCTCGGACAGCACCGCGAACAACCGCGCCACCGCCTCGAGCTGCGCGTCCCCGAGCATCGCCTTCATCCGATTTTTTGACTTGACTTTCATATTGCTATACAGTATTATAGTAAAATACTTGGTCCGTTTCCACCCTCACAGGCTATCCGCGGCGGACCCGGGAAATCAAGGGCGCGCGGCGAAAGGCCTCATCGACCCGAAAGGATGTGCGCGATGTCCAGTGAAGCACGGCGATTTTACGAGCAGGGGCCTGCCCGCATGTCGCGAGCCAGGTCCGCGATGCCCGACACGGCCAGAGGTTTCGGCGGGATGTTCCAGGCCGTCATGAAGGAAGGCGCGATCTCCCTGCGCGAGAAAGAGCTGATCGCCCTGGCGATCGGGCTGTCGGTGCGCTGCGAGAGTTGTATCTACGCCCATGTGGAAAAAGCGCTGCGCGCGGGCGCCGGCCGTGAACAGATTCTCGAAGCCGCCGGCGTGGCGGTCATGATGCAAGGCGGACCGACGTATACTTATCTGCCCAGGCTGATCGAAGCCCTGGACGCCCTGGAGACGCCCGACGCCGCATGAACGAAAACGGCATCGGCGGGCGTGAAGCATTCATCGTTGGCCGATCCGATGGAGGATTTTCATCATGACCATTCAAACGATCGCTCCGCGGGAAGCGGAACAACATTGCCGCGAGAATAAGGCGAATCAATTGATCGATGTCCGCACGCCTGGGGAATATGCGGCGATGCACCCCGCCGGCGCGCGGTCGATGCCGCTGGACCGGCTCGATCCGTCGATGCTGGCGTCGCCTGAAGGCGACGGGTCCGCAGGCTCGTCCATTTATCTGATCTGCGGTTCGGGTGGTCGTTCGGCCAAGGCGTGCGAGCAACTGTCGCAGGCGGGGGTTGGCAATGTCTTCAGCGTCGCAGGTGGAACCACCGCCTGGGAGCAAGCCGGCCTACCCGTCGTGCGCGGCGCCGGTGGGGCGATCTCGCTCGATCGGCAGGTTCGTATCATCGCGGGCGGTCTTGTGGTGATCGGCGTCGTCCTGGGATGGCTGATTCATCCCGGGTTGTCGGGATTGGCGGGAGTCGTCGGCGCGGGACTTGTTTTCGCCGGCGTCACCGATACCTGCGGGATGGGTGTGCTCCTGCTGCGCATGCCCTGGAATCGCACCGCGCCCACCTGCCCCATGTCCGGATCCTCGCCTGCACGGGACGAGCGGCCTGGTCGGAGTGAATCCAAAGCTGACGAATGCGCGGGCGAGGCATCCGGCGCAAAGCCGTGCCCGTAACCGTTCCATCGGCGATGAACGTCCTGCCGATACAACAGCCCCCTCATCCTGCGATGAGGGGGCCGGTCTGGAATGCGATGGTTCAATGGAGCCGGACGGGATCGAACCGACAACCCCTGCCTTGCAAAGGCAGTGCTCTCCCAATTGAGCTACGGCCCCGATGGAAACGGGCCAGATATTATAAAGGCTCTCCGCCCGAACCACAAACACACCCGGATTGCGTGTTTCGCGTTTTCACGGAAACCATATCACGTTCATCCGCTGATTGAACGAGAAGGGGAGCGAAGCTAGACTTGGCCTGCATGGCGAGTTTCGGTCTTCTCATGGTTTTCAAACGGTTCGTGCGGCTGATCCTCGCATTGGCGGCGCCTGTGTCAGGCCGGGGCGCGAATCGGGACGCTTTGCGAAGAAACGATCGATTGATCCAAAGGCGGTTCATCACACATTATGTTTGACGCATTAACCGACAAGTTTTCCGGCGTATTCCGCAGTCTTTCCGGGCGGGGGCGCATCAGCGAGGAGAACATCCGCGAATCGATGCGCGAGGTGCGCACGGCGTTGCTGGAAGCGGATGTGAACTACGAGGTCGTCAAGGAATTCACCGACAAGGTCGTCGAGAAAGCCATCGGGCAGGAGGTCATCAAGAGCCTCCAGCCAGGGCAGTTGATGGTGAAGATTGTCTATGACGAACTGGTCAACCTGCTCGGTCCGGTCGATACGCGGATTTATCTCGTCCAGCCGCCGCCGACGGTCATCATGATGTGCGGCCTGCAGGGATCGGGCAAGACGACGACCTGCGGCAAGCTCGCGAAATTCCTGATGGGCAAGGGGCATCATCCGATACTCGCGGCGGCGGACCTGCAGCGTCCGGCGGCGGTCGAGCAGCTTCGCGTCATCGGCGAGCAGGTCGGCGTGCCGGTTTACAAGGACGACAGCAAGATCGCCCCGCATGGGCAGGTCGCCAGGGGCGCGGCCGTCGCCGTCTGCCGTGCCGCGATCCAGCAGGCCAAAAACACCGGCCGCGACATCGTCATCCTCGACACCGCCGGGCGGCTGCACATCGACGATGAACTGATGGGGGAGTTGAAGGAAGTCAACGCCACCGTCAATCCGCACCAGATTTACCTGGTGCTCGACTCGATGAGCGGGCAGGACGCCGTCAACAGCGCCAAGGCGTTCAACGAGCAGCTCGAGATCGACGGGCTGATCCTCACCAAGTTCGATTCCGACACCCGTGGCGGCGCGCTGCTCAGCGCGAAGATGGTCACGGGAAAGCCGGTCAAATTCCTCGGTGTCGGCGAGAAGCTGGACCGGTTGGAGGAGTTTCGCCCGGAAGGGACGGCCCAGCGCATCCTCGGCATGGGGGATGTGGTCGGACTGGTGTCGGAGGCGATGGAGAAGTTCGACCAGGAGGAAACCGCCCGTCTCACCGCAAAGATGGAGAAGGGGGAATTCAGCCTCGAAGACTTCATGTCGCAGATGTCGCAGGTGAAGAAGCTCGGGCCGATGGGCAAGGTGATGGGAATGATCCCCGGCATGGGCGATCTCACCAAACAGCTCAATATGGGCGAAGGCGATGTCGAAAAGCAGATGGGGCGGATGCGGGCGATCTACGATTCGATGAATCGCACAGAGCGCAAAAAGCCCGACCTGCTGGACGGCAACCGCCGCCGGCGCATCGCCCGCGGTGCGGGCGTGCAGCCGAGCGAAGTGAGCCAGTTCATCAAGCAGTTCGAGATGAGCCGCGACATGATGCGCGCCGTGGGAGGGATGGGCATGCGCGGCAAGCTTCAGCTCATGAAGAACATCATGGGTGGTGGATTGGCCAACCTCGGCATGGGCGGCGGGCCGATGATCCGAACCAAAAAATCCGGCCACATGGAGAAAAAAGACCGGAACAAGAAGAAAAAGCGCCGATAGGGGGCTTTCGGCGCGGCATGGCGGCGTTCCGCGATCCACTGCGGAGGGGGCGCATCCGATCGCCGATTCTGAAACTCTCAAAGTCCCGGGCCGCATCCTGCCGATAGCATTATCGGACCCATGCGGATTTTACCCGTCACCGCCCTGATTCCGTTTCTCGTCGCCGCGGCCCTCGCCCAGCCGGCCGAGGTGAGTCGGGTCTTGCGCACGATCGACTTCGAGGAACGCGGGCTGGGCAACGTCGAAGAGCTTCCCATGCACTGGCTGAAGGTGGAGGGGCATGGGCTGCCCCATTATGTCAACGGGCGACTGGCGACGGATCGCGCCCACAGCGGAGACCACAGCTTCCGGTTCGATCTCAACGGCGGGGGAGTGATCTATCGATACGACACGGGATTGATCAAGGTCCGCTCGGGAGCGCATTACAGCGTCGAGTGCGTCGCGCAGACGACGCCGCTCGATCGTGCCCGCGCGCGGCTGACGGCGTACATGACCGATCTCGACGGGCATCGCATTGAATCGAGCGTCACCCATTCCGAACTGTACGCCAGCGCCAATGACCATCCCCGATGGCACAAGCTGAAAGTGGAGCTGTCCGCGGAGGACGCGAACGCGGCTTACCTGGTCATCGAACTGGGACTGCTTCAACCGATGCATTATGCGCCCAGTTCGCTCGGCGAGCGGACGCTGTTCACGCAGGAGATTCGCGGCAGCGCCTGGTTCGATGATGTGACGGTGTCACAGGTGCCGCGCATCACGATGAGCACGGATCGGCCGGGCAATATCTTCCGGGCCGACGATCCATTGCGGCTCCAGGTGCTGGTGAACGACCGGTTCACCGATGATCTTGCGGCCCAGCTCCGGGTGCGCGACGCGGAGGGGAAGACCGTCTTTCAGCAAACCGGCGCGCTCGACATGAGCGCGGCCGAGGATCTCGGACCGGGACGTAAGCGCATGTCCCTGGCGCTGCCCGACCTCCAGCCCGGCTGGTATGAAGCGACGCTGCTGATGACCAGCCAGGGGCAGTTCGTGGGAGAGCATTCCCTCGACCTGGTTCTCCTCGCCGACAGCGCGCCTCCTGTCATACCCGACAAGCGGTTTGGGATCGTCGCGACCCATCTGCCATTCGACGGATGGCATGATCTGCCCGACATTCTGCCGTTTCTCTCGGCGGGGCGCGTGAAGCTCGCGGTGTGGAGCGACGCGGGGGATGTTGAGCAGATGGATTCGGCCGCGTTCGATCACCTTCTCGAGCGGTTGCAGGAACTGCAGATCACGCCCACCGCATGCCTGTTGAGCCTTCCCCCGACGCTTGCGAAACAGATGAACGGCGAAGGCTGGCTGCAACTGCTGCGTCCGAGGCAGGACCAGTGGCGCGCCCAGCTTTCGTATCTCATCGCGCGTCATGCGAATCATCTTGATCGATGGCAGCTCGGCGAGGACGGAACGGCGGCGTTCGTCACCGATCCGGGGATGCGCGAGGTGTACAAGCTTGTTTACAGGGAATTCGCCAATCTGATCCAGCATCCGGATCTCGCGATGCCCTGGCCGGCGTGGTATGAACTGGAGGGGGAAATGCCCGCGACGGTGGCGCTGTCCGTGCCGCCTTCGGTTCTGCCGCATCAGTTGCCGCTGTACATGCAGGACATCGCGCGGCACGAGGGGCAGAATCTCTCGCTGAGCCTCGAGCTGATCGATCGCGAGCAGTACGGCCGGGAGATGCAGATCCGCGATCTCACGCAGCGGGTGGTTTACGCGCTCGCCGCCGGCGCCAACCGCATCGACATCCCGTTGCCGTTCAACGTCACCCGATCCGGGGACAACATCGAACGCCAGCCGCAGGAACTGCTGATGATCGTGCGCACGCTGGTCACCACGCTGGCGGGAACGGAGTTCCGCGGCAAGGTTCCCATCGGCGAAGGCGTCGAGGCGTTTTTGTTCGATCAGAACGGCAAGGGGATTCTCGTTCTCTGGGATCGCGGCAGTCAGGGAGGCGTCAAGGAACTGAGCCTGAACCTCGGCCGGCATCCGATGCGCATGGACCTGTGGGGCAGGGTCACCCCGCTGTTGCAGACGGGGTCGCGAAAGTCCGCCGCCGTCAATCTCGCCTTCGGCACGATGCCGATCATTCTTCTCGACATCGACGGCAACATGGCGCAGCTCCGCGCCAGCGTCGCGCTCGATCGGCCGTTGCTCGAATCGAGCTTCCAGCCGCATTCCCGGCGGGTTCGTTTCACGAATCCGTATCGCAACGCCATCGCCGGCACGATGAAGCTCCGCGCGCCCTCGGGGTGGGTGCTCAACCCGCCGACCTTCATGTTCAGCCTCAATCCCGGTGAAACGTTCGACCGTGAGATCACCATTGAATTCCCCTACAACAGCTTTGCCGGCGCCAAGACCATCGACGCCGAGTTCATCCTGCAGGGAGAGGAGAACAACGCCTTCACCGTGCCCATCGCGCTGAAGCTGGGATTGTCCGACGTGGGCATGCAGACGATCGCGTTACGTGATGGGAACGATGTGGTCGTTCAGCAGATGATCACCAACTACGGCGATCGCCCGATCGATTACACCGCATTCGCAATTTTTCCCGGTCAGGCTCGGCAGGAGCGCCTCGTGACCGGGCTTGGTCCCGGCCGCACCACCATCAAGCGATATCGCTTCAGCAACGTGCAATTCCCCCCTGATGCCAGGGTTCGCTCCGGCGTGAAGGAACTGATCGGAACGCGCATCCTCAACGAGGAAATCGCCATCCAGTGAGATCGCGCGCGGTCTCCGAGCTTCTAAAATATCCCATTCAACGGCGGGTTATGTCTGAAACTCGTTCTTGCCCGCGCCGATGGTTCGCGTGGCGCCCAGCGGGCTGACAAACTCGGCCGTCATGCCTTCGGGAAGGTCCACGCGCACCGCAAGCTGGTCTTCCTCGACCTTTTCCCATTCCACACGGATCGGTCCAGCCGGTGAAGGGATGACGCCGCGCGCGAAATCCAGCCCCGCCGGCAGCGGCGCGATGCGCACGCGCTTCCAACCCGGTTCGGCCGGCGTCACACCGAGAATTTCCTGCATCAGGTGATACACCGGCGATGCCGACCAGGCATGACAGCGGCTTTCGAGCGTGACATCCCACATTTCCCAGAAGGTGACCGCGCCGCGATCGATCATCCCTCCCCACTTGTCGCGAATGATCTCCACCACTTCCTCGCGCAGCCCGGCCAACGACATCGCCTCCAGGACATAGGCGTAAAAGAAGGGGGAAGCGCCCAGGATTTTGCTCTTTTTCGCCCGGGCGCATTTGAGCAGCACGTCCCGCGCGAGGGCGGCGTGCGTGTCGGGCTTCAGGTTCAGCAGGATCGCCAGCGCGTTCGCGTGCTGCGAAACGCTGTCGATGAGCTTCCCGGTGTCCGGGTCGAACCCATCCCGCCAGAGTTTGGCCTGCTTATCCCAGAAGTGATTTTCTATCGCCTGCGCAAGCGAATCGGCACGGTGCGCGCAGCGTTTCGCCTGTTGCGCGTCTCCGGCGGCTTCGCAAATGTCCGCTGCCCAGCGCAGCGCCTGGAGATACATCATGTTCAGCACGGCGCTGAAGTTTTTCTTGTGGAGATTCTGCCAGTCCAGAAACACCCACCAGTCGTCAAAATCGCCGATCAATCCATCCTGCAGTTCATGCTGTTCAAGCATCTCCAGCAGCCGATGCAGCACGGGAAGGCATTCGACCAGAAGGGCCGTTTGGCCGGTGTGAAGATGGTGATCCCACAGGCTGCCGATCCAGGTCATCATGAAATCCGGCAGGCGATGTCCGGGAATGTCGGCGGGGGGATGGGCATGCAGCGATCCGTCCAGGGAATACGCCTGCGACTGCGCCATTTGCCGGATGCCGCGCTGCAGCAGGCTCACGTCGCCGAATGAAAACAGCGTCACCCGCGCCTGCACCCGCGCGTCTCCCCACCATTGCGCCTGCTCTCGCCAGGGACAATCGACGAAGCTGTCGAAGATGCAGTTGCGCTGCGTCTCGCGGCCCACTCGCCAGATGTCGTTCAAAACCGCGTCGCTGCATTCGAACGAACCGGCATCCGGCACGTCGGCATGAACCTGCCTGATGCCGATATGCCGGATTTTCAGGGGCTTTTCGACGTTGCGGAAGATCACCGCGGCGTAGCGCATGCCGAAATAGTGAAACGTCTCCCAGGTCTGCGCGCCCGGCCGGCAACGGTAGCGGGTCGCGGTGGCTTCCTCCGAATGGGTCGGTTTTCCGTCGCCGCCGGCAAGCAGGAGAAACCCGTTCCTGTCGATCTCCTCGGCGTAGAGCACGTCGATGATTTCATCGCCCGACGCCTCGGCGATGTCGAGCATGAGATGCCCGGTGCGATACTGCGCCAGATCGAGCACCACTCCAACGAATTCCCCATCGGAGGGGGGGGCGATCGTCGTGGCATTGTCGTCATTCTTCAGCATTGCCTGCGGGCTTTCGAGAATCGACTTCTCGAACTTGCGTTGTTCCTGCACGGGCAGATGATAGACATCGTCGCTCACCTTGTAGCCCCGCGCGTTTTCGCCGCGGAACTGCGCGATGACGGCCGCGAATTCGCGCGGCGTCGCCGACAACAGCGGCACGCCGCGCGGCTCCATCCTCAACCACGGATGAATACCCACCCGCCCGAGCGCGAACGGCTTGAACCAGCCGCCTTCCTCCGTCGCCGCATAGTCCGGCAGCATCCAGCCGATCGGATCGGCGTCGGCGTCGAAATGCTCCTGGAACCCCATCTGCACCGACAATCTCGCCACATCCTGCCGCCAGCCCTTCGCCTTGCGGCAAAGCCATCCCTCGGGCGTGTGCAACGCCACTTCGCCATTGTCGGTTTCGACGACGCCGTCAAGCAAAAACCCGGAAATGTCGCGATAGACCGACAGGAACGTCGGCACGCCGAACTGGTGCGTGATCGCCGCGATGCAGTTCATGCCGACGACGAGATGATCGGCGAGATCCAGCGTGTCATAACTCTGAAACGCCGGATACGACCGCGCCGGCCCGTGGTTGATGCGCCTGCCGTTCACATACAGGGTGTAGCGCGCGTCCGCCGAGACGCGGACCACCGCCGCTCGCGGGCGAGAGGTCAGCTCGAACACGCGACGATGCTGCGCGAACGTGTTCCAGGGGCGCGATCGGTGCTTCCGTGTCGTACACCATTGCGCGGTCCATTCCCGCTCGCCGAGCTTTTCGTCCTTTGCCGTCACGATCCCTGACCTTTCTTGCTTTTGTAGACTGCCGACCATACTTTACCGATGGCGTTCACGAAACCAACCCTTCAAAGCCTTAACCCAACGATCCGCCGACCATGCCTCACCATGTAGCCTTGTTCATCACCTGCCTGACGGATCAGTTTTATCCGCGGGTGGGTGTCGCGGTGACGAAGATCCTCGAGCATTTTGGATGCCGTGTCGGCTTCCCCGCCGCCCAGACTTGTTGCGGCCAGCCCTTTTTCAACAACGGCTTCCACGACGAGTCGCGCGACCTGGCCAAACGAATGATCGAAATCTTCGAGCCGTATGAATACGTCGTCACCCCCAGCGGAAGCTGCTGCGCCATGGTGCGCGAGCAGTATCCGCGGCTTTTTGCCGGCGATCACGCCTGGGAACACGGCATGCACGCATTGGAGAGCAAGACCTTCGAGTTCGTCGAGTTTCTCGACAAGGTGCTGAAGGTCGATTTCTCGAAGTTCTCCCTTCCCGATCCGCAAAGCATGACCTATCACTACACCTGCCACCTGCGCGGCATCGGCGTGAAGGATGAGGGCGTGCGGCTGCTCCGGCAGATCGGCAACATTGATTTCAAGCCGATGGAGAAGACCGACCAGTGCTGCGGCTTCGGTGGAACCTTCGCGGTGAAATATCCCGCCATCAGCGGGGCCATCGTCGAAGACAAGGCCGACTGCATCGCCGCCACCGGCGCCGAAACCCTCGTCTGCAACGACGCCGGATGCACCATGAACATCGCCGGCATGTGTCATCGCAACGGCATGCAAACCCGCGTCAAACATATCGCCGAACTCATGGCCGAGGCGATGGGCTTCGACATCGACCAATGGTAAGCCCATCCGTTTCGCCGCGAAACCACCATGCGACCCCGCGTTTTCCACGGTGAATCATGAAATCATGCGGGTTTAGAAACGCAATTCCAAACCCGCTCTCAGATAAGGTTCGTCGCTCAGTTCCGTCACCTCGTCCAGATCGCGTGAATCGAAGCCCGTGCTGAACGCCTGGTTGAATGCGAACCCGCCCGCGAGGAGCAACCGAAGGTTTTCATTCGGCTCAAGTCGAATCCCCGCCTCCAGGCGCTGCTGCTCGAAAAAGAGCCGTCGATCGCTTCCCAGACCATCGACATGAAAAGCGTGGATGCGGTTCTCGAACAGCGCGAATAATTCCAAGCGCTCCGTCAGGTCGTAGGTCGTCCGCATCTCGATCGACTGGGGCATCTGATACATCAGCAGTACCGACAGCCGGCCATCGCCCGGCTCCCAGCGAATCATGTTGAACGGCATGCCCGCGACGGCCCGCACGGTGTCGCTCACCTTCCAGCTATACGCGATGCCGGGAAACGGCAGGTCCGGGAAGATCGACCGATTGCCGTCATAACTCAGGCGAATGATCAGCGACCGGTCCTCGTCGAAATCCCGCCCGATGACCAGATTGGCCTTGCCGTACCACGCATTGCCGTCGTTGTACATCGACTCACCGGCATAGCCCGCGCCCGCGCCGGCGGCGACGAACCATTCGCCCATCCGCCCCAGCGGCGAGTCGAATCCGATCGACTGATCGACAAGCCGGTCGGGCAGCCCGTCGAAGCCGGAATCGATCGTCATATGCAACAGATCATGCGAGAATGTCGGGTTCACCGGATGCTTGTCGGTGATCCGCCAGCGGGCGCGCGATTCGTAGGTTGTGATCCGAATGTCGTCATCCTCCCCGTGTTCGTCGGTTTCACCCCGGCCGAAAAGGCGCGCATCGCCTATCAACTCCGCCGTTTTGCCCTTGGCCCACGGACGAAACAGCGGACCGGGATCGACCTGCGCCATCGCCGGCCCGGCGGTCGCGACGATCAAACCCACGATCAGCCGACGGCACGAAACGCTCTGGAAAAGAGAATGCATAGGCGGGCAGTTGTAGCGTGACCGTCAGGTTTCACAAAGCCGCCTCCCCGACTCGACCGGCCAATTTCGCGGACAAACAGCCGATTGCCCCGCCTCCACGAAAAAGGGGGGATGCCGTCGGTTGACAGGGGGGAAGGTCTTCCTAGAATATTTCCTCTCTTCGCCCGAGAAAAAAGGCGGAAGGGCTCGTAGCTCAGTTGGTTAGAGCGCGTCCCTGATAAGGACGAGGTCGATGGTTCGAATCCATTCGGGCCCATTCAAATGAAAAGGCTCGCGGCATCACGCCGCGAGCCTTTTGCATATCCCTGAAAACAAAAAAGGGTCGTCCCCTCCGAGACGACCCCTCGCATCCTTGCGTTATGCCGTATGTCTTTTAATAGACGACCGCCATGGCGTCCTCGATCGATTCAATCACCTGCCGCACGTGGAACGGCTTGCGAAGGAATCCGTCAAACCCACCGGCCAGCAGACCCTTCGCCTCATCATCCGAAATCTTGCCGCTCATCGCGACAACCTTGGTGAGTTGCAGATCGGAACTGCTCTTGACCTGACGCGCCACTTCCCGCGCATCAACGCCGGAAAGATGCATCTCCATGAGAATGACGTGGGGACGGAACTTCTCGGCCGTCACCCCGGCGGCAAAGCCGCCCTGGGCCACCTCGACCTCATACTTCGCCTCATCCTCGAGGATTTTCTCGAGCACCTCCACGATGTCCCGCTCGTCGTCCACAATCATGATGCGGGTGCAGCCGGTCATCAGCCCGTTCAGGGGCATGCCATGCTGCTTCATGAAACGGATGAGCTGATTCAGCGGGATGCGGCGATCCTTGCTGCCCGGAATGCGATACCCATGCAGGGCGCCGGAATCAAACCATTTGCTGACGGTGCGCGGGGCAACGTTGCAGATCTTCGCCACTTCGCCTGTCGTC
>CAYUNS010000023.1:0-545 GCA_964446155.1 uncultured Tepidisphaeraceae bacterium | reverse complement strand
GCCGAGCATCAGCCGCGCGGAACACCCGCGCGCCGGCCGTGCGTTTTGCCCTCTCCTGTCACCGTACGGCGAAGTACCGTTGACACTGTCTATATCGACCGCCGGTGTGCAGGCTTTAGAGCACATGCGCAGTTTTTGCCGCTCGCACGGATGATTCGGCGGAAAGGAATGGCATGTGGGATCTTATTGGACAAATCGACTGGTAACATGCCTCACAGACCCTCGAATGCCGCAAAGACCCCCAGACCGCATCGACGAATCTGTCCACCCAAAACGTTTCTATCAGACCCAACCCGCGGCACATTTTCAGCATTGATCGGTGTTCATCCATGTCCCATCGGCGGCTGAAACGCTTTTGAAACGGCCACTTCGGATCGGCTCACAAACAGGAGGTGCGCCATCCACGATTTTGAGCAGGAATCGGCGGCAATATCTCCCGGCGGCTTGCCTTTTTCCCCGACTGATTTTATGGTGTGTGCCCCACTGGAGAGGTGGCCGAGTGGCTGAAGGCGACGGTTTGCTAAACCGTTATACGGGGTCAAACC
>CAYUNS010000022.1:19402-32727 GCA_964446155.1 uncultured Tepidisphaeraceae bacterium | reverse complement strand
TGCTCGCGACGCTGAGTTGCCCGTCATTCAGCGAGGTTTCGCTCATCACCTCCCGGCCGACCGCGATCGCGCGCTGAAAGAGCGGATTGAGCAGCACCGACGTCATTGAACGCCGTTTCGCCTGCTCGTAGGCCTCGCGCACCTGCCCGAGAATCTGCGTCTCGCCGAGCACCATCGAATCAAGGCCCGACGCGACGCCGAACAAATGCAGCACGGCGTCGCGGTCGGTTTTTTCATACAGATGGGGATGAATCGCTTCCGGAGAAAGCGAGTGGCACCCCGCGAGAAATCGCGTCATTTCATCGGAGCGCGGATGTCCATGCACCGGACGGGCGGTGTACAACTCCACCCGGTTGCAGGTGGAGATCAGCACCAGTTCACAATCGGGAAATAGTGCGTGAAAGCGCTCGAGCGCCTCGCACTGGCGTTCCGGGGTGAACGCCACCTTCTCGCGCACCGACAGCGGCGCCGTGGTGTGATTCAGTCCCAGCAGATGAAGGCGCAGCATGATCAGATACCCCGCAGTTCGGGATATCGCTCCGACAGCCAGGAGCGGAGTCGATCGACGCCGGCCTGATCGAACCGCTCGAGCGCCTCGGGCGTCGCCAGCGCACACAGCGCTTCGCGACGACGGGATGGATCGGGGATCGACTTGCGGATCGCGGGGCGCAGGGTTCGCATGGCATCGGCGAGGCGCGCCCAGCGCGGATCGAGCGATACCCGCAGTTCATCGCGAATCCGCCCCGCCAGCGCGGCGCTGCCGGCCGAGACGGACACCGTCAACGCGCCGTCGTTCCATCGGGCCGGCGTGGTGAAATCGCCCGGATCGGCGTCGTCGGCATCGGCTCGATGAACGAGCATATTGTTACGACGGGCGTCGCGCACCACCGTCGCATTCACCTCCGGTCGATCCGTCGCCGCGAAGACGATCGACGCGCCGTGAAGATGCTCGACGCGATACGGCTCCGAAACGCGCTCGACCCCGTCGGGGATCGCATCGCAAAAGACCGGGGCGACCATGCGCACCCGCTCCGCGCCCCCGCGAAGCACGCCTCGCGCCTTCCGCGCCGCCACCGTCCCGCCGCCGATGATCACGACAAGCCGGTCCGTCAGATTGAGCAAAATGGGATAACCCGGTGACGACATCAGATCATGCGATTGTATTGACGAAGCGCGCAACGGTCCAACATCGACCGAAGCAGGCGCGGCCGATGAATGAGACGCATCGCGAAATCGATCCCCGCAAGGTAACGTTATGCACATGACCATCAACGATCTGATTGAGGCCATTCTGCGGGAGATTCCCCATCACAATCGCGCCGAGACGGTGGACACGCTCAAGATCGGGAGAAACGGAAGCTGATCGACCTGTATGGAATCACGGAGTGGCTGCGGGCGCGCGTGAGCGGCGTGCCGATCCACTTCGTCCCCGCCGGCGATCCGTTCTGGTATGCGCGAAGGATTCGGATGATCCCCGTCACTCCAGCGGCTCGCACAGCGCGACGAGATCGTCGACGTTCGCCGTCGCCAGGGCTTCGACCGTATCCGCGGCGCCGTAGTAGATCTTCACCGTGCCGTCGTCCTCGAGGATCATCCCCCCTGGGAAAAGAACCCCGCCACGGAATCCGTCGAGTTCGTAATCGGCTTCAGGCTCGATCAGCGGCTTGCTCGACATGCCGATCACCTTCCACGGCTCGTTCAGGTCGAGCAGGATCAGGCCGATCGTGTAGCGCTTCGTCCAGGGGGACGATTCCCATCCCTTGAGCACGCGCGCTTCGTCCTTGTCCACGACGTGAATGGCGGCGAGCCAGCCGTGCTTCGTCTTGATGGGCGGCGCGCCCGGACCGATCTTGTTGTTGCACCAGGGAACCCGCTCGCTGCCGAGGACGAGTTGGGTGTTGCCCCAATACGCCAGGTCCGGGGAATCGGAAAACCATATCTCGAACGCCTCCGACCGGCCTCGCCCGTAAATCGGGAACGGCCGCTCGAGACGACAGAACTTCCCGTTCACCTTCTCGGGGAAAAGCACCATGTTGCGATTGTCGGGCGCGCTCAGGGAGAGAATGTCGAACTTCGTGAAATCGTCGCCGACCGCGGCGATCCCGCCTCGAATGCCGTGGGCGGTGTCCATGGCGAAACACATGTAAACCTTGCCGTCGATCCGCGTGAGGCGTGGATCATAGACGCGCCTGATCTCGTCGGTCTTCATCGCCCAGACCGGCTCAGGGTGTACTTCCCAATTGACGCCGTCGCGCGAAAACGCCAGCCCGAGATTCGTGCCGTCGAAGTTGCTGTCGCCCCAGCGGCCGAAGTCATTGCGGAAAATCATGACATATCGATCGTCAACTTTTTCGATGCCCGCGTTGAAGATCAAGGTCGCGGGATAAGCAACCTGCTTATGGGTAAGGATCGGGTTGGCTGGATGCCGCGTAAGGATGGAATGGCTCATTGGGGCGAATTCTCCTGAAGAACCGGCCAGTAAACCGCAACCGACAAGAAAACGCAACACACCGCCGATTGGCATGATTTTGCTTGACTCCGACCGCTTCAGGCGGGACAAACTCCACATGGCGATCACTCAGACAACCCCTCGAGCGCGCGATCGTCTGATACAGGTGGCGCGCGACCTGTTCTATCGCGACGGGGTACGCAATGTTGGGCTGGACGCGATCCTCACCGGCGCGGGGGTGACGAAAACGACGTTCTACAACCACTTTGAAAGCAAGGACGATCTGGTCATCGCGGTGCTGCGAAAGCATGACTCGTGGTGGAGGGATGTCTTCTCCGAACACCTGCGCAAGCACGGCGGGCACACGCCGCGTGGACAGCTTTGCGCGATCTTCGATGCGCTCGAGGAACTACTGCTGAATTCCGACACGTTCAACGGATGCCTGTTCGTGAATGTCGCGGTGGAGTTTCCCAACCCGCACGATCCCGTGCATCAGGTGGCGACGGAGCACAAGCGCGGCATGCACGACCTGCTGGCCAGGCTCGCCGGATACGCCGGCGCCGCGGACCCCGACGCCTTCGCGGCGGAAATGTCGATGCTGATGGAAGGGGCGTATGTCACGCATTCCATGAACAAGGGATCGAGCGCCGTCGAGATCGCGCGTTCGATGGCGCGGATGGTGGTTCAGAAACATCTTGGGGCACGCTCAATCGCTTCATCGACGGGGGACGCCGGTGGAGAGATCAGAACGGCAGGCTCTGGTCCATCCAGTCATCACCCTTGAGCACCTGCTTGCGGTTGAAGCGGGCCATGCGCTCGGCGCGGGCCTGGGCGATCCTGATGAGCCGGGCGATGCCGAGGGTTCGCCAGGCTTTTCTCGCCAGCGGGGTGTGACGGATGAACAGATCATCCTCGGCGCTGCAGAACATCTGGGCGCTGCCCGGATCGCCCTGGCGCGCGGCGCGGCCGTAAAGCTGGCGATCGACGCGGTAGCTGCCGTGCGGCTCGGTCGCGATCACATGCAGCCCCCCGAGTTCGGCGACATTGCGTCCCAGCTTGATGTCCGTGCCGCGCCCGGCCATGTTGGTGGCGACGGTGATGCGCCCCGGCTGACCGGCTTCGGCGATGATCGTGGCTTCCTGCTCGTTCTGGGCGGCGTTGAGGATGCGATGCATCTTGCCCAGTTCCGCGAGGCGCTTGCTCACCTCCATCGACGCCAGCACGCTGCGCGTCCCGACCAGAACGGGCAGACCGGCGTCATTCAACTCCACCACCCTCCGCACGACCGCCTCCCATTTCTGATCCAGCGTGTCGAACATGCGGATCGGAAGCTGCACGCGGATGCAGGGCTTGTTGGTTGGGATACGGATGACGGGGCGTTGATAGATCTGCCACAGTTCCGGCGCGGCCTCCCACGCGGTTCCGGTCATCCCGCCAAGATGGGGGTATTGACGGAAGAACCGCTGAAAACTCAGGCGCGCGAGATTTTCCTTGTCGGCGGTGACGGTGACCCCTTCCTTCACCTCGATCGCCTGGTGCAGCCCATGCCGCCACGAGCGGTCCGCCATCACGCGGCCGGTGAATTCATCGATGATCTGGACCTTCCCGTCCTCGCTGATGAGGTATTGCTCATCGAGTACATAACAATGCCTCGCGATCAGCGCCTGCGTCACGAGTTCCTCGCGACGGCGCTGGCCTTTCCAGAAATTCGAGCCGCGCGCCAGGTCGGCGAGGCGATCACGCCCGCGCTGCGTGAGATCGACGCTGCGAACGGTCTTGTCGATGACGAAATCCCGCCCCGTCTCCAGTTGCAACGCCAGGTCATAAGCAGCGTGATAGAGATCGGCGTTGGGTTCCTCCTGCGGGGAACTGGAGATGATCAGCGGCGTGACGGCCTCGTCGACGAGCAGCGCATCGGCTTCGTCGGCGATGCAGCGGAACAGTCCCGGGACCATCAGCGGCGGACGCCGACCGCTGGCCATCAACATGCCGACCGAGGTCTGCGTGCTGTTCCGCAGCGAACCGAGCATGATCTGGTCGCGGAGGAAGTCGGCGACGAGTTCCTTGCTCGTGCAATAGACGACATCGCGGCGATATTCGTCGACGCGCGCCTGCGACTCGGTTTCGTGGGTGATGTGTCCGACGCGCAGCCCGAGCATGGTGTAGATGGGGCGCATCTCCTCGGCGTCGCGCTGCACGAGATAGTCGTTGACGGTGATGACATGGACCGGCCGGCCGCACCATCCCCACAACGACGCGGCCAGCGCCGCGGTGATGGTCTTGCCCTCGCCGGTCGCCATCTCCGAAATCGCGCCCTGGCACATCGCCAGCGCGCCCATGAGCTGCACCGGGTACGGCCGCTTGCCGATGGCGCGAAGGCAGCCTTCGCGCACAATCGCCATCGCGCGGTCCAATGCCGGACCTTCAAGCCTGCCGAGACGGGCGAGATCGCGGACGGCCTGCGCTTCCTCACGGAATCGCGCCGCGCTCAAGGCCTGAATCTCCGGCTCAAGCCGTTCGATTCGTCCGACCTGCGCCTTCAGTTGCGACAACACCGGCCGACGGTTCTTGAACCATCCGACAATGCCGTTGACCACCTGGTCCAACCCGCGCAGTTCGGGCGCCTTGACGCGCCGGGCGTCAAAAACATCGAACAGTTCCTGGTTCGCGAGTTGGGTCATTGTCCGATCTCGTCCGAAGACGAAGCCGCACGAAAAGACGAAATCACATCCATCGGCTGTGGCTGTGCGTCTGGATCAACTGCCAGAACCGCCGGCCCCACTGCTGAAGAAGCGGTTGCTTCTCCTCGAGGGTGAACCGCACATAAGCGCGCTGACCGGGGAAGTAGGTGAGCGCCGGGTTGGACAGGAGGACGCGCGCCTCGAACTGCCCGACCATTGGCCGAACCCCGCTCTCGTCACCCGGATCGACCGCCACGTCGCCCCCGCCCCGGTGCCCCAGGGAAGCGTGCGGAATATTGGACTGCGCGGCGCTGATGAACGTCGTACCTTCGCCTTCAAGCTCCTGATCGAGCATCCCCGCAAGACGGATTTCCGTGCGCAGCCCGTTCGCCTCGTCCTGGTGAAAGGCATGTTGCTCGACGCGCTTGTCGAGCGTCACGCGGGCGACAAGCCGGTCGAGCGGCATCACCATGCCGATTTCCTGCTCGTGCGACAGATACGCGCCGAGCAGGTTGTCGATCTGGGGCGCGACGAGCTGCCCGTCGATGGGAGCGCGAAGCGTCAGGTCGTCGAGGCGTCGGCGAACGTCGGCGATCTGCGACGAGATCACATCGATGTCGATCTGGTCGAGCCGGCGCTGGCTCTGGTTGGAGGCGATCGATTTGTTCAGGCGGTGCTTCGCGGCGATGAGGCGCTGCTCGAGACGGGCGAATTCGGTTTCGAGCGCTTCATCACGGGCGATGAGAATCACCTCGCCCTGTTTCATCCACTGCCCGTCGCGCGCCAGCACCTCGGTCACGAAGCCGGGGGTCTTCATGTAGAGCACCTGCTTCTCGATGGGTTCGAGAATGCCCACGCCGCGAAAATGAACCTCGAACCGGACCAGCCCGACGAGGACGATGACGCCCATCGCGACGGCGGCGGTGAAGGCGACGGCGCGGCCGCGCTTGCGGTGAAGCTCCGGATCGAGAAAGAGATAGTTGAGCAGTTTCACGACCGGAACGACCAGCCATGTCACGATGCCGCCCAGCGCCATCAGGATCCCGAGCACGGGAACCTTGAAGGCGACCATGACGATGATGAGAATGCCGATGAAGACGCGGTAAATCGTCGAGAGAATCGCGTAGATGAACAGCCACACGCGCTGAAGCGCGGGCGGGAGCGGCTGCTGCTGCTTGACGCGGAAGACGTGCCGCTTGATCAGCCCGAGCGCGTATTCCGTGCTCTTTTTCTGGAGGTTGGGAATCTCCAGGTAATCCGACAGCATGTAATAACCGTCGTAGCGCAGCAGCGGGTTGGCGTTGAAGAGCACCGTGCTGACGGACGCGATGAGCATCGCGTTGTACGCCAGCGGGTCGATGATCGGATGATCGGTGTAGACCCAGACGAACGCCATGATCGCGGCGAAGAAGATCTCGACGATCATTCCCCCCGCGCCGACGAACATGCGCTGCCACTTGCTCGGGAAGGACCAGGCGCTGGAGGCGTCCACATAGGGAGTGGGGATGAAGACGAGGAACATGATGCCCATCTCGTGGCATTCCCCGCCGAATCGCCGGCAGGCGAAGGCGTGCCCGAGTTCGTGGATGAACTTGATGCCGACGAACGTCAGCCAGAGCAAAGGCCAGTTGCTGGGGGCGAGGAGATCGGACGCGCCGGTCTGCAACTCGCGCCAGCGCGGCGCGAGCAGCGCCAGCGCCGCGATCACGACGACGAACCACAGGATCCAGCCGGCCTTGCTGAGGAATGGCCGGATCACGGGCATGTATCGAACGAGGAATCGATCCGGATCCCAGATGGGGATGCGCGGAAACAGGGCGCTCATGAGCCGGCCCTGGAATTTTTTCTTGTTCAGTTGCTTGTGGCGACGGAGCAGGACGGTGGCGTCGGGGCTGATGTCGGCGTCGATGAGATTGGCGGAATACAACTGCGAGAGGATCTGGATGACTTCGGGCTGGGTCGGCGCATCATCGGCAAGCTGCCCTCCGGTGAGGTCCCAGGCTTCCTCGATGGTTCGTCGGCCGTCGAGCAGACCGACGAAACGATAGGCGGCGTCGGACAACCGATGGAACTGGTTGCCCGCCGGATCGCGCACGACGTACCAGCGCTCGCCGCGATAATACTGTCGCGAAATCTGCGTGCTGGCGCGGAGCTTCACCTTGAGATTCGCGACGCGATACCAGGACTCGGAAAATGTGGGACGAAGAGCGAGCATGGGTTTGTGAGCGGTTGCTGGTTAGTGGTGGGTGCGACCGGCGACTCTCTCTCCTACAGCCACAATTTCAGACGGACCCAGTTCACGAGCCGATGGGTTCCGATCCACAGGAGCGGTTTTTCGGCGATGTGGACCTTGGCTTCGCCCATCATGCCGGGGCGCCACTGGCTGACCCATTTGTCCATTTCGGCCGTCCAGTCGGGAGAATCGTGGTCAATGGTGGCGTAGACCTTGAAGACGTTGTCGGCGTCCCGGGCCTCACCGAGGGGAACGATGCGTTCGATCCTGAAGGGAACCCGCTGGGTCGGTTCGGTTCCGGTCGCAAGCCGGCCGATCTGATGACCGCCCTCGTGAAGATACTGAATGTCGCGCTCCGCGACCGCAAGCTCGGCCCGAAGCTGCCCCTGCTCGCCGACCTCGAGCAGGACATCGCCCTGCCTCACGGGCGCGCCGATGCGGTCCTTCAACTCGCCCTGCATCACAATGCCGTCGATCGGAGCGACGATCCGGCCTTGCTGAATCTGATGTTCGAGAAGCTTCGCCTGCTCGAGGGCGTATGCGCGCTCGGCTTCGGCGATTTTCATCTCGGATATCTTATTCTCGCCGCGATGGCTTTCCATCTCGCGGAACTTGGCCATCGCCTCTTTTTCGGCCTGGTTTTTGCGGAGTTGAAGCTCGGTGGTGTCAAGCTCGATCAGGACCTGCCCGGCGGCGACCCGATCGCCTGGACGGACATGCACCTCCTTGAGCTTCGCTTCGTATGGAGCGGCGACGATGCGCTTTTCGATCGGAATGAACTGGAACGGCGCCGTCACCTTGTGCATGGCGTCGTAGAACGAGACGAACAGCACCACTCCGAGCAGCAGGACGATCACGAGCTTGGCGAGCATGTGCTTCGGGCCGATCGCGAGCTTGGCGGTCTCCCGGATGCTCATGCCGGTCTTGGTGATGAGCCAGCGGTCGTTCTGATAACGGTCGTAAAGCTGCGGCGCGAGCAGATCGACCGCGACGGCCAGCCCGCTGGCGACATTCGGGCCGAGCTTGTTCTGCGAGGGAAATTCGAGCGTCACCACGCCGATGATCTCTCCCCGGCGTCGCAGCGGCAGCGACAGCACGGTATGCCCACCCTGCTTTTGCGACAGCGTCTGCGCCGATCGAGTGACGGTCTCGGAGCTGTCGCCGCTGACCGGATCGAAATGCACGATCTGTTCCTGATCGAGGCACTCCTCCATCGCGCGTTCAAGATCGACGATCAACTCCTGCTTCTTATCGAACTTTTCGGTATGCGACAGCGCCTTGACCCTGACGCGATTTCCCTTGATCCAGCCGACACTGACGCGCGCGGCGTTGGAGCGGAGGGCCAGCTCATTGCAGAGATTCATCGCCGCGGCGTTGAAGCCTTCGGCGGTGGCGACGGCGGTGGCGAGTTGAAGGACGTGCTGATGGCTCTGGGCGATGACGCGGGACTGTTCGCTGGTTCGCCGCAGGCTGTAGAAATCGAAGTAACCCGCGACAAGCTGCATCGACATCAACCGTTGCTGGGCGCGTTCGATGTTGCGGCAGCGGGTGATGACCGCGCTGGCGGCGACGATCTCCCCTTCGTTGCGGAGCAGCGTCACGAGGCAGAACTGCGATTCGCCGGCGTCATCGGAGGAGGCGGTGATTTCGATCGCGCCGTCCTTGTTCTGCTCGATGCACGGACGGATGATTTCCTGAAAAGCCGCAATGGCGGCGGCGCGGGTTTCGGCGTTGCTCTGATCCGGGCGGATATGTGCGATCGGGCGAAGGGTGAAATCCTCGGCGGATTTCTCGACGATGAACCCCGAGGCCTCGGTGCCCGCGACGACGACCGCCTGCGTCGTCAACAGGTCCTGCACGAACGCCGGCAGGTTCGCCGACGCATCGAGCAGCCGCTGGACCAGCTTCGACCGCGATGCGCCGGACGAGGAGGACGATCCGGAACCTTGTGACGTTTCAACGATTCCCTGGGACACGGGTCACCTGCAATTGAACTATCGGTCAGCTTACGCTCTTACACTGTCTCTGGCGTCGCGAGGCGTTTCAGCCCGATCACTCACCCGCCTGGGCGGACTCGATCGGCCGGGGCGACAGGAGTTTTTCCGGCAACTGGACCATCACCTGCAAACCCGATGGTTTGTGCGATGCATTGGGCAGTTCCATGCGCACCAGCCGGGTATCACTGGCGGCGTCGGCGACGGGCGCCATGAAAATAATCGCCGCCGACTGCCATTCCTGGTCATCCACATATTTCACCCGCATCGTCTCGCCGACCTTCAGTCGGGCGGCCTGCCAGGTGGCGAGATGGATTTCGACATGAAGCGGATCGTTTTTCACCAGCACCATGGCCGGTTTCTGCGGATCAACCACTTCACCCACTCCCAGATCGAGGGAGTGAACCACGCCATCGATGGGGCTGTCCAGATGTTTCTGGACAATCTTAATTTCCTGCGCCTTGGCCTCCAGCTTTTTCTGCGCCGTTTCCTGATGCGCGAGCTTGAGACGGATTTCGGCCTGCAACACATCCAGCCGGGCGCGATCAAGTTCCGTCTGGCTGGCAATGCCGCCGAGCTTGAACAGTTCCTCGATCCGCTTCAACTCGACGCGCTTGTTGTCGAGATCGGCCTGGGCGAATTCGACCGGCAGCGTGGAGTTGGCTTCCAGATTGATCGCATCGAGAACCGCCTTCTCCAGGCGATCGTCCTGCTTCATCAGCGGATCGCCAGCCTTGATTATATCTCCTTCTTTCACAGGCACTTCCGACAAAACACCTGGAATCTGGAAAGAGAGCCGGCGGTATTCGGAGGGCATGGTGATGGCGATCGCGCCGTTGGATTCGGATGGCTCGGCGGCATGGACGGGCGAAACAACGCCCAGTCCCAGCATCAACACCAGCCCCGGCATCCAGCGAAGCGTTTTGCGATCCATATCCGATCCTTCCGACAAACGAATGAATGAGAGAAACGTTGATGTCGCGTATCCCGCCCCCCTGCCAACCCGGCAAGTGGGCAAAGGCTATCAGTTATGACGTTGGCTGGTCAAGTCGATCCGACGAGCGGCGGGACCTTAATTCGCATCGTGGCGGCCGATTTGGAAGCCGGGGATGCAGCCCCGGCTCGACCGATCGCCGCCTCGTCCGGGGTCCATTCCGTTTATCGTCTGATTCAGGACATTATCCATAGCCCAGCGCGTCCAAATCCGCTTCGGACATGCCGAAGTGGTGGCCGATCTCATGGAGTACGGTGGTTCTCACCTGATGGATCAGGTCTTCTTCGTTTTTGCTGACAATTTCAATGTCTTCCTGAAAAATGAATATGACATCGGGCAGGGAAGCACCGTCGAGCACGCTTCGCTCCGTGCGCGGGCGACCGTGATAGAGACCCAGAAGCAGTTCGTCGCGATGCAGACCGAGGCTTCTGAGTTGCTTCGGCGAGGGACGATCGCGGATCTCGATGGGAACCTCCTCGAGAAACTCCGCGAACTCCAACGGCAGTTCATCGAGCGCTTTTTCGACCAGCACCGCGAATTGGGCTTTGCTCACATGATGAGGCACAGGTAGTATTCCCGAGTTTGTGATTACCGACTATCAACCGATTGGGCAGGCCGGGGTCGCAATCCCTGATGTTGATGGCGATGAACCTCGACCCGAAGGCTTTACTGTTCATCGCCTCAAAAAATGGTGCAGTCCAATTTGGGGTTCGAGATTGAAGCCGGCAATCCATTAAAGGTCCATATGCGCATCTTCACCTTCCTCATCTTCATCATAGCACTCTCCGGCTGCGGCACGCCCAGCCTTTTAATAACGCCGGTGTCCAACACCAACAAACTCCAGGAGATCACCGTCCAGCCGGGGCGGGGATGGTTTCAGCCGAAAGTGGCGATCATCGAAGTCGAAGGAATGCTCGCCAACGCCCGCACCGGCGGGTTTCTTCAGCCCGGCGAAAACAAACTCAGTCTGTTCACGCAACAGATGAACCACGCCGCGAACGATCCGGCCGTGAAGGCGGTCGTCCTGCGCGTCAACTCGCCCGGTGGAACCGTCACGGCATCGGACACCATGTACCAGACCGTCGAGGAATTCCGACGACGCACGGGCAAAATCGTCGTCGCCTCGTTTCAGGACATCGCCGCCAGCGGCGCTTATTACGTCGCCTGCGGGGCGGATCGGATCGTGACCCATCCCACCAGCGTCGTCGGCAGCATCGGTGTGATTTTCAACACCTTTGACATCGAGCAGACCCTGGGCAAAATCGGTGTCCGAACCAATGCGATCAAATCCGGGCCGATGAAAGACATGGGTTCCCCCTTTCACAAGCTGTCACCGGCGGAACGGGAAATCATGCAGGGCATGGTGGATGAGTATTATGCCCGCTTCGTGTCGGTTGTGGTCCGTCATCGGTCGATCAAGGATCCCGAGACGTTGAAAATCGCCACGGACGGGCGGGTCTTCAGCGGCGAACAGGCAGTCGCCCTGGGGCTTGCCGACAGCACCGGCCTGCTCAATGACGCCATCGAGCAAGCCAGGCATCTCGCAGGGGCCGAACGGGCACGGGTCATCATGTACAAACGACCTTACGGTTACATGGGGTCCATCTATGCCTCCCAGGCGTCGCCGACGCCGGAATCCAACGCCCTTCATCTGACCCTGCCCGACGCCGACACTTTCCTGCCGACCGGGTTTTATTATTTGTGGCAACCATGACACGAGACGCGCATTCATCGGGCATTCAATGATCACCATCAGTTGCACATCCTGTAAATCCACGCTCGAAATCGATGACGCTTTCGCCGGGGGAGTTTGCCGCTGCCAGCATTGCGGCGCGATCCAGACGGTTCCATCGCATTTACGGGCCGGCTCCGGCACGCCGGGCGCGAGCGCGAAATCGCCCAAAACCCTTTATCAGAACCGTTCTCGCCACGACTCGGGCGCGGGCACGGGACTCGACGACCTGGCGGATGTCGTCGCCAGCAGCGGCATCTCCAGCGGATTAAGCTCCCGTCGCGAGCGACCCGCCGCCGCGCCCACTGCGGTGGCGAGGAAAAAACAAAACATGATCCTTTTCGCCGGGGGAGGCGTCGTCACGCTTCTGCTGGTCGGCGTCATCATGCTTCTGACCAATCGCACAGAGGATGCGCCATCCGGCAGCGGACAGACGATCATCGGCGCGGGAGGCCAGGTCGTCGAGATTCCCAGCGGGGCGTCATTCGCGAGCATTCCACTGAGCGGCAACACGGTGATCTACGTCCTCGACCGGGGCGGCAGCACCTCGGACGCCTTTGGCAATCTGACCCAGGCGACAATGAAATCGATCCGCTCGCTCGGGGCGGAACGGAAGTTTCAGATCATTTTCTGGAGCGACGATTCCCCCCCCATCACGATCCCCGCGATGCCCTCCCTCGCCAATCCGGCGAACATCGAGCTGGCGAGACGGGAATTGGCGGATGTCTTCTCCTTCGGACAGACCGACGCGAAACCCGCATTGGAAAAAGCGATGCTCGAACGCCCGGACACCATCGTGATCGCCACCGGCAAGGGATGGGATCTGGATGATTCGTTCGCGCAAATGGTCCAGGACGTGCTCGGTGAGCACGGTGTCACCGTCCATGCGGTCTCCATCGGCAGCGTCGGGTCCGCGACCGGCTTGAAACTCGCGGCGGAACGGTCCGGCGGACAATTCCGCGAAACCTCCCGCGGTGAACTCGCGCAGTTCGGGCAATAGCTCGCGCGTAAAGCGGGCAAACCCCCACCGTTTGTAACGCCTGCGACAGCCGATCGGCCACCTCCCGCGGAAAAGGATGGGCGCAGCCGCGCATTCGGAGAAATTTTTGTTATCTTTCCGCATGGGTGTCCGATGAAGAAATTAGAAATGCCGCGTGCGGGATTATGGGACCGTGCGTGCGGAGTGGATGGCTAAGACGGACGGGGCAGTGAACACTTCACATCGAAAATTCGTGGTCTTCA
>CAYUNS010000022.1:0-19392 GCA_964446155.1 uncultured Tepidisphaeraceae bacterium | reverse complement strand
CGACCTCGCGACGCTGACCGGTGCGATCCTGCTCGCTCTCCAACCCGCGCCACTCCCCGCGATCGCCTCGAGCAGCCTTTTTGCCATCGATGCCCCGCGGACACTCGATCAGATTTTCGACAACGTCAACACCGAAGTGAAGCCCAATCGATGGAAGTACATCTACATCCATCACAGCCGCACCCTGTCGGGCAACGCCCTCACGGTCGGTGGAACGCCGGCCGGGCTGGGCGATCACTTCGTCATCGGCAACGGCGACGGCGCCATCGACGGAGAGATACAGATCGGCCAGCGATGGAACCAACAACAAGGCGCGGTGGCCCCGGCGGGCGCACGCATCAACCACAGCGAGGAATGCATCAGCATCTGCCTCATCGGTGATTTCGACGTCACCGCACCGACCCCCCTCCAGGTCCGGCGGCTCGAGCAACTCGTCGCCACCCTGCAAAACCGACTTCGCATCAATGACGACGCCATCCTGATGTTCCAGGCCGACGCCCCCGCCGGAATCGGGCGGTTCTTCCCCGTCGCCGCCTTCCGCGAACAGCTCCTTCCGTAATATTTTCTCGAAAATTGCCGCGACTCGGCAATTTTCGGCGTCGCGCGATCGTTACACCATGACAGAGCCGTTGTTGGCATCAAGAGCGACCGACGCCTCGTGATCGGCTCGACGCGAGTGGTTTTCACCCTTGACGCCTCCGAATGCCGGGCATGAAGTGTGCAAGATTTGCTTGCTATCCGGGATCGTTTTACCTAAAGTGTGCCGCTAAATGTGAAGGCCTGTACGATACCCGAAAGAATCTCCAACCAACGAGGTGAATCACGGGCGTGAATGGGTATGGGTGTCCTCCCCCGGCAGTTGCAATGTGGTTTGCATTGCCTTCACCGAATCCTCCGATTGAGTTGCGGTTGCTTATCATTGAATCATCTTTCATCGGCCGCGCCGAATCATCCCTCCCGCGTTCCACCTGACGGGATAAGGATTTCGAGGAAACTGGGTGGATAGCAGTCTTTCATGGCTCAAAAACTTCTTCACTACGATGTCCTGGAACGTCTGGGAGAAGGTGCGCGCAGCATCATTTATGCTGTTCGCGACCCCGAAACCCGGCAGGTGTACGCCTTGAAGCATGTCGTGCGCGCCGAACCCAAAGACATCCGCTTCATCGAGCAGATGGAAGCGGAATTCGAGATCAGCCGGCAGCTTACGCACCCCAACCTCCGACGATCCTTCGATCTGAAAATCAGCAAAACCCTCCTGCTGAAAGTCAGCGAAGCCTTTCTGCTCATGGAGTTGTTCGACGGCAAACCCCTCGATGTGCGCATCCCGCCGGACATGATCGATATCGTTGACACCTTCATCCAGTCCGCACAAGGCCTGCGCATGATGCACAGCATGGGCTACGTCCACTGTGACATCAAACCCAACAATATCCTGCGAAACAACGCCGGCGCCGTGAAGGTCATCGACTACGGCCAGAGCTGCAAGATCGGCACCGTCAAGGAACGCATCCAGGGTACCCCCGACTACATCGCCCCCGAACAGGTCAGCCGCCGACCCGTCACCATCCAGACGGATGTCTTCAACCTCGGCGCGACCCTCTACTGGTCCCTCACCGGCCGGAACATTCCGACCCTCTACACCGTCAACAAAAAAGGCGAAAACAGCTTCCTGCTCGACACGCGCATCGAAACCCCCAGTGACCTCAACCGCAAGGTCCCCGCGGCCCTGTCCAACCTCATCATGGACTGCATCGCCACCCGACCCCAGAAGCGCCCCGCCGACATGGACCAGGTGCTCACCCGCCTCGAACTCGCCAAGCACATCCTCATGAAGCAGGCCAACCCCGACGCCTTCCCCACCCCCGAAGACCTCAACTCCCTCTCCGACAGCCACATCTGATCTCCCCGCCCCGGAAGCAAAAACCACGGATGCGGCGCGGTGCATCAGGTCGAAAAAAGCCCGACAGCCCCTGCGTTGACGCGGGCAAGTGGGAGATTATGGTTTGAGCTCAGCCCGGGGTTCCATGGGTGGAAGCCGCTCGCCTGGCTCCGCGCCATCCTGGAAAACGCTCGAACAGCGCCGACTACTCAGCGGCGACATCTTCCAGGGGGCGGAACCGGCCCCGTTGCGACCTCCGGTAATCAGATCGGCGGAGATATATGGTTCGTAAAGAAACATTAAAACTGGCATTCCTGGCGGCGCCACTCATCGTATTGGGCGTGATCGCGTTCTTTCTGGCATACATTCCGCGATGGAACATCTTGTACTACACCGGTGAATTTTATGAAGTGGGTGTAGGGAGATATAGTGAAGGGTTTGAGATTGACTTCCACTCCTATCGCGGAGATCCGATGGCTTGGCGTTCAATGAGCGCAATATACATCGAGCTCGAAGCCGAGAGATTTTTAGAACTGGGAGGAAGTCGAATCTCCATGCAGCGTGAGACGCTACTGTTCAATCATCAGATACATAAGTGTTCACGCTGGACCCTGGTGATGGGGCCTGCGCTCCTGGTGGTGGTTGGTTCGATCTCACTCCCGTTTGCGCTGATGATCATCTGGCGCTGGGGAGTTCGTGTGGCAAGACGACGTATGGCAAGACGAAAAGCCGGAAAGTGCGTGCAATGCGGATACGACCTGCGTGCCACGCCTGAAAAATGCCCTGAATGCGGCGCCGTGCCGCAACAGGGAGACGGAAAGGGAACGCTTTGAACATTGGGGAAACTGAAGCGGCATTGCCCTTGAGATAGAAAGGGCTATCCCGGTTCTCGAATTCCAGGAGCAAGATGAACGGGGACGGAGCTGGTTTGCTGGTTTCTGTGATAGAAGAAGTCGGCCGATTCAACCCATAATGCAAAACCAGCTGCATCTCCATTTCATCGCACACTTCCCTGTTTCATGAAATCACCGGCGAAAGCGCCATGAACGACCGCCCGTCGAACGGTGGCCATTTCATTCGTCGGAAGCCGGCTCGGGTTCCTTGTCATTTTTTTGGCCCGCGATTTTGCCGAGCGCGCCGCCGATGCCTTTGCCGACGTTGCCGACGCCTTCGGTGACTTTTCCGCCGACTTCACCGACCACGCCGCCACCGACCTCGTCGCCGATCTTCGGTTCGGCGACGGTTCCCGTCACGCGATAGGCGAGCACATTGTCGGTGATCTTGCCGAGCACGCCGCCGACCTGGCTGCCGAGCATGGCCTGCATCTTCTCGACCGGTCCGCCGTTGACGGTGAGATCGAGATGCTGATCGAGCGAGATCGTTCCATCGCCGCGCGCGGCGACGACATCGCCGACATAGGTGATGTCGCTGAACCTGGCGAGATCGCCGACCAGGTCGAAAACGATGTTCACGCGATCGCGCGGCTTGCCCGATTTATCGGCTTGTCCGGTGAGCATCGAAGCGCCCCTGGTCATGAAACCGGCGATGTCGCTGATGACGGGAAGACGCACGAGGCGTCCCTCCTCCAGCGTGATCGTTCCCCCGCCCCACTGTTCCTCCGGCAGCGCGGGTCCGGTCGCCACGACCGGCTCGACCGAAGCGTCGGTGGGCGCGGGATCGCTGGATTCATCCGTCGCGGGCTGGGTCGCGGGCGCGACTTTCGCGAGAATCGCCGTCAGCGGCGCGCCCGCGCGAACGTCGGCATTGAGACGCCCCGCGAACGGCGCCGGTTTCTCGGGATCGTCGGCGTTTCTCAGCATCTCCTCCAGCAGCACATTGGCCACCTTCACGGTGAGGTCCATGTCCATGGCCTCGTTCAACATCAGCCAGCCGGCCAGGAGCGTCTCGCCCTGGAGCGCGTCGAGTTTCAACTCGGACAGGGTGACCTTCTGCTCCTTGAGATTGGCGAGGATCGACAACCGCTCGACGGGAGCGCGAAAATCCCCCGCCGCGAAGTGCGAATCCGTCACGGTCAGTTCCGTGTCGATGTCGCCATCCATGTATTGCATGATGGGCAGATCGCCGGTGACCTTCAGCGCCAGCGCGCCGCGCACCTCATGCTCGGAGAGAATCTGCTGAATCTGAGGCGGAAGATAATCCGCCTTCTCCTGCCCAAGGTCGGCGTTGAGCAGAAGCTGGATGCCCTGCGCGCTGAAATGGTCGAGGTTGAGATTCCCGGAAACGGCGAGGCTGAACACCGGATCGCGCGCGATCTTCACGCTCAGCGCATAAGTGCCCGCCTCGGTCGGCTCGATGTCCAACCGGGTGTTGATCTCGTTCAGCTCCATCGGGACGGTGTCGGGAATGCGGGGATCGTAGACGATGCGTCCGTCGATCAACTGCACGAGGCGCATCTGAAACACGTCGCTGAGCTTCTGGGTGGGCGCTTCCCCGGTGTCGGCGGGCTGCCCGGCGGGCGTCTCGGATGGTTCGGTCGATTCACCCGTCTCCGGAGCGGATTGCCGGATGAGATTGGAAAATCCGACAAACTCGCTCGACTCGGGAGAGACGGCGACCGCCTGGAACAGCGGCTTGTCGAGAATGATCTTCTCGATGAGCAGAGGCTTGCCCACGGACGGCACTTCCGCGAGGGCGACCGTCACCTCATCGGCGGCGACGATGTCGATGAACTTCCCCGGGTTCGCCGTATCCTCGGCGGTGAGCCTGAGCTTTTTCAGCCGCACCGTGCCCGGGTATTCATAATCCAGATCATCGAAGCTGAGTTGCGGAACCAGAAAGCCATTGGCGATGGACTGCAACTGCCCGCCGATCCACCGCTCCAGCGCCCCCGATCCCGCTCGGCTCACCTGCCAGAACACCACCGCGCCGGCGATGCCCAACACAATGACCAGACCCAACACAATTCGAAACACGCGCTTCATGCTGCCTCCATAAATTCACAGTTGCCGCAAACGGTGATTGTACGAAAGTGCGCGGACAACGCATCTCCCATATTTGCCGGTTCGGCGCGGAGTCACCTCGGGGCGTCGCGAATGGCGAGAACGGCGGGGTGCTTGGGGTGTTCATCGAGCGTGATCGCATAAAAACGCTCGCGCACCTCGTTCACCCGCCCCACCACCGTCAGGCCCATTTCCCGCTTGATGTCGGATTCCACAATGGTCGGCGCGGGGAAGACGCCTTCCCCGGTCCGGCCGAAGGAAAAGAGCAGCGCGCTGTCGTCGAACTCTCCCACCACGAGAGGGTGGATTCGCTTGGAATCGAACCACAGGTTCAACGATCGCCGCACCTGCGTATGATCGGTGGGCAAAAGCAGCGGCGCGCCGTTGAGAGACTTGGGGAATCCGCGTCGATATCGACTCGCCAGCTTCGTCGTCGCGAAGAAGGAGACGCCGGAATCGCCCAGGAGATGATTGTATCCCTGGAGCTGCACCGCCGTGCCGATGGGGGCGTCGCTGAGCACCAGGCTGACCCGTCTCGCCGCCAGGTCGGCGAGCAGCCGGTCGGACTTGTCCTCCCGGCAGATCAGGCGGATCGTTTGCGACAGCTTCAGCGCGGGCGCGAGCAGGCGCCGCACGACGGGCTTGGGGATGACATCCACCACGCCGACGGACAGCCGCAGCGCGGGTCCGGCGGCCTGGTGCTGGAGCGTGTTGAGCAGTTCCTGTCCCAGGGTGAACATTTCGTTGGCGTAGTTGAACGCGACGCGACCGGCCTCGGTCAGTCTCAAACCCCGCCCGACGCGATCGAAGAGCTTGTGTCCCAGCGCGGTTTCCAGTTCCCGCAACTGGTTGCTGATGGTCGGCTGGGTCACCATCAGTTCCTCGCCGGCGCGGACCACGCTGCCTTCCCGGCCGACGACCCAGAAATAGTACAGGTGATTGTAGTTCAGCCATTTCATGAGGGGCAGCATAACATTCAGATTACAAATACATAACCTTGAAAGTTCGTATTTTGCCTATGATTCCATGCCTTTGTATGATTGTCGCAGAGCCAGCGGCCCCGCTCCGGGGTAGCCGGTGTAAGTGAAGCTGAAGACATTATGAACACAGTGAACGAACAGACTGAAATGAATCCGGACAGCTCGGCACGCGAGGTGCTGCTGTTCCCTGCCTGACCCGCCTTCCACGGCCACCCGCGGACGGCGGGCTGGCCGGCAACGTATTTTTCGCCATAGACCAAATCGAACGATCCGACGGGTTGTCCCGCGGATCACGACGCATCGTCGGACAATACAAAGGAGGCGCATCTTGATCGTTCAGGAATACGTCATCACCGACATGGATCGCAAGCGAATCGAGGCGATGATTCAATCCCTTCGATCGCACGGCGAGCCTTATGGCGGGCATGTGCGGGCGCTCGAGCGGCAGCTCGAGCGCGCCGGCATCGTCGCGGCCGGGGAAGTCCCCCCCGACACGGTCACCATGAACTCGCGCGTCGTCGCCCGCGATCTCGACTCGGGTGAGCGGCTGACCTTCACCCTCGTGTATCACGGGCAGTCGGCGATGTTCGATCACAAGCTGTCGGTGCTGACCTCGCTCGGAGCGAGGTTTCTCGGGGCGAAGGTCGGAGACACCGTCGAATGGGCCGTCCCGCGCGGACGGCGGCGACTGAAAGTCGAAAGCATCCTGTATCAGCCGGAGGCGGCTGGGGATTTTGAACACTGATCTGGGCCACCCAAGGGTTGGACCACCTGAAGCAAAAGGAGTTGTCAAATGACTGGACAAACCACAATGGCCGTGAAGGAAATCGTCATCACCGACATGGATTTCGATCGTCTGAATTACCTGGTGGACTCCGCGCGGTTCCGCACCAGCCACCCGCATTTTCTTTCCATGTTGCGGGAGGAATTGAATCGCGGCAAGGTCGTGCCCGGCGGGCATGTCCCCAGGAACATCGTCACGATGAACACCCAGGTGCAGGTCCGGGACGTGAAGGCGGACGAGACCGAGGTCTATACGCTGACGTATCCCGACGAGGCCGACATCGACGCCGGAAAGCTTTCCGTGCTCGCCCCGCTCGGGATGGCGCTGCTCGGGACCAAGGTCGGGCAGACCGTGAAGTTCGACGCCCCGGCCGGTCAGCGGCGATTGAAAATCGAGAAGATTCTATACCAGCCCGAAGCCGCCGGTGACTACCACCTGTAGCTTCCTTACGGAAAGGAGTGAGTGTCATGTTGTTCCATAGCCGAACGCTGTCGTCCCTGGACACCGAGCGATTGGCCAAGGCGATCGGCAGCGCCTGCCGCTCGCCAATGGACTACGCTCCGCATCTCGACTTTTTCGGGCGCGAGCTTCGCCGCGCCACGGTCGTCCCACCGAGGGAAATCCCCGGCGACATGATCACCATGAACAGCCGGTTCGTCGTCACGGACTCCACGACCGGTGAGACACGCGCCTGCGTGCTCACCTACCCGGAGCAGAACGACGCCCCGGACACGCCGATCAACGTCCTCAGCCCGATGGGTATGGCGTTGCTCGGCACGCGGGTCGGCGAGGAAATCTGCTGGTTGTCCTCCGCCGGCCCGCGCGTCGCGAAGGTGATGGAGATTCTCCATCAACCCGAAAAGGCCGGACATCAGTGACCTTTGACCTCGAATCGGCGCCGATCTCACGCCGGAAAGGAACGTGCCCCATGCAATGCGAACAACTCGTCTCCATCAACGATCGGGAAAGGCTCAGGGATCGCCTCAAGGACGCGCGCCGTCACTGGAGCACCTATGCCCCCTTCCTCGATCATTTCCGCACGGAGCTGGACGACGCCCACGCCGTCGCCCCTTCGGAAATCCCCGAAAACCGCCTCACCATGAACAGTCGGTTCGAGGTGATGGACCTGCGCACCTGCAACACCGCCAGCTACACCCTGGTCTATCCCGAGGATGAATCGCTGGAGGAAAGGAAGCTCAGCGTCTTCAG
Source organism: uncultured Tepidisphaeraceae bacterium (assembly GCA_964446155.1). GTDB lineage: Bacteria > Planctomycetota > Phycisphaerae > Tepidisphaerales > Tepidisphaeraceae > CAYUNS01. The sequence continues at coordinate 11,580 of CAYUNS010000022.1, read as the reverse complement.
CCCGATGGGCATGATGATGCTGGGCGCGCGGGTCGGCGACATCGTTCGCTGGAACGGCACGACCGGACCACAGGTGATGGAAATCCTGCGCCTGGTCTACCAGCCCGAGGCCGCCGGTCATCTTGACGTCTGACGATTTGGGGGCTTTCACCAAAGCTCCCGTTTCAACCGCGCAGTGCGCAGGAGAACATCCGATGCTCGATCCAATTCCACCCCCGACGAGGCGCATCTCCGAACGGATTCGCGAAACCCACCGCCTCACGCGCATCGAGATCTTTCTTGATTTCGATCCCATCTGGCCCGGCTGGACCGATCAGAAGAAACAGGGCGCGGACTCCTCCGCGTCCCCGGTCCAGTCACCGCCGGCCCAGCCTCCGGAATAGGCGCCCGGCCTCGTCGGCAGCCCAATCCGTCAAACCGATCATTCCAACCGGACATTTCCCCGGCCAACCTCAACGGCGCGCCGGAAAGGAGCCAGCGTGTGTCAACAACAATACAATGCCGTCATTCTCACCCACAACGTGCCCACCATCACCGTGCGCGACAAAGGCAGGTTGATGGACGCCATTCACCGTGCCCGTGACGCCGCCTCGTCCCATGAAACACACCTCGACACCCTGCACGCCCTGCTCCGCGATGCGGAGATGGTGTCTCCACAGGATGTTCCGCCCAACGTCATCACCATGAACACGCGATTCGAGATGCTCGATCTGCGCACCCATGAGACGAGCCAGTATGTCCTGGTGTTTCCCTGGCAGACGGTTCGCGAGAAAAACATCGAGCGAATCTGCCTTCCCGGTCCATCGGGAATGCAAATCCTCGGGGCGCGGATCGGGGAGACGGTTCGATGGCGCGACCGGCGCGGTCCGCGGCTGTCGAGGATCGAGCGCATTGTTTATCAACCCGAGGCGGTGGGCGACTTTTACGCCTGAGCGGCGGCCGTCGCCAGCCGCTTGCGGTGGGCGCGGAGCAGATCGCTCCGCGTGATGAAACCGACCAGTTTCCGCGTCCTGCGATCGAGCACCGGCAATCTTCCGATGTCGTGCCTCACCATGTGGTCCGCCGCCTCGCGAAGCGTGCAATCGTGATACACCACGACCGGGGGGCGGTTGATCAGGCTCCCCACCCTCGCCGACACCGCGACCTCACGCGCCAGCAGCCGCTTGCGGGTCAACACGCCGGCAAGGACGCCATTGTCGTCGAGCACCGGGAACCCCTGGTGCGTCAGGCCCTCCCGCTCGGAATCCATCCGCGATCTCACCTCCTCCACGCTCTGATCGGCGCGCAGCGAAACGACGGTGCGGCTGGCCATCTCTCCCACCAGCACATGATCGAGAAAATCCGGCGCATACTCATCCGGCACGCGGACGCCCCGGCGGGCGATCTTCTCCGTCATGATCGAGGTCTTCATCAGCAGGGACGACACAAGATACCCCGCGGAGCATCCCCCGAGCAGCGGCAACAACCCCAGCGGCTGAAGCGTGGTCTCAAACGCAAACACCGCCGACGCCAGCAGCGCCCGCGACGCCCCGGCGAAAATTGCGGCCATCCCCACCAGCGCCGCGATCCGCGGATCGATCCCCAGTTCCGGATGCAGCCATTGCATCCCCACCCCCAGCGCGAATCCGCACCCGCCTCCGATCGTGAACATCGGCGCCAGCGTTCCCCCCGACGTGCCGCTGCCCAGCGCGATCGCCCAGGAGAGGAATTTCATCCCCACCAGCCACATCGCGACGCTCACGGTGAAATGCCCCGAGATCGTGTCCGTGATGTTGACGTACCCCACGCCCAGCGTGCGCGGCTCGAAATATCCGCAGACGCCCACCGCGACCGCGCCGATCGCCGGCCACCACATCCAATGCACGGGCAGGCGCTCGAAAAGATCCTCGATCCAATAGACCGCCCGGGTCACCATCACCGACAGCAGGCCGATCAGCGCTCCGACCAGGATGTACCCCGCCATCGCCGGACCGTGCGGTTGTGTCAGGTCCGGCATCGGGAAGACCGCATGGGCGCCCTCGAACGCGATGCGCACCGCGGCAGCGGTGCTTGCCGCCAGCGCGACGGGCACCAGCGATCGTGGACGGAACTCGAACAGCAGCAGTTCGACCGCCAGCAACACCGCCGACACCGGCGCGCCGAAGGTCGCCGCCATTCCCGCCGCCGCCCCTGCGGACAACAGCGTTTTTCTTTCCGCGGCGGCGGTGGGAAGGATCTGCCCGATCAGCGATCCCATCGCCCCGCCGGTGGCGATGATCGGTCCTTCCGCGCCGAACGGCCCGCCGGTCCCGATTGCAATCGCCGACGAAAGCGGCTTGAGAAAGGTGATCCGCGCGGGAATCCGGCTCTCGTTGGTCAGCACCTGCTCCATCGCCTCGGGGATGCCGTGCCCGCGAATCGCCTTCGATCCGTACCGCGCCATCAAGCCGACGATCACCCCGCCGACCACCGGCACACCGATGACCCACAGTCCCAGTTGCGATCCGGCCGGTCCGACGGTTTCAAAGGACACGCGCCCGTAAAAAGAGATGTTCGTGATCAGCGCGATGAGATGCACCAGCACCTGCGCCATCAAGGCCGCGACCACACCCAGCAGAACGCACAATCCCGAGAGCACCACCACCCGCCGGTCGATGACCGATCGCTCCGAAGGCACCAGCGCGTCATCGAGCGTCGGGCCGAGCGAGGGCGCGACCGGCAGGCCCGGAGTCGTGGATGCGCTCTCGATGGAATGCGCCATTTCATGTCGTTGTTCGGATTCCGGCCGTTGATCTTTCGTCATCTGACTCGTGCTTTCCGCTGTTTTTGATCCTGTGCTTGAGATTCCCGCTTTTCCCCCTCGAAGAAAAGAATCGGCCTGGTTTCCTCCAGACCGCTCTTTTCAAGGAGCGCTCCGAGAAGCCGAGACAACGCCCTTCGATCGGAAACCTTCATCTTCAACGCCCCTTCGATCAGCCGGTTCTGCGCCGACCGCGGCGCGCGTTTCAATGCGGTCCGCCCCGCCGGCGTGATCGACAATTCCACCCGACGCCCATCCGCATCCGAAGCCCTGCGCGCCGCCAGCCCGCGCTCCTCGAGGCGACGGACAACAACCGAAACGGAGCTTTGATGCGTCAGCGTCAATGCCGCCAGCTCGTTCACCGAGCGCGGCTTTCCTTCCGCAAGCTGTTGCAAAACAAACAGTTGCGCCGCCGATATCCCCGCCGTCGCCTCCGCCCGTCTCGAAAACACTCGCAGTTCCCGCACCAGCCGGCGAAGCGAATCCATGATCGCCCGCACATCCTCATGCGGTGTTCGGCCTTTCAATACATGGGTTCCCATGTATTTGACTGTAGCAGCCCCCGCCCTCTCCAACAACCCCGCGGTATGCGGATCGTGACTCGACCATCCGCCTCAACGCGCCGCTCCATGGATGGAATTTCAAGAAGGGGGAACCATGACGTGTCGATGACGCCGGACACCCGCAGGCGGTGGTTCACTCCGGCGTCGCGCGCGGCGTTTGCTGCTGGAGAATGTTCGACAGCACGATGCCGCGATTGCGCTCGTTGAAATATCGCTCGCTCCATTCGCTGGCGAAGAGCACCACCCATCGGCCGTCGCTGTCCTGCGCGACGTTGCACCCGCTCGGGAGCGTCAACGCCTCCACGTCGGCGACGGCGAACTCGATCGGCAGCCATCGCATGAACTCCCACTGCAACCGTTCCAGCCGCGACTCGGCGTTGTATTCCGTCTGAAGACGGTATTGCACCACCTCGAACTGCAACGGCCCGACCGCGCCCAGCAGGGGAACCCGCTGAAACGAATCCTTCAGTTGAAACACCTGCACCACCCCCTCCTGCAACAACTGATCCAGTCCATCGCGAAACCGCTTGAACTGCGACGTGTTCGGCGAGTGCAGATAGGCGAAGCATTCCGGCGCGAAGCGCGGAATCGCGTCATACACGATCGAGGGATCCTCCGTCAGCGTGTCGCCGATGCGGAATTCGGAATGCCCGACAATGCCGATCACGTCGCCGGGGAAGGCGACATCCACCGTCTCGCGCTCCTGCCCGAGCAGCTTGTGCGAGCTGTTCAACCTGATGCGCTTGCCCGTGCGCGCCAGCGTCACCGCCATCTCGCGGTCAAACCGTCCCGAGCAGACCCGGATGAACGCGATGCGGTCGCGATGGCGCGGGTCCATGTTGGCCTGTATCTTGAAGACGAACCCCGAGAACGCAGGCTCGTCGGGGCAAATCACGCCGCGTCCCGCCTCGCGGGCGCGCGGCGCGGAGGCGTGGTTGAGAAACGCATCGAGCAGAAGCTGCACGCCGAAGTTGTTGCTGGCGCTGCCGAAAAAAACCGGTGTCAGCCCGCCGCGCAGCACGGCGTCGGCGTCGAACGTCGCGCCCGCGCCGTTCAGCACCTCGAGTTCCTCGGACACCGCGGCGTGGATTGATTCGCTAAGGCGATCGCGCACCACCGGGTCCGACAGGTTCGTCACCGACACCGGCGCGCGGTAGGCGCCATGCGGCGTGCGCTCGAACAGATGCACCTGCCGGGCGATGCGATCGTACACACCCCGGAAGTCCGGCCCCGTCCCCAGTGGCCAGTTCATCGCGAACGCATGAATCCCCAGCACGCTCTCCAACTCGTCCAGCAACTCCATCGGCTCGCGCGTCGGGCGATCCAGCTTGTTCATGAACGTGAAAATCGGGATCTGCCTCAGCCGACAAATCTCGAACAGCTTGCGCGTCTGGCTTTCGATCCCCTTGCCCGCGTCGATCACCATCACCACGGCGTCCACCGCCGTCAGCACGCGATAGGTGTCCTCCGAAAAATCCTTGTGCCCCGGCGTGTCCAGCAGATTCACCGCGAACCCGCGATACTCGAATTGCAACACCGTCGAGCTGACGGAAATGCCGCGCTTCTTCTCCAATTCCATCCAGTCGGACGTGGTGGCGCGCTGGTTTTTGCGCGAGGTCACCGACCCGGCGAGCATGAGCGCGCCGCCGTAGAGGAGAAATTTCTCCGTGAGGGTGGTTTTGCCCGCGTCCGGGTGCGAGATGATCGCAAAGGTGCGTCGGCGGGCAACTTCATCGCGGTGAGACAGGTTCATGAGCCGCACAAACATAACGACTCGATTCCGGCGGGCAATCCCCGCGAACATACCTCCGCTGCGGATTGGGAGCGTTGTTGTACGTTGGGGGGCCAGGCACAGGAACGCCCCGGGCGTTCATCGCCGATCCACACCGACCGCCGCGCGGCCGGCGAGATGGCCTGTGGACCAGGCCCACTGGAAATTGAATCCGCCGATTCGACCGTCGCAATCGAGAATTTCCCCCGCGAGGTGCAGGCCGGGAACCTTGCGCGATTGCATGGTGCGATAATCGATCTCATCGAGCGGGACACCGCCGGCCGTGACCTCGGCGTAATTCCAACCGCGGTGATGCGTCACCGGCAGATGCAGCGCCGTCAGCGCATGCGCCAGCGTGCGACGGAACTCCCGCGGCAATTGACCCGCCGGGGTTGCAGGGTCGATCCCGGCATGGCGCAGAATCGCTGTCGCGACGCGCTCGGGAAGCAGGTGGGCGACGTGGGTGAGCATCGTCGCCTTCGGCCGTGCCCTTGTCGCGGCGACCAGCCCGGCTTCGACCTGGTCGAATCCCCGGCCGGGCAGCAGGTTGCATTGCAGCTTCGGCTCCCTGCCGGTCTCATGCGCGATCACCCAATGCCGGCTGGCGTCCATGACGACCGGCCCGCTGATTCCAAAATGCGTCCAGAGCATGCTCCCACTGCGATGGTCGATCCGCTTGCCGCCGACGAAGATCGACAGCTCCGTCTCCTGGGCGATGCCGCTGAGTTCCGCGTGGAACATTTGCGGCGCCAGCACCAGCGGCGCCAGCGCGGCATAGGTCGGCGTTACGGTATGCCCGAGCCGCCGGACGATTTCCCACCCCGATCCATCGCTGCCGCTGCGCGGGAGCGATCGCCCACCGGTACACAGGATCACCCTGCCGCAGGTCACCCCGCCGCCTTCATGCTCGACAATGAAGGAGGGATTGCCTTCGGCCGGCGCGGTGATCCGCGTCACACGCGAGCCGGTTCGCAACGGAACATTCAACTCCCCGCATCGGCGCAGCAGCGCGTTCAAAACCGCGCGTGCGGAATCGGCGACGGGGAAGAGCTTGCCTGTTTCCTCGATCTTCAACGCAACGCCCATCGATTCGAACCATCGCACGACCGCCGATTCATCGAACGACGCGAGGATGTTGCGCACGATGTTGCGCGAACCATTGAAATCCCCGGGATGTACCTGACGGTGCGTGACATTGCAGCGTCCACCACCGGACACCAGGATTTTCGCGCCCAGGGCTTTGGCGCCGTCCAGCACGACGATGCGGCATCCGTGGGGCGCGGCTTCCGCGGCGAAGATCGCCGCCGCCAGGCCCGCCGCCCCTCCACCGACGATGGCTACATCGGCGCGCTCCATCATTCGACCCGCAACAGCATGAATTTCAAATATTGCAATTCCCGGCAAACCAGCGGGAATGGATGATCGGCCGGCTGACCGTAAACACCCAGCACCGTCGCCCGCCGACGCGCCCTTGAGACCGCCTTCTCGGTCAGTTCGTAAAACATCTGCTGCGAGATATGGCTGGAGCAGGATGAGAATGCGATGATCCCACCGGGCGTGAGCGTTCCCAGCGCGGCGGTGAACAGGCTCTGGTAACTCGCCGTCGCCTTGGCGACATGCCGCTCCGCCGACGCGAACGATGGGGGATCGACGACGATCAGATCCCACGATCGCCGTTGGGCATGTGCCGCTTCGAGAAAGGCGAACGCATCGGCCGGCACGGCGTGATGCCGATCGGGGGGCAGTTCATTGAGCCGCCAGTTGCGATCGGCTTCCTCCATCGCGGGTTTCGCGAGATCGACGCTCGTGACCTCGGCCGCACCGTTCATGCCGGCATGGACGGAAAATCCACCCGTGTACGCGAACAGGTTGAGAACCGATCGCCCGCGGGCAAGCCTTCCGATGCGGGCGCGGTTGTCGCGCTGATCGAGAAAGAATCCCGTCTTCTGCCCTTGGACGAGATCGGCCTGAAAGCGGGCGCCGTTCTCGACGAACCGCACCGGCTCGGTGGGAATCGGTCCTGTCACGGCCCGGCCGCGAGTGGGAGCATCGGAGCGGTACTTGAGAAAAACGCGGGTGATCGACAGTCGATCGGCAAGCCAGTCGGCCAGCGCATCCACATTCCAAAACCCCGCCGGCGCGTCTCCATCCAGCTTCAGCACGGCATGATCGGCATAAAGGTCGCAGGTCAGTCCGGGCAGCCCGTCGCCCTCCCCGTTCAACAGGCGATACCCGCTGGTTTCATCGTTGAACATCGCCCGTCGAAGAGCCAATGCCGAATCAAGCCTGGACAGGATCAGTGCATCATCCAGCCGCCGCTCGACCGCGCAAACCCGCACCGCGAGCGGGCCGATCGGATCGTACATGCCGAAGGCGAGGATCGATCCATCCCGATCGCGCAACACCGCCCGCGTCCCGGCCGCCGCCTTCGGCGTCTCCGCGAGCCAGTCGCGGTATACCCACGGATACCCCTGCTTCAACATCCGGGTACGATCACGGACCAGCTTCAACCGAACAGGCTCCTGGTTGACGGTAAGAATAAAGCTCATGGAGACCGATTTCAGTTGAGTCAAAAACCACCCCGCCGCATCCCGCGTCTCATCCCGCGCCGCACTATACTCCAGACGAGCTTTCCCCGCGCGAAATGACTATCCGGTCGCGCCAAATGGATATCGCGCCGCGCCCGGATGCCCCCAGCCCGGTCTACTTATTCCCCTTCGCCCGGTTGTGGGTCGTGCAGAGCATTTCACAGTTGGCAGCCGAGCTGTCACCGCCCTTGCTCCATGCGGCAACGTGGTCCGCGTCCATCTCCTTAAGCTCGTAGATTCTGCCCTTGTTCGCGTTGTGCCCCATCGCGCACAGCGGGCAGTTGGACTCGCCCTTGGCCTGCGCCGCCTGCGTCTGCTTGTTGTACGCGACCTTCTTCGTCTTCGGGTCGAACACCCGCACGGCCAGCAGCTTCTTCTCCGTCGAGCCGCCTTCACCGAGTTGCGGTACGCTTCACATGTTCTGCCAAGGCCGCCTTCGCGTAAAGAGGCAGTGCCACAGCATTCCGATTCGCGAGGGCCTTAAGCTTCGTGTGATCGGCAACCTCGTCCGCGCCCAGCCAGACGATTTCCAGACGCCGGTGATCCTTCAAGGCGATGTGCGTGTAGTCTTCAGGAAAAGCCCAATAGCATGTCTTACAGATGTCAGGCTGCCTACCTTCACGCCAGTTGTCGCAATGCTCGCACGCCCATGACTTCGAACGTTGACAAGACCGACATAGGAGCATGTAATCGGCAAGGGACCGCTCCCCTTCGGCTTCTTCTCCCGCAATCTGGTAGGGAACGCGGTGATCGATTTGGAGGTGTGGCAACTCGTAAGGCATAGAGCACAGCGCACATCGAGCACCATAGCGCCTTGCCAGAGCTTCCTTGAATCCTTTCGGAAAAGCCTTGCGACCTTGAAACCGATCGCCGCGGATCAAGGACGGGTCGCCAAACGCGTAAATTACCATCTGTCGACCATTGGCTCTTTTACCCCGAGTTGTCGTAAGTGGGACGCCAGCGTCTTTCACGTCACGCGCGGCACTGGCAGCATCCATCAGCCCGTAGAGTGTTTCCAGTTGTTCGGTGGAAACCGCCCCATGTTCTAAGAGGTGCTTAACGAGAACCTTCCCACGCCTGGTCGTGACTTTGGCGGCGGCAGCCAGCAATTCAGGGGAGTAAGTCGGCTTACCCATGTTCATCCTACTGGAACAGTAACAAATCCTCGAAAGGAACCGGCGGTGCGATCAGCAATCGCGGTAAACGCTGGAGTCGATCTAGGAGACATTCAGAAAGGTAGAGGGACTCGTAGGTCACGCCGTCGCGACCGAGAAGGGTTTCTTGACTCGATCTTCCGGCTTTAACCTCGAAGTGCGTCAACTTCAGAGATGCGGGGAGCCGCTTTCCATAAACCTTCTCGCCGACTCGGCCGTCGTAAGAGACGATCAGTGAAAGACCGCGATGCACTAGACTGGAGAGACCATCGCAAAACTCGTCGTAGCTCATCCCCTTCACGTATCGGCTGTCTCGCTCGCCGCTCGTGCCTTGGTAGGGTGGATCGAGATATATGACATCGTTAGGTTCAGCGCCATTAAGGGTTTCTTGGTAATCGCAGTGATGAACGTGGGTTCTGCCATTCAAGACTTTGGCGGCGCGCACGATATTCTCGCGCATCGTCTCCGGGCGCGCACCTCGACGACGGTGGTCCGCTGTGTTGTTGAACTCCCCATTGCGGTTGTAGCGAATAGCGGCCTTGACGCAGCGCGCGAGCAGGTAGAGGAATAGCGCCGGCGCAGGCTTGCGGTTGAACCGGGTTCGAATGTCAGTGAAATGACCCTTGCCCACGATCTCTTGTTCCTGCCACAGGCATTCGTATTCATCTGCCAAGTCAAAGGGGTGTTCGATGATCTCGCGCCACAAGGACGCGATTGGTTCGTGTAGATCCCCGATGACATACTTCTCAGCGGCATCGGATGACGCAGCGCGGAGCGTCACTGCCGCCGAGCCCGCGAACGGTTCGAACAGGGTTCTCGTGCCTCGGGGAATACAATCGCAGATCGTCGGCGCGATCCATCGCTTGCTGCCCTGATACGGAATCGGATGAGGTATGTTCCCAGCGGTACGCATAATACTTCACAGTTTAGCAATAGTCGCGGGCAAGCTCACGTTCGCCGCCCCGTCGCCGTCCTCGTCCTTCACGTGGTCGAGGATGACGGCCAGGGCCTTGGGCTTCTTGCGCTGGCCGTTGCCCTCGGTGTGCTCAGGAAAGAGGGACATTGGCCCGGCGATGGGCGAGCCGTCGTAACTGGTGGTGATGAGCTTCTTGAGCCTTAGCCTGTTGAAGTTGGCGGCGGAGAGAGAGCGGTTGAGGGGTTGGGTTGACGCGGCGGCTGGTCCCTTTTCGCCCATGACTACCATGATAAAGAAAGCAAATGCCGATGGAAAGAACGATGCTCGCCCTCTCCATCCGCCAACATGGTTGAGTGACGTTGGGCCGAGTTGATCCTGCGAGGGATCAAGACGATCGAGCACGCTCGCGGGGGACGCGGAACGATGGATGGTTCGCGTGGCAAGCCTCCATAATCCGAACTGTTTACATGCGATTACCCTGTGCCCTGCCGCTTTCCCATCCCGTGCCTGTGAAAATGCAACGGAATGCGTATCATTTCTTCCTTCGAGGGAATAAGAATGATTTCCAGGAAACGGCTATAATCAGGGTCATATGAGTAAAACGCTTCGAGTCGCCGTCACCGGCGGCAACGGCAGAATCGGACGGCAGGTTGTGCGCAAACTGCTGGGGGACGGGCACCAGGTCACCATCCTCGATCGGTTCGCATCGGACGAGAACGGCGCGGCTCGCTTTGTCTACGCCGACGTTCGACGGCGCGAGATCATTCAGCCGGTCTTCGAGCGATCCGACGCCGTCATTCATCTCGGTGAAATTCCATCCGTCGATATGCCCTTTCCCCCGGAGGAGATTTTCGCGACGAACACCGCCGCCGGATCGACCGTATTCCAGACCGCGGCGGATCTGAAGATACCGCGCCTCCTCTATGTCAGCAGCGCGCAGGTCTATGGCTGCTATGCCCGACCGGCCGTTCCACCGCTGCGCCTTCCGCTGGATGAAACCCATCCGACTCAACCGCAAAACGCCTACGCCGCCGGCAAAGTCGCCAACGAGCTTTACGCGCGGTTGCTCGCAGAGCATCGCGGACTGTCGGTGGCGATCTTCCGGCTGCCTTATGTGATGGTGCGCGACATTTCATCGCGATGGGTGAACTACCTGCGCCGGGAGGAAAAAGACCTGGACGGGCTGGGAAGCTTTGTTCATGTCAGCGATGTGGCGGAACTGTTCGCGCTGGCGGTGAAGACCCCGCGTCCCGGCTGCGAGATTTACAATGCGGCGGCCGACGACGTGATGTGCCTCTCTCCCATCCGCACGCGATTGATGAAGCAATTTCCCGACGGCCCGACCCTGCCGGAGGATTGGCCGGACCATAAAAGCCCCGCGCTGAGCGATAAGGCCCGCGAGCACTTCGGCTGGCGGCCCAGGCTGCTGTTCCAGGAATTATTGAAACAATCGGAATATTCCATCCCCTGATTGCCCGATATCCTCTGGTTCCCCGACAACGCCCCTGTCAATATGGAGTAATATCCAGTGGGCGCATTCGATTCGGCATTGTTCAACGTCCCGCTGGAGGTTCAGACAAAAAGGAAGAGGAGCCATGAAACACCGCAACAGCGCATTTACACTCGTCGAACTTCTTGTCGTCATTGGGATTATCGCATTGCTGCTCGCGATACTCATGCCCGCCCTGACCAAGGCCCGGCAGCAGGCCAACAGCGTGGCATGCAAATCCAACCTGCGACAGATCTCCATTGAACTGATCCTGTACGCAAACGACAACAAAAACTGGTTGTTTCCCGTCGGGGACTGGG
>CAYUNS010000021.1:22879-33281 GCA_964446155.1 uncultured Tepidisphaeraceae bacterium | reverse complement strand
GGCGGCGATCGAGCGACAGTACTCCACGAGATCATCGACGCCGGCGGGGCGAAAGAAGCATGGACCGATCGCGCTGATGACCCGCGCGCCGATCTCCTGTGCATGGGCCGCGAGGGATTGCGAGTCGGCGAGACAGGTGTGCCCGACATGCACGATCACCGTCAGGTCTTTCCCGGCGACATCAACCCACCGCTGGGCGATTTGCCGACGCTCATCGAGCGTGAGGGAAAGTCCCTCGCCGGTCGTGCCGCAGATGAACGCGCCGCGGACGCGGTTGTCGATGAGATGCCGAGCCTGCCGCTCGATGCGATCGAGATTGATGCTTCCATTTTCATTCATCGCCGTGAACGGGGCGGCGACGAGGCCGGTCAAACGGGTGCGGGTCATGGGTGCGGGTTCGGTGTTTTGCATTCTCGATATCCAGTCAAATTATGGTAGGGATGGCGTCGGGAGCAGACCATCGGGTTGATTTACCGGCTCAATTTGTTCCGGGTAAGACAGTTGATGAAATTCAAATCGATCCCCGTCGCTTGTCCAATGTATTCGGATCGGTCCAAAGGGCGTGGGAACTTCTCCCTGGGCGGAGTTTACCACGCCGGCGACCGGACTGACAGTGAAGCGCCGGAAACCGGGTTCGATGGGGCGGACGCCGAGAAGACAGGTGGAATTGAAATAGACCGGAATGGCGGACCATCCATGACAGAGGCTGCCGGCCTGGTTGAAATCGTCGCCTCCCCGGATGGTTTCCCAGAAACTGGTGGCGCCTCGCCGGAGCATGTGTCCCCAGTCGCGGGCGATGGTGTCGAAGACCCATCGTCCATGTTGGCGTGGCTCGGTCAGGAGGGCTTCAAACTTGTAAAGGGAATGGCTGAGGGTCGTGGCGATCATGCCGTTGTTGGGCTGCGTCAGGCGCTGCCGCAACCTGGAGGCGATGTCGTGCGTGGGTACGCCGGCGAGAAGGGCGAGGGCCTGGGTCAATTCGGAGAAATGCCTGGGGGCGTCGGCGCCGATGTAGGTTTGATAAGCGGCTTCGGTCTGGTCCCAGAACGCCGTCGCGATTCGCCGGCGAAGGCGGTCGGCCGCTTCATTCAGGGTGGCGGCGGCGGAAGAATCGCCCACGGCCTCGCCGAGATTGGCCGCGGCGGTCAGCGCGAGGCAGAAGAGTAGATTGAGCGGAGCGTCGAAGCGCGGTTTACGGGGATCGAGGATACGTCCGGCGCCATCGAGTCCCGGCGCCCAGTCATAGAATTGCCAATAGCGTTTTCCGGTGGGGCAGGGCAGGAGGTCATCCATCCTGCGCGACAGATGGACCTGCATCATTCGCCAGACCCACGACCAGGCGCGCTGGACGGCGGAGCGATCGGCGCTGTAGAGCCAGTGGTCCGCGACCGCCAGCACCGAGGCAAAGCTGAAGGATGGGATGGTGTGATCGATGTCGGCGGGGGCGCACATCTGCTGGTAGCCGTCTTCCCCGAGGCTGCGACCGAGCAAGGCGAACGAAGCGGCGGGGAAGGAATACTCGCCGAAGCAGTGATAACCGCACAGCGCCTGGTTGCGTCCATCGAACGCGTAAAGAGCCTGCTCGCGCCAGGGCGTGTCTTCGTAATGCTCGTGCATGCACAAATGCAGGGTGCGGATGCCGACCTGATGAAATTGCTCGATCACCCCATCGGAGCAATTGAAAAGACCCCGACGTTGCACGGGATATTCCGTCGGCCGCAACCCGGCGTAGTGGAGCTTGAAGCGTGTTTTGACACCGCTCACATGAAGCTGGAGATATCGTCCGGCGAGGCGTGAGAAGTAATGAACAAAGGTCTGCCGGCCTTCGCGACAGGTATAGCGGTTGGCGAAATTCCGCCCGCCGACCGCGGCGCGGACGCGCAGATCATCGAGATGCTCGCCGTATGCGATGTCGATGCGGACGTCGGCGTCGGTATCCACCTCGATGTCGAGCAGCCCGGCTTCCTGGGCGTGAAGATCGATGACGAGATACGCTCCCTGTTCACGGAAGGCGCCCAAGTCGATTTCAATGCCCGGATCGGAGGGAAGGGTCAGCGGTTCGGATGGTGAAAGGATTTCGCGGGGGAAACGCGCGGAAAGGAAATCCCGCTGCATGAGCGGTCCGATGCCATCGGCTGATGGGGCGTCGGCGTCCCTGCGGAAGACCCCCTGGGCGCAGATGACCGTGGCGGGCCTCTCACGGAGAATCAGTTTTTCAATGGGGCGCGGATCGAGCGGCCGGGAGGAGGCGCCGCCGTGCAGATCGGCGGTCTGGATCGGCTCCCAGCTTTTGCCTGCGATCCTGGCGTCGAACTCGAAGGAGAAGCCGAGTTGCCGCGTCACCCGCGCGATCTCCCCGGCGGCGTATCCCGGATACCGGCGATATTGCGTGGCCTGGCTGCTGCTGGCGACGACGGCGCCGCTACGCAACGCGAAGATCACTCCAGGCGGGCCTTTCACATACTGGAAAGATTCCACTCCCTGGTAGTACGCGGTGATTCGCAGTGAATTCGATCCGGCGCGCAGATACTGCCCGATTGGCAGGCGATCGTAGGTCTTGCGATCGGGGAAATCGCCGTATTGTCCGAAATCCACCAGCTCGCCATTAAGCCACGCCGCATAATTGGAATCGGCGCTGACCAACAACTCCGCGCTCGGGTCGATCCGATCCAGATCAAAGTCCTGGCGAAAATCAATGTATTGATTCGCCTCGTTTCCGACCCGCGCCGGCCAGATCCAATATGCGTCTGTCTGATTCAGTTCAAATGGCGAATTCGCCTTGTTCTCTGACATTTCGATCCTCATTTTTTCAATTCTGCCATGACGACTCCGGCGAGGGATGACCCGCGATTCATGGCGGATCGGACCAATCCGACCACGCATGGTCGGGTTTGTGATTCCCTTACGGCATCAGGCGGTCATTGTCCGCATACGCGGCGGTGCAAAACCAACGGCCATGCTCAGGCAAATTGCCGGCGCATCTCGACGATGGTGTCGAAGCCGTCCGTGGGTTTTTCAAAGGTCATTGCTTCGTGCAGGCAGATACCGTCGGCGCCGGTGGCCAGGACTGTTTTCGTCCGCATGTTCATAGCGCCTTCCAGGCTGTCGGATGAAGCGCCCTGGTGCTTGGCGACGTAAGCGGAGAGCCAACTGGAGAACCAATGGAGTTTGGCGCGGCCTTGCGCATAGTCCGCGTATTGCTTTCCTTCGTGGTCGGCGGCGTAAGTGCCGGCCGGCCAACTCATGGTCTTGGCTTCCCAGATCGGCACGTTGTCCCAGGGCCATTCATAATCGCCGAGAACCAGGATGTCGGCAATGCCTTCATCAATCCATGTCTTCCATTGCGTGGCGAAGCGGTAGGGAACATGCGTGGAGAAGACCGGAGCGGTCAGAATGGTTTGTGGGCCGAGTTGCGTGCCGATGGCAACCTGCGCCTCCGCGGCGGCGGCGCGTCGCTTCACCTGGCGGAAGAAATCGGTGACGAATCCGCCCTTGATGTCGTGCCATGCCTCGGCATCGAACGGCTCGGTGCGGATATCGACGCCGAGTTTCTCGCGGCAGGCCTCGACGACGGGGTCTTCGAAGCCGAAGAAGTCGGCTGGCTCGGGGAAACTCAGATGCCGGTTGTGGCAGGAGGTGGCGAAGTAAAGCCCGTCCGGCTGGTATGCCAGCAACTCGTCGATGACGCGCAACTGGTCCGCGACCGCGTCGGGGTTCGCATAAGAGCGCAGGCCGGGAAACCGGGTGGTTCCGTCCTTTCCGGTGACGAGCCATTCGGGATGTTTGGCGAGGGAAAGGTTGTGCCGTTCATCAAGGAAGTCATGCCAGATGAACCATCGCACTCCATGCCGCCGGCAGGCGTCGCGCGACGCGACCAGCGGGTCCATCAGCGCCAGCGATTCGGCCATGCGGTTGCCCCATCCGCCGATCCCCTTGCGATAGCCGCCTGCGCTGGACACGTCCAGGACGAAGTTGCCGCCCGGTTTGAACCCATCCGGGTCGCGGTCCTTGTCCGACATGCGCGGCATCATCACGCTCATGTCGCTGGCGCCCAGGTCCTGGGGTCTCAGGAGATGACGGCTGGGATACCCCGCCATGCCCAGCCCGATCGCCCGCCAGTAGATCGTGTCCACGCCTGATTCGGCGCAACGCTTCACCAGCGTTTCCACCTGATCCGGGCCATAAGGCTTGTCGTTATGGATGCAGACCTCATCGAAATAGTCCACGTTCATCACGATCGATTTTTCCGACATCACTCTTCCGTAAATCCATGGACAGGGGATTGTGTAAATCGCGACGCCCGCCTGTCCAGAGTAGCGGGCGTCGCGAGTTGTCTGGGCTGGTGTTTCCCGTGCCTGGTTTATGGCGCCACGGTGAACTCGATCAGCATCACGTCCGCCGCGGGAATGACGATGCGGTTCGGATCGTCGAGGGTCGTGTTGGTGATCAGGTCACGGGCGCCGTTGACCTTGAAGTTGAACTTCGGCTCGATGACCCGCTCGCCGTCCAGCCAGTCATTGACGACATAGGTGAGATAGGTTTTCTCACCGGCTTCGTTGGTATACTCGGCGGTGCGGTTTTCGATGAACGACGCTCCTTCGGCGTCGCGGATCACCACCGGCTGCGGGGGAAGCGTCTCACCCAGGGCTTTCTCAAGCATCTGCCGAATCACGATCGCCGAGTCCTGGGTCAGGTTGTTCCTGCGGTCGTCCGAACGCGGCACTTCCGGCAGGTGGTAGATGGTTCCCTTGCCGGCGGGGAACCTGGTCGCCTTGAAGTCGCCGATGGCGATCTCCTGGGCGTTGCCCTGCGGCTTGAAGAACGCGGCGTCGCGCGGCTTGTTGTACTCATCATGCTCGGGAATCGCGCCCAGCACGATCGCGGTCTTACCGCTTTCGACGAACGCCTTCACCTTCTCGTAGGTGTCATCACGAATGAAATCGGACGAGGGGAGGATCAACACCTCGTACATGTCCAGGCGTCCTTCGGAGATGCGTTTCTCGGTGGCGTAGTCGCAGTTGAAACCCATCAGCGTCAGGGCGCGGTTGGTGTGGTCATTGAAGGCGAAGAATTCCCGGTAACGCGGGGCCACCGGATCGGGGTAGACGAAGACCATCGGCGCCCGCGGCACTTCATGGAACGCGCGGATCCGCGGGAGCAGACGCTGGATGTCCAGCTTCGCCAGTGCCGCCTGATGCACCGATTGCGAGAACTTTGGAACGCTGCTGAACGCCGGATTGGGATGCCAGCACCACCAGTTGTTGTCGGTGATCCCCTGCATGGTTTCCTGCCAGAAGAACAGCTTGGTCAGCACGCCGCCGAACTTGTACTCGAGGTTCGCCAGCGGCTTGTCGGGGTCGAGGCTGCGGGCGAAATCCTTGTACGGTTTCGAGAACGGGAAGGATCCGCCGCTGATGCCCATGTAATCCACGAGATCCCATGCGGATTCCTCATCCGCGCGGGACATGGGCTTGAACTGCGGGTTGAACGTGCCGTTGTAAAGCTTGACGGCGATGGGAATCGTGGGGTCGTGCTTGCGGATCAGGCTCATCTGCCATTCATAATGGTGCATCAGGCGTTCGGTCGAATACTTCCACCAGTCATACTTGGCCGCATCGGTCGAGGCGGCGTCGGGGACGGGGTGACCCTTCCGGCCGCTGGCGACGATGTCGTCGAAGCTTTTCAGCTCCGTGCCCCAGGCCTGGTTCAGCGCCTCGATCGTCTTGTATTTCTCCTGAAGCCACGGCCGGAAGATCGCCATGTTCCGCTCGTTGGGGTTCATGTACTCCGGTTCATTGGCGATCCAGATGCTGTTGAGCGCGGGATGACCGGCGATCAACGGCATCACATGCTCGTAGAATCGTTCGACCAGCTTGAGCATCTCCGGATGCTCGATGTCGTAGGGCATCATGTTGTAGAGGACGAACTGGTTCTTCGCGTCCGGCCACTTCTCGTACACCCACTTGGGCATGAAGTGGCTGGTGAGACCGAGATCGACCTTCATGCCGAGTTCGGCGCATTGATCGAGCACGTCGATGAGGACGCCGGTCTTGGTGCGTTCATTGTAATCGCTGACGCGCGGAACGCCGGTCGCCTCTTCCGAGGTCTCGAAGATCGAGTTCGGGCCGGTGCTGACCTGGATGACGTTGAAGCCCAGTTCGGCGGCCACGGGCAGATACCGGATCGTGAAATTGAAGAAGCACGGACCGCTCAGAAACATCTGCTGATCACCGGCATAAAACCCGCCGTCGCGAATGGTGAACCGTTCCTTGGGGCGGGGAATTTCAACCTCTCGTTGGAATGCGTTGGGATCCTTGGCCAGTTGCTCCAGTCGCGCCTTGGCCTGGGTGTACTGCGCCTTGAGGTACTTGTGGTTGGTGTCGAGGATGTCAAACCGCTTGGATTTGACGCTTTCATTCGACCAGAACGTCGCTTCCTTCAGCACCGTGATCAGAATCTTCGATCGGGTGGTGTCGGCGCCGGCGGCGCTGGCTGCGGCTTCGAGGGCCTCCAGTTCCTCTCGCCATGTCGTCAGGTCCTCGATCTCTTTGGTGACCTGTTCGGCGTTCAGCATCCGCGTCAGCGCCCCGCCGTGAACCAACATGGACTGGACCTGATCCGGGCTGGTCTCGTATAGCGCAAGCTGGTTGTCCTTGGCGTCGAGGAGCCTCACCTTGATGACGTACATGCCATGGGGCAGCGTCTCTTCGGCGCCCCAGACCGCTTCGACCTTTTGCTTCCCCTTGGCCAGTGGGATGTCGATCGTCTTGGTGAAGGTTTCTCCGGTATCGACGTTGTGGTAGTCCACAACCGCCTTGCCGGCGCCGCCCTCATCGGGCACGGTGTACTCAATCCCGATCTTCACCGGCTCGCCTTGCAGCGCCTGGCGGGGCGGGGAGACTTTCAGTTGATACTGCGCTCCATCCTGCTTCGCGAACTGCGCCATCGCCGCCGACGGAAGTCCGACCAGGCAGCAAAGCATCATCACCATTGCCCACGGTGTCAGGGGCGGATTGAACTTCTTGCGACTCATGGATCGATCCTTTCTAAAAACAACCCTCCCCAGGTATTCAAACAAATCACTGCCGTGTCAGGCATTATGCCGGCCCTGGCAGCTACGGCGCCGCGGTGAATTCCAGCAACAACACGTCGGCCGGAGGGACGACGATATGGTTCGGATCGAACGTCTTGCCGGTGATCAGATCACGGCACGTTCCGACCTCGAAGTTGAATTTTGGCTCGAGAACCTGTTCACCATCCAGCCAATCGTTGACGACATAAGTGAGGTAAACCTTCTCGCCCGTCTCGTTGGTGTACTCGATAGAGCGGTTCTCGATGAACGGTGCTCCCTCGGCATTGCGGATCACCACCGGCTGCGCGGGAAGCGCCTCGTCGACCGTCCGCTCGACGAACTCACGAATCAGCTTGACCGATTCATCGGTCATGTGGTTCTTGCCATCCTCCGAGCGGGGAACCGCCGGAAGGTGGTAGATCGTGCCCTTGCCGGCGCTGAACTTGATGGCCTTGTAATCGCCGAAATCGAGTTCAACCGCATCATCGCCGGCTTTGAACAGCGAAGCGTCGCGCGGCTTGTTGTACTCATCATTCTCGGGGATCGCGCCCAGCGCGATCGCGGTTTTGCCGCCTTCGATGGACGCCTTCACCTTTTCATAGGTCTCATCGCGGATGAAGTTGGACGACGGCATGATCAGCACGTCGTACAGGTCCAGCCGGCCGTCGGTGATGCGGTCTTCGCTGGCGTAATCGCAGTTGAAACCCATCAGCGTCAGGGCGCGGTTGGTGTGGTCATTGAAGGCGAAGAATTCTCGGTAACGCGGCGCCACCGGATCGGGGTAGATGAAGACCATCGGCGCCCGCGGCAGCTTGTTGAACGCGTTGATCTGTGGGAGCAGGCGCTGAATGTCGAGCTTGGCGACAGCCGCCTGATGCAGGGACTGCGAATCACTCGGGACAGGGCTGAACGACCGCTTGGGATGCCAGCACCACCAGTTGATGTGCGTGGCGCCCTGCATGGTTTCCTGCCAGAAGAACAGCTTGGTCAGCGTGCCGCCGAACTTGTACTCGAGATTCGCCAGCGGCTTGTCGGGATCGAGGCTGCGGAGAAAGTCTTTATAGGGTTTGGAAAAGGGAAACGATCCGCCGCTGATCCCCATGTAATCGGTGATGTCCGCACTGGATTCCTCATCGGCGCGGGACATGGGCTTGAACTGCGGGTTGAACGTGCCGTTGTAGAGTTTGACGGCGATGGGCAGATCGGGGTCGTACTTATGGATCAGGCTCTTTTCCCATTCCCAGAATTGCATCAGTCGTTCGGTGGAGTAATTCCACCAGTCCAGTTTGGATGCATTGGTTGAGCAGGCATCTGGAACCGGATGTCCCTTGCGGCCGCTGGCGACGATCTCCTCGAAGCCGCCCAGTTCCGTGCCCCAGGCGGCGTTCAGCGTTTCGATGGTCTGGTACTTCTCCTTCAGCCAGGGGCGGAAGATGTTGATGTTCCGCTCGTTGGGGTTCATGTACTCCGGTTCGTTGGCCAGCCAGATGCTGTTCAGCGCCGGATGGCCGGCGATCAGCGGCATGACGTGGTCGTAGTACCGCTCAATCAGCTTGCGCACCTCGGGATGCTCGATGTCGGATGGCATCATTCCGTACAACACAAACTGATTCCGGGCATCGGGCCACTTTTCATAGAACCAGCCGGACAAGTGGTGGGCCGCGAGGCTCAGATCGACTTTGATGCCCAGTTCGGCGCACTGGTCCAGAATGGCGACCAGTTCGTTGCCCTGCTTGATGCCCGCATCGATGCGCGGGATACCGGTCGGTATTTCGGAGGTCTCGAAGACTGTATTCGGGTCTACGCTGAGCTGGATGACATTGAACCCAAGCTTCGCCGCCACCGGGATGTAACGCAGCGTGAATCCGAAGAAGCACGGGCCGCTCAGATATATCTGCTGGTCGCCGGCATACCATCCGCCGTCACGGAGGGTGAACCGCTCCCTGGGGCGCGGGATGTCGGGCATTCCGGGAAACGCCTGGGGATCCTCAGCCAGCTTCTGCAACTGTTCTTTGGATTTGGTGTACTCGCCCTCGAGATACGTATGGTTGATCTGGATCACATCGTATTCCCCGGCGCTCATCTTTTCGCCCGACCAGAAGGCCGCGTCTTTCAGGACCGGAATGACCAGCCGCTGGCGGGTGATGTTCGCGCCGGCGGCTTCAGCCGCGGCCGCGAGCGTCTCCAGTTCGTTGGCCCAGTCGGTGAAATCCTTCACGGCCTGCTTCAGATGGTCCGGATTGACGATCCGCGTCACGGCGCCGCCGTGAACCAGCATCGACTTCACCTGCTCGGGGCTGCTGGCATATCGCGCCAGTTGTTTGCCCTGGTCGTCGATGAGCGTCACCGTGATGACGTACATGCCGTGGGGCAGCGTCTCGTCGGCGCCCCAGACCGCCTCGACCCGGTGCGTCCCGCGCGTCAGAAGCAGTTCGACTTTCTTGGTGAAGGTCTGGCCGGTATCGACGTTGTGATAGTCCACCACCGCCTGACCCATGCTTCCCTGCTTCGGCGAGTGGTACTTGATCCCGATGACGATCGGCTCATTCTGCAATGCCTGGCGCGGTGGCTCAGCCGTCAGTCGGTACTCTTCTCCTTCCCGCTGCTCAAATTGCGCGTGTGCGGTCGAGGACAATCCAATCAGAAAACAGACCAGTAACGCCAGGACGCGCGCGGCCATCGGCGAGATGAAAGTCGATGATGTCATGTTTGGTGGGTTCATTCTTCCGCCAGTTCTATTAGATACAGATTCGGACCTTGCACATGCCCGAACTCGGCGGGATCGATCTCGGTCTGGTTGATCAGATCGACGATTCGCTTCACCGGCGTGTGGGTTTCGAGGCGGACATCCCATCCATGCGAGCCGTCATAGTAACCGGACGGAACGATGCACAGGACGTAATTGCCGTCCACCTCGGTGGAGCGCCAATCCAGCCCGCTCAGGGCGTCGGGATGTCCATCGGCGGCTTCCGCCGGCACGATGGCGACCGGATCGTTCAGCTTGAACGTCCGCATCGCCTTGTCGATGACACGGCGGTAGATGGTCTCTTTGGAGGGTGGCTTGGGGGCGTCGGGCCTGGCGGTGGGGACGGTGTCATCCACATAGATCACCAGCCCATCGCCCAGTGGGTAGACCTTCGACGTTTTCGTGAACACTTCGCCGGCATCGGGCTTGACCAGTTCCGATGCGTCGCGCTCCCGGCCCAGTTCGTTCTTGCCGAAGCTGTCCTTCGTCACGATGACCCGGCCGCCACCTTTGACATAATCAACGACGGCGCGATAGGTGTCATCGGTGGCAAACCCGGTGACGCCGGCCAACACCAGTTCTCG
>CAYUNS010000021.1:11858-22869 GCA_964446155.1 uncultured Tepidisphaeraceae bacterium | reverse complement strand
GCGAGTTCACCCGCGGCGATGCGTTTCTCGGTGGCGTAATGGGGTTGAATGCCGAGCGAATACTGCGCCTCCCCCCATTCGTTGCGAAGGCTGTTGATGAAGTCGCCGCTGCGCAGCGGAATCACATCCGGGAACAGCGTCGCCACCTTTTTGGGCTTCTCGTTCAGCGCGTGGATATAGGGATCAAACAGCCGTTGGATATCCAGGCCGGAGATGGTCAGCGCCTCCATCGATTCGGCGCTGCCGACCGTGTTGGAGAATCGCGGGTTGGAGTGCCAGCACCACCAGTTGCCATCGGCGAGACCATGCAAGGCCAACAGCCACGCCACCCGCTCGACCATGGGCTTGTTGCGGTAAAAGATGTGAATCTCGGTATTGGAAATTGGCTTGTCAGGATACAGCGACCGGCAGAAATCCAGGAAGATGATGTCGCGGTGACTGGAGTTGCCGTCATGGCCGCTGATGTCCCCCATCTCCTGCAACCGCTCGATGTCGAAGTTGCCGAGCGAGATGGCCATGTATTTGACATGGGTCGCCCGGGTGGGGTCTTCGTTTCTCGCGGTCTCGTGGAGGAACCCGAAGAAGTCAGCCAGCAGGTCATTCTGAAACTGCTGGAAATCGTACCAGGGCGCGTAATTCCGGTGATCCGGTCCCTTGGCCAGTTGGATTTCATCGAAGGTCTTGTAATCGCTTTTCCATGCGGTATTGAGCGCTTCGATCGTCTCATAGCGCGGCTTCAGATAGTCCTCGATGAAGCCTTTGCGGGTCATCTCGGAGTAGTTGGAATACGCCGGTTCGTTCCATAGCCAGTAAGACCGCACCGCGGGGAAATTCCGATAGAAGGCAATACCCTTCTGAATGCGTCGCTTGATCTCTTCACGCACCAGCGGATGTTGAATGATGATGGACAGGAAATTGTTTCCATCCACATTCGCGACTTCGGGATGCGCTTTCTTCAATTCATCGAACTGCGCCTCGCCGATGGCGGCGTTGATCAATACGCCATGTTCCTGGAAGGCGTCGAGATACGCCTTGATCTGCGGCAGCTGTTTTTCGTCGTGCATGGGCAGATCGCCCGGGCCGACCGAATTGAAGCCAAGCTTCCAGGTATAGGGCTGATCGGCCCGCATGTACCAGAAGAGGCACGGTCCCCACAGGAAGACCGGTCGATCGCCGTCATGGTAGTAACCATCCTTGATGACGAGCCTGGCCGGATCGAAGCGGGGCGGAACGATCTTCTGAGCCGATGGATCCTCGAGAACCCGTTGCATGTACGCCTTGTATTCCTCGAACAGCTTCTCAAGCCGGGCGGTGTTGGCCAGTACCCGCTCGGAGTCGCCGCCCCGGAGATCACCGCGACTGCGCGGAATGAACATCTCGTGTAGCGCCAGGTACGCCAGGGGATACGCGGTGTCCAATCCTTTGGCTTCGATTTGCTTATACAGCCCGGCCAGAACTTCAGTGTTCTTCTCCAGCCGCGCGATCGCTTCCTCCAGGACCGACACGGGCATGATGGTGATCGAATCGTCCACCCCCGGCGTGCGGACGGGCACGGTGATCGGGGCAGTGTCCTTGAGCGTCACCTTGCCGGCGAACGCGCACTCGGTCTGTCCCACCTTCTCGGAATGGACGGGCACTATCGTTTGGCTGTATCCGGGGGGCAGGGTGATTTCCGTGCTTGCCAGCGGTGATGCGTCGTCGCCGGGCGTCGAGAATATCTCGATTGTCCCGGTGAGCGGCTCGGCGCCGGGGTTATGGAAGCTGAAGGTGAACTCGATGTTTTTGTTGACGAAGTGATGGGCCGCGAGGCTCGCCCAGGTCTCCACCGCTTTTCGATCCACCGGGCGGTCGAACGTGAGTGTCGGGAAGTGGGCGGCGCTGTAGGTTCCGACGATCCCGGGTGTCCACGCCATCATCCCGCCGCTCTCTCCATCGTTGTCATGCACGGCGATGTTGAATTTCAGCGGCGCATAGGAGACGGGATCGTAGGTTCCCATCAGCCGCCAGGGCAGGGCGGCTTCGAATGCCAGGATTTGCCGGCCGTCTTCCGACCGGGTCGTCATCCGCGAGAAGATTTTCGGATTCTTTGCCGGGTCGCTTCGCTGCTCGACGAATTCGCGACGTTCCTCCTCGGTGCCGAACGCATGGTTCAGCACTTCGGCGGCCAATCGCCGCGGGATGTGCCGCCAGGTCGTTCGAATGGCGCCGCCCTGGTCGGGTGAGAAGGTCAGGTGTACGTCATCCGCGCCGTAACGCTGCCCCACGTCGCGCCAAGTCGTGATCAGCGGGCTGTCGGCGGGGGCCACGGCCAACTCGATTTGTCTTGGCGTCGGCGCCTTGTCGTCCAACACCTCCATCGCCAGATAAAGGTAGTTGTCGTCGCGCGCCAGCCACAGCGATGCGGACAGGTCCGTCTTGCCGCCGTAAGCGCCCTTGTTCCAGGTGACGTACTTCTCACCGTCGAGCCGCGCCGTGGCGGAGTCCGACTTCCATTCCTTCAGGTCGCCGTCGATCTGGACCGGCGAGGTGCGCCACGGCACCGAGGCCTTCACCTCGACCACCGGAACGAACGCCACGGCGTCCTGTGACTTGATCACGACCGATCCGCTGAGCGCTTCAGCGGCCTTCTCGGCATCCGGGATCTCCGCTCCGATCCCTGCCGCGGGGATGGCGACCAGCAGACCGGCCGCCATCCCCAGGCACTTCTTCGCGATGGTCTTCATCGCAAGCTCCTTGATACAAGAGGAACAAAGAACAACCCTTACTGTTCCAGTTCGATATGGAACAGGTTCGGACCGTCCGCCAGTTCAAATGCATCCGGCGCGACTTCCTTCTCGGTGAGAAGATTGATGATCTTCTTTACCGGCCGGGCGGTCACGAGCTTGACGTTGAACGGGGCGTCATCCTCGTTCTTGCTCTTGCCGTACGGCAGGACCGCCAGCGTGTACCCGCCGTTCACCTCGACGCTGCGCCAATCCATCCCGTAGAGCGCATCGAGATCGCCCGCATTCTTCGCTTCGATGCGGACGGCATCCTGCAGGTTGTTGTCCGCCAGCACCTTGGCCAGGACACGCTGATACACCCGACGCCGAGCGTGGTGCTCCGGCATCGGGCCGCCGCGCATCGACTGCCCGCCATCGGTCACGATGTCCGGCAGCTTTTCAATCTCGTCAATGCAGATGACCTTGCCATCTCCCAGCGGGTAGATGCGCGCGCCTTCTCCGTAGGCTTCGCCGCCCTCGAGCTTGATCAACTCGCTGGTGTCGCGCGTGTCGCCGTACTCGTTGTGGCGGAATCCGCCGCGCGTCACGATGACGATCCCGCCGTTGCGGACATAATCCAGGACGCCCTGGTAGGTGCTGTCCTTCACATAATGGGACT
This sequence comes from uncultured Tepidisphaeraceae bacterium, assembly GCA_964446155.1. Taxonomy (GTDB): domain Bacteria; phylum Planctomycetota; class Phycisphaerae; order Tepidisphaerales; family Tepidisphaeraceae; genus CAYUNS01. Next base: position 19,488 of record CAYUNS010000021.1, on the reverse strand, counting down.
GACCGGCCAGCAACACCTCGTGCTTGGGCAGCTCTCCCTCGGTGATGCGGGTCTCGGTGGCATAGAACGGCCGCAGACCCAGCGCGTATTGCGCCGTCGCCTGCTCGAAACGCATCCGAACCATGCTGACATCACTGCGGCGCTCGACCACATCCGGGAACAGCGTCGCAACCTGCGTATGCTTCTGGTTCAGGGCGAACATATGCGGGTCGAACAGCCGCTGGATGTCCAGGCCGGAGATCGCCAGCGCCCACATCGACTCGGCGTTGGCCAGCGAGTCGGAGAAGCGCTGGTTGGAGTGCCAGCACCACCAGTTGCCGTCCGCCAACCCGTGCAGCGCCAATCGCCACGCCACCATCTCGACGGATTTCTTACCGGCGTAGGCGATGTGAATCTCGGTGTTCGCCAGCGGTTTGTCGGGATACAGCGAGCGGCAGAAATCCAGGAACATGATGTCCCGGTCGCCCATCGATCCGTCATGCCCGGCGATGTCGTAAGGCTCCTGCAGCCGCTCGATGTTGAACGAGTGCAGCGAGGCGGCCATGAACTTCGTGTGCGTCGGACGCCGAGGGTCCAGCGCCTTGGACGTTTTGCTCAGGAAGGTGAAGAAGTCCACCAGTTGATCGTCGCGAAACTGCTGGAAGTCATACCACGGGGCATAGTTCGCCGCGTCAGGCCATTCGATCAGCTTGATGTCCTCGAACTTCGCGTAGTCGCTCTTCCAACGCTTGTTCAGATTCGCGATCGTCGAATACTTCCCCTCCAGATGCTTGATGAAATCCTGACGGGTCATCTCCGAGTAGTTGGTGTACCACGGCTCGTTCCACAGCCAATACGAGCGGACGCCCTTGAATGGCTTCCAGAAGTTGATGCTCTTGGCAAATCCCTCTTCGATCGCCTTCCGCGCCATCGGATGCTGGATCACGAACGGCAGGAAGTTGTTCGGATTCAGGTTCTTGATTTCCGGATGCTCTTTGAGCAGCGGGGAGCGGTTGGCGTCGGCGCCGGTGAGCTGAAGCGTCGGAACCGACATGCTCGCGTTCATCGACACGCCGGCCTTGTAATACGCCTCGACGTGCGCCACCGCATCCTTGTTATCCAAAGCCTGTGGAACTTCCGTCACCACCGAGTTGAAGCCGAGATCGATCACCTGCGGCTGTTGATCGCGCAGGTACCAGAAGACGCACGGTCCCCAGAGGAATACCGGGCGATCACCATCATGGTAAAAGCCGTCCTTCATCGTCAGCGCCTCTGGATCGAAACGTGGCGGCACTTTCAGTTGCGCGTCGGGGTTCTTGAGGATCTCCTCCATGTATGCCCGGGAGTGGTTGTACAGGTACTCGAGGGTCTCGGTGTTCCGCCGGACGCGATCGGCATCGCCTTTTTCCAGGTCCAGCCGGGAACGCGGAATGAACATCTTTTGCAGTGTCAGGTACGCCAGGGGATAAGCGGTGTCCAGCCCCTTGGCCTCGACCTGCTTGTAGAGTTCCTCGAGCGATGCGGCGTTGCGTTCCAGCCTCGCCAGTCTCGCCTCGTACTCGGCGATCGCCTGCACCGCGACCGTGTCGTTGAACGTGGGGGCGAAGACCCGGACGGCGATCGGCTGCTGGTCACCGATGGTCAGCCGGCCGTTCAGTTCCCATTGACCGGACCCGAGTTTCTCGGAGTGAACCGCCAATGCGTGGTTGCTGAATCCCGCCGGCAGCGTCACTTCCTTTTCAGCCACCACCTTACCGGCCTTGCCGGCTTCACCGGCCAACAGTTCAAGCTTTCCCTTTCGCTCCGGCCCATGATTGTAGAGGGAGAAAGCCACGGGGATGTCGTGGTTGATGTAGCTGTGGACCGACACCTGAGCATGCGCGTCCACACCGTCGCGGCCTTGTGGAGGCGTGAAGGTCAGGGTCGGGAAGTGGGCGGCGCTGTACACGCCGTGCAGGCCCGGCATCCATCCCACCGCGCCGGCGCTGCTTTCGGGGCCATCGCCGTCCTGATCCATCACCGCGACGTTCATCTTCAGCGGTCCGTAGCTGACCGGAACATAGGGCACGAGGCTCTTCCACGGAATCGCCACCTCGAACACCGTCACCGACTTGTCCCCGTCCATCTTGCGGGTGGCCGTGCTGAAAATCTTGGATTGGTAGGTTTCGGCGTGAGCGCCCTGTTGCAGCAGCGCCAGCCGCTCGGCCTCGCTGCCGTAGGAATCCTGCACCACGCTGCGATCCATGCGCCGCTGGACGTGCGCCCAGTGCATGCCGACCTGTCCATCCTGACCGATCACGAAGATCACGTGCAGGTCATCGGCGCCGGTGCGCATGCCGACGTCCTGCCACCCCAGGATCAGACGGCTGTCGGCGGGCGCGAACGCCATTGAGATCCGCTGCGCCACCGGAGGCTGGTCATCGTGGATCTCCAGACCGATGTAGATGTTCTGGTCATCGCGGGCAAGCCGCATGGCGGCGGAGAGGTCTTCAGGCCCCTTGTATTCACCGCGGGTCCAGGTGGTATGCTTCTCGCCTTCCATCACCACCGCCGGATTGGCGTCCGGCCAGTCGGACAGATCCCCGTCAATGCGAATCGGCTTCGTCGTCCAGGGAACCTCTGATTTGACTTCCACGAGGGGAACGTGTCCCACCGCCTCCTGCGAGCGGATTTCAATCGCGCCATTCAGGGCGTCCGTGGGTGACTGCTCCTCTTGCGCGCCGACCGGCATGGCTCCCAGTAATCCAGCAGCCAGAAAACCAAGCATACGGTTGGTATGTCCATTCAGTCTCATTACCGGAATCTCCAATCTGCGTGAAAAGGTTGGTTTGGAAATGCGATCAAAGGAATTGGCGACCTGCGAATCCCATGAAGCGGTGTTTTATGTAGAAACCAATCTATGGAGTAAATCGCCGGGATCAGGGCGGTTTGCGTGTCCGGCATGGAAAACTCTCGCGCCATGCGAGGCCACGGAACCATCTGACAAGACCGACGGGATCAGGCGAAGCGACTCCATAGGCACACTTGTATACAACATAATTGGACATTCGTTGAACCGAAAATATTGAAAAGAGATTAAAGATCAAATCCGTTGGTTTATGATTCCGAGGTTTTCGCCGATCCGTTCCCAATCAAGCCATACCATTCGAGCGGATCCTGCTGGCGGGGGGGAGAAGGGGGCGCGCCGTCGCCGCGCTGATCGAACATGGCCAACCCCTCCGCTTTGCCGCGCTGGAGATGACGGGACATCCACGAGCGGGCGGCGGCGGAATCGCGCCGCTTCATGGCGCGCACCAGCGCCATATGCTCGCGCAGCGTCTTGGCCAGGATGCGCAGCACGTTCTCGCCGGGCATGAACTGCTTGCGCCCGCACAACTGCGTCAGCAGGCGAAGTTGCAAGGCGACCTTGGTGGTCTGCGGGCAGTCGGCCGCCTCGAAGAGGGCCGCATGGAACTTCGCGTCCAACATGCTCTGTCGCTCAGTCAGGTCGGGACTCAACTCCGATGAAGCGCGAAACTCATGCACGGCCTTTTTCATGTCGTTGCAAATCGCTTCCAACTTGGCCATCTGCGATTTGGTGCGGCGTTCGGCGGCATGACCGGCGGCGTAGCTCTCGAGGATCTCGCGCAGATCATACAGTTCGGCGAGTTCATCGTGCTCGAACTTTCGCACGAACACCCCGTAATGCGGCAACTGCTTGGCCAGCCCTTCGCTCGCGAGACGGTTGAGCGCCTCGCGCACCGGAGTCCGGCTGATGCCGATTTCTTCGGCCAACGCCTCCTCCGACAACCGCTCACCGGCGACAAATCCGCCACGCAGCAGTTTGGAACGAATGTGCTGATAAGCCCGATCTTTGAAGCTGACTGACATCGATTCCTCTCGCTTGTGCAATGCGGCGCGCAGGCACCTTCCGTGTCATTGACTGCGGCAGGCGCGCATCTTCGGACGATCCATCGGCGTCGTCGCCGAAATTCCGTCATCACCAGGCTGATGGGCCGGGTCAGGTTTTGGTATCGGTTGCGTCGTTCCACCCATAAGCAAACCCCTTGTCCGATTGTGTGCAAACATATTACAACGAATTGGCCTGCGATGCGCTATCCAGACAGCCGGTTTTTTTAAGATTGTGCCCCGCAAGGCGTGGCGTTCCTCCGCGAGGTTCCGCAAGCGGGAGCCGTTTCTCGACCCAAATTATCGATATCCACCACGCCAAATTATGAATTCATTAAACACTGAAGAGGCAATCCTGTAGTATACAGATGTAAAAGTTGCCCCGATGTGTATACAAGGATATACGTCCGGGCCGGGATTGTCATTCTATTACCTCGAAGCGCAGCCTCGGCGAGGCTCGCCTCGCCAAAGAGTTCTTTCCAACCAATGCCACAAGGACGAATGCAATCCACTGCCGGAAGTCAGCTTGAAGAATGTCAGCAATGGTCGAGGGGATGACGGTGCATGCCAGAGGCGGCGTTATACCGAAGTTGGGCTTCTGACGAAAAAGGTCAACCTCAACCATTCAACGGAAGACATACGCCAGGCTATAGGAACAACAGCCAATTGCCGTGCTGAGTTTCCATGTTATGTCGCGAATCAAAGTTGAAAGGCAACGAAGTTGGCTGTGGCGGGGGGCGCGGGGATGTTCCAGGTGAGACAGCGGGATGGAGTGTTATGAACATTCGAACGTGGACACTACTGTTGTGTGTATGCGCAATCATGGGGACTGCCACCCCGGGTTGGGCCGGCCCGGTTGAAGATGCCCGGGCACTCCTGGAGCAGGGAAAGTTCCTCGATGTGGACAAGGCGCTGGAATCCGAGTTGAAGCGGTCCAACCCATCGATCGAGGCGCTCCGACTGTCGGTGGAAGCCGCCGAACGCAGTGGCCGGATCGTCACCGCCGGATCGCGGATCACGACACTGCTGAAAGCAACCGAAAACAAGGACGCGGCCTCCCTCCTGAAGGGCGCCCGTATCGCGGTGATGCTGGGGGATGACCGCATCGCCCAGAGCCGCTATCTCGCCTATAGCCGGTTGATGGATCAGAAGAGCGATGATCTGCAGGAAGCGCTGCGCTTTGTCCTGGCCCATGAAGCGTATGTCGATGCCTATCGTCAGTTCGTCAAGCACTTCGGCGCCAGCGAGGAATCGTGGACCTTGGGGCGGCAGGCGTTGAATCGCCTGATTGAAGTGCCCGATCCGAAGGGGGCGCTGGAGATCGCCGCGGTTTTGCAGGAATCATTCCCCGATCCTCAAAAGGTGACGCACATCCATCGCACCCTGCACGCCGCAGCCGACGCCTTCATCTTCGGCGCTCAACCCCTCGAACGATATTTGCCGCCGCTGCAGGTCATGCTCGAGGGTTCCGCCACTTCGGCGGGCTGGATTGAAGCCATGCTCCGTGGACTCGAGAAGGACCTGCCGGCGAGCGATCGCGTGGAAATGCTGCTGACTTACCACGAGCGATTCAAGAAACCGATGCACAACAGCCTGCTCGGCCAATTTGATGCCATGCGCGACATCCAGGATGAAGCGATCCGTCTCGCAATGGCGAAGCGATTCCTGGCGCTCGAACCACTTTACGCCGATCCCGCCGCCGAGGCGGACTACGATCGTTACCTGCGCGTCATCTTCGATCGGCGAGAATCCTTCCTGCTCAAGGACAAGGAACTGGTCACGACCCAGGCCGCCTGGGGCTTCCTCGAGAAGTACAAGAAACGCTATGACAAGTCGCGCTGGCCGGCGCCGATCAGCTATGTCCAGTCGACGATCGACGATCCCCAGGAGAAGATCGCCTTTTACCGCGAAAACCTGGCCAACCTCAGCATACACCAGGTCGGTGACCTGCTGCGCCTCAGCGAATCGGCGAACCTCGCCGACGTGCTCAAGGCCAATTCCGCCGGCAAGCCGATGCGACATGACGTGTATCTTCGCTGGCACATCATCGAACGCTTCAACCAGGTGAAGGACAAGAATGGCCTGATCTCGGCGGCGCGCAACGGTCTGCTGGTCTTTCCCGCGTCGTTCGATCCAAACTATTTTCGCGGTCATTTCATCAACAGTTCACTGGTGACGCCCGATGAAAAGCTCGCCCTGCTCAAGGAGATCATCACCGGCGCCGGCGTCACCGCGCCGATGAAATCCGTGCTGGACGAGATGGCCAAGAGCAACGCCACCCCCGACGCCTGGGCGAACCTCAAGCCCTTCCAGGACCTCATGAAGTTCGCCGAGAGCAACCCCGCGCCGGCGGACCCGGTGCTGGGCGCCCTGGCGACGTTGAGCGGCATCGAGCAGAACAGCAGCAACCCCGATGCCCGTATTCTGCAAACGGTCGAGGCGTTTCTCGCCGGGTACAAGGGCAAAATCCCCGGCGGCGACGATCAGGTCGGCAGCATCACCGAATTACAGGTATCCGAGATTTTCATGTGGCACCTGAGGCACACGCGAGACAACCGCGAGGGGCTTGCCGCCTGGGCACGACTCTGGTCGGCGCGGATGCCCGCGGGTGATTTCTGGCGGGAGATCGCCGGGCAGTTGGCGCAGCGGCGTTACTACCCGGAGTTGTTCGACATCGCCCCGCGCTATGTTGAACTGACCCGCAACGCTGAAGGAGACCCGCAGGTCTGGGCCGCACTGGCCCAGGCATCAAAGGACGGACAGACCGCCCCGGCGCCGCTCGGCGATGCCTATGCCCGGATGGGCAGCGATCTGGCGATCAGGTTCCTGTTCGACCGTCGCCACCAGTTCAACAACGACACCCGGCAGATTCTCGCGGACGAGATGGGCAAGGCAATTGCGGCGGGCGGTGCGCTGACGGATCTGCCGCTCACTGAACAATTGATCCGGGAGCTGGCGATGGCGCATTGGACGCGCGACCAGGCCCCGATCACTCGTCCTTCGGCGACGTTCATCAAAGCCCTGGATGAAAATTATCGCCGGCTTGCCGATGAAAACGTCTCACCTGAACTCTGGGCGATGATTCATGGTCTGTATGTGCGATGCGGATATGAAGCTGAAGCGCAGGCGTGCCGCAAGTCGTTCATGGACGCTGTCGGCCGTATGAACGCCGTCGATAAGGCCAACGCGCTGGGCATGTTGCTGCAGTTCGGCGGGTTGCCCGTGGAACCGGCCGACGCCACCGCGACCCAGCCGGGAATGCTGTTGCACACCGCCCTGGAAATCTATCTCCCGGCGATGGGACAGGTTCCACCGACGCAGTGGCCGTTGATCCAGTTGCACCAGGACGTGTTCGCCAATCTGCAATCAATTCTCCGCGCCGAGGCGCATCCTTCCCGAGACAAAACACTGGCGCTGAATCTGCGCGCCGCCGAGATGATCGCCGGTGGCGCCCGGATGAACGGTTCGCCGGTCCACCTCCTACCCGCGCTCGCCATTTCCGCAAGGGAACCCATCGCCGCGGAAGACTGGGTGGCATTCAACCGCCTCGGTGGCATGATCGCCGACTCCGCCGGCTCGGTGGGCAACGCCGAACACTATTTCAATCAGAGCGTGCAGGCGCTGGTGCCGCTGCTCGAGGAGAAGAATGCCGCCGAACCCCTCTACGCCATGCTCTCGAGAATCGAGAAGCGTATCCGGGGACAGGAAGCCTTCGTCACGCGCATGCGGGCGGCCAAGGCGAAAGCCGCGCAAGGCATCGCCG